>JBBREH010000013.1:0-32323 GCA_038203095.1 Candidatus Doudnaibacteriota bacterium | reverse complement strand
GGCGCCGTAGATGCCGGCCATTTCGGCTACTTTTAAGGAGGCGATTAAAAAGACCAACAATAAAATATTGCTCGCCACTTTAAAGACAAAGCCGGCTAAATTGTCACCGCCTAAATCCTTTACCAATGATCCATCATTAATTGTTTGCAAAACAGGGTTTTGCCTGGACGCCGTGGAAATTATCGCGGTCATATTTAAAAAGAAAGCCATTATGGGAGTAAAAAACGCGTACTTCAAAAAATTCTGCCACCACTGGCTCCGGTACTGCGCAGTAGCGGGTAAAACTCCCACGGCATAGGCAATTGGTGAAATTAACAACAAAAGCCAGAGAGCGATAATCCTAATCATCAAAAATACCGCAATGGCGCAAAATACGGCAAAACTGCCTAAAGAGAGAGCCAGAAAAAAGAAAGGTTTTACAATACTGGAGAATTGTCCATTTCCAATAGCGCTATTTTTACCATAAAATTCTTCACGGTAAGTTTTAACCATCAAATCCCCGGCCAAGCTTCTAATAACCGTTACATTAGCGGGTAAAAATTGCGCCTGCATAGTGTCGGCCAAACCCAAAATTACCTGGGCAATAACCAGGCTAAAATTTACCAACAGCGCCGCAATAATTAAATCTACCAACAACTGCTTAAACTGATACGCCTCCACCCTAAATAAGGTGGCCATAGCAATCACAATTATTGCCACAATAAAAAAAATGTTACAAATATTCCTGACAACTTCCCATCCCGGATAAATTACCGCGGCAAAAGTGTCGGTATAAACGTGGATAGATAGCATAGCCTGAATAACCGGCGCAACTAACCAAAAGAAAATAGTATAAATAATTTCCTGAAAAATGCCCAAAATTGTCCCTATAATTTTGGTAATTAATCCGGCGATAGAGTTGCCGGGAGATTCATTTTTTGCTTGAGCCGACCCTGTCACCGAACCATAGCCGACAACGTCGGCAGGCCTGCCCTGGGCATCCGCTGCTGTGGCCTCGGCCTGTGTTGGGTAAGTTTCAATAATAATATCTTTGCCGCCATTAGGAAAAATAATTTGATTACTATTAAAGTTAGCTAAAATACCTTCATAAAGAGTCAGAGTATATCTTTGATTTGGGCTGGTAATTCCCAAACCAGAAAAACTACTTGCTGGAATGTTAAAATTGGCTGTATAAGCAACCGCCTCATCGGGAACCGAAGTCGTATTACTTGTCTTTATAATTAAGTGTGTTGAACCAACGACCGGATTTATTTGTGCGCCTAAATTGGAAAATTTACAGGTCATAAAAGAAACCAAGCCATTTGACCACTTTTCATATTCAGAACAGGCAGTTGGCTTGTCAGCTGGCCCTACAATACCGGACGCAAAACCATAAATTGTATCGTTAGATCTTCCGTAATAAAAAATCTTATCTTTATTAACTGTTAAATAATCAGATACTGTAGAATTATTGCAAGTGAAAGAATCTTCACAGCGTTTCAGGCTAATTAGGGTTATTTTTGATGCTATTCTTATTATGCCGTCTTTTAGCCCAACCCTTATATAATTATCCGGTTGGTTCATTTTGCCATTAACATAGGTGTCGAGTTGAAGCTGGACGCTGTTTAAATCGACTGCGGTTGATGACGCTACGGGAACTATTATATCATTTCTAATTACCCCCATCTGCGGCTCGGCCTTAGAAACCCCAAAAAGCAAAAATCCACCCAAAACCGCAAAAACCGCCGCGAGCACGGCAATATTTTTTGCGCAAATAAAAAATTTATTAAACAATGTCTGTTTTATTTTTGATTTCAAAAGCAAGGCAATAAAAGTTAATTTTCGCGAGAAATTCTTTCCTTTAACAAGAGGCAATTTTACTGTTGACAACTCAGGAAACTAGTATATGTTTTGCTTACAATGAGACCGACAACAAATGCCCGTAGGCAAAGTCTTTTACATAAAAGGACTAGCCGGCACCTGACCATCCATTAATTGGATGGTTATTTTTATTCACGCTCTCAAGATGCTCAACCTCAACGTATACCAAAGAAGTTGTACTTTTCCCATCTTGCTTGTGTATGCCCGATTCATCAATAAAAATATACATTTACCTAAAAATTATACCACAATTTTAAAAAATAACAAAAAATTTTTGCAAACTGCTGCCCCCTGCTAAAATAAGGAGATTTTTTAACAAAACCAAAATTAATTTTTCTTATACACAGCTCTAAACATACGCAATATCGTTGGAATAAGTGGCTAAACCCAAGTCACCAAGCTATA
The DNA here is from genome assembly GCA_038203095.1 of Candidatus Doudnaibacteriota bacterium. GTDB lineage: Bacteria > Patescibacteriota > Doudnabacteria > UBA920 > UBA920 > PALSA-1336. Next base: position 30,058 of record JBBREH010000013.1, on the reverse strand, counting down.
GATGGTCTGTGATAGCAAAAAGCCGTGCAAAAAGAAGCAGCCTATACTCTTTGAGATTGTCACGGGCCAGGTAAAATTTAACCATTGTTGAGCGATGGCGGAAAATATTCTAGAACCCATTCGGTTTCACTCAGGGCAGGCTCTATGGAGAAGATATTTTTCGCTTAAGCGAAAGTAAATAATAGGTTCTCCATAAAGTCGAACGGTATTATTTGCCCTGCCACATTGGCAAAATTCCATATGACCCATTGCCGCGTCTCTCATCTAAAAAACCCAATAATTAAAAAAGTCTGATTTTTCCTACAATTGTAGGAAAAATCAGACTTTTTTAAACGCGACAAATTTAATGCTCAGATTAATTTTAAATTTTTAAAGCGGGTTTTTAATTTTTTTTCATCATCAGAATCAACTACAGCCGCCTGCAGCACAGTGACAAAGCCATAAATCTTGTAAAGAGAAGAAATAAAATCTATTTCATCCCGAGGGTCATTGGGATAAACCCAAACCGTCCTTTGCAATGGAAAAAAATTCATTTGTTTAAGCTTATTTCTAAACAGATCGGCGGCATACCTGCATTCCTTAGTAGGGATATCCGCCAACACAAACCACCACTTGCCGTCCCACTGGGTTTTGGGCACAGAAAGAAAATTAAAATTCATAGCTTTAATTTTCTTTCTGCCCTTGGCAGTAATTTTAATTTTAACCTGCCCTTTCTCCTCAATCAGTTCTGCGTAACTGTTTTGCTTAATATAGTAAAATCCCCGGGCAATGGCTTTTTGCTGCTCCCGATTTTTGGAAAGTAAGTTTTTGTAAGTCCTTCTTGCCCAAGGCAGCTTGTTGATTAACTGCAAGGCGTTTGGTGCCACTAAAGCCACGGTGGCGATTCCGGCAAACGCCGAAAGAGCTAACAGAACTTCGCCCACATTGCGTAACTTTGATATTTGCTCATCGGTAAAATTTAAAACGCCTTTCGGCAAAACTTCATGCAAATTTTTTGCCACGCCAAATTTTTGATATCGCTGCATATTTTTACATTAAATTTTTCTTTTTAACCACAAACATCCTACCATAACTATTTAAAAAAGTCTAATTTTTTCCACAATTGTGGGAATTTTTAGACTTTAGTCCTATCTATCGCTACATATTTTTTATTTGCTCCTACCAATAAATAAACCGCCAAACATTTTTTGCTCAGCGGTTTGTAAATCCAGGCACCTTCCTGCGGGGAATTCTAGAAGGTACCTGGATAAAATTCAAACTTAAAAGACCTTATTATTGCCCTCGCACGGAAACCGGAGTTTGCGAACCGCGAATGTTGAGCATTGGTTTGGAAGTAAACGCGCCCTGCACCGTTCCACAAATTGCGTTGCAGTAACTTGCGGGATTGCCTTCCGCTTCGCAGGCAGACTCACTAGGAAACTGTCCGCCGCAGACATAATTGGTCGGATTGTTATTCCCGCTGCTCCCGCTGCCGCTTCCCGATGTTGAACCCGCCGTTGGTGCCACCACTTTTATTTCCGTAGTGCTTTGGGTTAAGGCTCGGCCGGTTTTGTCAAAAACAGTCAAAGTGTAAGTTCCGCCCACTGTGGTATGGATCTCAGTTGAGCCTGACAACTCCAAATGAGCAACTTGAGATTGTCCGGCTGAAGAGGCTGTTGTTTTTGGCACACCGTCGCCTAATATGGTCACAAAATTCGCGGCTGAAAGTTTTTCCTCAACTTGCAATGTATCCCAGTTTAGCGTGTAACTGTCAGCTGAGTTGCCACTTTTTTCAGCGTTAAAATTTATTCCCTTGGCCAAATTTTCCGCAGTCTTGGCTGCGGCTGCTTCAGCTGCAACACCGACAGTGGAATTAACCAGTTTCGATTCGTTCATCATTAAAGCGTTCTTGGCCGCCGATGTGCCGCCAAAAATTAAACTGGAACCGATTTGAGAGGCTACATCACCAATCATACTAATGTAACCGGGTAGGTTATTATTGTCATACTGCTTCATATTCACGCCAATGGCCTCAAATGCTTGATCCACACCTTTATTAATTAAAGTTGCGGGAGAAACAATAGCCTCGCAAATAGTTATAGCCGCCTGACCTTCTACATTATTACCGCCATTGGCCCCCGATTGCCCGGTGCTGTTTGCTCCGGCCACAGTAAAGGGCAAATTATTCCAGGCACTAAAAGCAGCGTCGTAATCGGCCTGAGCTTTTTTTAAATCTGCGTCGCTAACCGACTGCCCTAAAGCCTTGGCCTGCTGGAGGTTGTCGAGCAAAGCTTTTCTGTCGCCCATTCTATCGCTAGCGGCTTTGGCTTGACCGTCAATGGACTTTTGCTGTGCCAAACTGCCCGCGCAGTTTACCGGCGCTTTGTAGCCGTTACCCTGAGCAATATGCGCCTGGGAAAATGACTGTGAAGCGGCTCTGGCCTGGTCCACCCCGCCCACATACTGCGTATGCTGAAAATACGGGTTGGCATTAGCCATACCCACGGTTGACATTTTAGCATAATAATTCGGGTCATTGGTATTTAAATTGCTGGGGTCAAAACCCAACGCGGCATCGGCCGCAACAAAAATCCCGGGCTGGATTTGGTACCTGAACAAAGGATTCTCCATTATTGCCCTGGCCATTAACTGGCCCTGGGCGCCCGGAAAATTATCGCGCAAAAATTGGTTATCATACATTAACGTTGCCACCGAGTCCGCATACTTTTTGGCGTTGGTAATTTTGTAATTACTGACCAATTTAGTCAATAATGATGTACTGACTGATTTAGCGGTTTTAATCAAAATATTAAATACCAAAGTTTTCCAAAAACCCTGGCTGGCATTAGATTGTTTAGCCTTGATGCTTTCTTCCCTAGCTTTTAAGTTAGCCAAAGCCGTATTCGCCGCGTTGTAAATGGTTTGCTTCTGATTGGAAATATAAACATTGGGAGCAATGACTTTATCTAAAAGTCCCAAAACAAATTTTCTGCATGGAATAAAGCCTAATGGCGGGACTGTACTGTCTCCGGGCGGACCGTCAATAGCAATAAGATCAGCTGTATACTGAGCTAGCTGAACCCCGCTACCGCCGATTAATGACAACCCCGAAAAACCAATTTGTTTTGTGGCGGTAGTATTAAAATATTTTTGCTCGATTTCGGCACATGCCAAATTAGCAGTGCTCGCCGCTGTTAAAGTAGCCGTGAGTCCCGTATTAGTTGTTATCCCGGCCACATATCCGGCCGCGCAACTGCTCCCCGTATTAGGGTCACAAGTGGGCACTGCCTGCGCCAAGGCAAATAGGGGCAAACCGAAAAATTGGGCTGCCGCCAAAAAAAATATTAAATATTTTGATAAAATTTTATTGCGCATTGCTGTCGGGCAAGTCTGTTGTCTGAGGACTGGCCGCGGTTACTGATATTTCAATTGGAACATCGCTGGGATACTTTTGCGCCACCGAAGCATTTTCCGCGTCTATATCCTGCTGACTTTTCAAAAAGTTTTGTAAATTACTTCCTACCAATTCCGGATTCTGATCAGCCTGCGTAAAATTTTCCAGTACAGCAATAGCGGCGCCATATTGGATAATTTTTAACTTGTGGAGTTTGACCAAGCCCGTGGGAACCGAAAGTTTTTGCAAAGCGTCTTTTATACCGGTTAATTTTTTGGCCTGAACATCAATTAACACCTGGTTACTGGAAGACAAGGCGGCCTCAAAATCGGAATTATCTATGGGTCCCGTTTCTACTAATTTTGAGTCGGCAAAATATTTCTGAATGGCAACCGGTGTATCGGGAATTGCATTAACTTTAACTTCGTCTAAAGAAAGTACCACACCCTCTGTGCTGGCGCCTAACACTTGCCCCATATCAACTTGCGACACTGTACCGTCGTCGTTAATTACCGAAGGTCCGTCATTAGTATTTGCGCCGGCTACCAGCGGCACATTGTCCTCTGCCGGCTGAACATAGGCGTAATATTTTGGTACGTCAGCATACTCTACCAAGGCCGGCACTTTGTTAAATTTAAAAAGCTGGGGCTGCTGCATCCACGCCATACCCAAAAGCAAAACCATACTGGACATAACCATGCCAAAATGCCCCCAGTGAATTGGAACTGAATTTTGTAAATTTAAATTTTGTGAATTAATCGCATCCATATTTTATTTTTACCCAAGGTTTAAATTAAATCCCCGGCACGTCACCTGTGCCCATTTGAAACAAGCCGTAAGGCACATTATAAAAAACTTCAAAAACAGGATAAGGAACTCCAGCTGTAATACAATCCGGCAACGGGAAGGGCTCATACTCACCGACCGTAGCTATTCCCGGAGTAAATAAATTATAAAACTCAAAGGTGGGAGCGTCGCTAAGGGAGCCAAAAGTCAAACCTATTGGTTTTGGCACTCCTCCTGTGTAATCTGTTATTAAAATGTGAGGGGGACAAATTGGTGCCGGGAAACCTACCGGAAGAGGTACATTCGTAACAATAAACCCTCCAAATGGAATCATACCCGGTGTAGCCTGAGCCGGCTCAACAGAAGAATAAATTGCCAACACCAGTCCCGCGGTTAACACGAACGCGACCATAACTAAATATGAAACCCTGGTAATGTGATGGTGTGTGATCATAAATTTTATTCCATTACCGCATGTTTATTCCAGCGGCCGTAATGGATTTTGTTTTGCCAAGAAAAATAGGCCTTGGTTGAAAAGGCATAAATTAAAAGGCTTTTAGAATAATTTTGTATTTTTGTTTCTTGTCCTCCTCAGCTTCAGCTTAGGAGGATTGCTTCTAGCTACTTTTATTCACTTATGTACTTATTATATCACATCTAAAGATTTTTTGCAAGACCTAAAAAAGTAGGGTATGATGTAGGCAAGAATTATTTCGATTTAATGACTGAAGGCAGTATTCTGGGGCTGCACGAGAAGACCGTGGGTCATACGCAAATTGTCTGGGTTAATTGCAATTTCAAAGTATATCTGGTGTAGGGGAAGATCTTATCTTCTCTCTAAATCGGGCGGATGAGATCCGCCCCTACCAGGATATTCGAGTCCATAATAACGCCCTGCGCCAGTTAAATCCAGCTAAATTTTGTATGACCCAAGACCGTCTTCAGGATCCAGTCCATAAATTAACATTATGAATTTATTATTTAAGCGCGCAGTCTTTATTCTGATTTTGGTATTTTTTTCCGCCGGATGTAATCAATTTAAAACTGCTAACTCCCCTGCTCAAACATCCGCGACGAATTACAATCATCAGCTTTTAGTCGGCGGACAAATTTTAAATGTAGAAGTAGTCAGCGAAGGGGGAAAAATGGAGCAAGGGCTTTCCGGCAAGACGAAAATGGCAGACAATGAAGGTATGCTTTTTGACTTTGGAAACAAAGAAGGCACGCCGGGCTTTTGGATGAAAGATATGAAATTTAATTTGGACTTTATTTGGATTGACCAAAATAAAATTGTGGGAATAACCGCCAATGTCCCGGCTCCTGTAGATGATAATGGATTAAAGATAAGGGATAATGATTTACCAACTTACTATCCCCCATCGGTTGTTAATCAAGTCCTGGAAGTAAACTCGGGCTGGACGGAAAAAAATAAAATAAAAACCGGAGACGAAGTCCGGTTGAAATAAATACATCGATGGCGTCATTCTGAGACCGACTGCATCGGAGGTCGAAGAATCTCTCTGTCTGGGTTTAAGAGATCCTTCAGTCGGATGCGCTCCCTCAGGATGACGCCAAGATTTTCTTTGTCAGTTCAATCCATTGTTCTATAGTAAGCTCCTGCGGACGCGCTGTGGGAGCAATTTTTAGATCCAATAAAATCTCCGCGACCTGTTCCTTTTCCAAATGTAAATTATTTTTGAGCGTGTTGTGAATTTGTTTGCGCTTGCCTGAAAAACAGGCTTTGAGAATTTTAAAAAACTTTTTTTCATCCGCTAATTCATACTTAGGTTTTTGGTATAAATCAATTTTCAAAACCGCGCTGTCAACTTTAGGCGCTGGGAAAAAACTTTTGGCCGGAACAATCTGAACAATCTTAGGCTGTCCAAAAAGCTGTACGGAAATCGCCAACACGCTTAAGTCCCCCGGCTTGGCAATAATGTTCTGCGCAACCTCTTTTTGAGTAAGCACTATTACGGACGAAGGCTTGAACTCCGCGGTCATAAACATATTTAGAATTTTGCCCGTAATAAAATACGGAATGTTGGCAACTACCTTATACGACTTATAACCAGCGTCTTTAAAAAAATCTTGGAAGTCAAATTCAAGAGCGTCAGCAATTTCAAAGCGAAAATTCTTTTTATAATCTTTTTTTATGGCGTGAAGAATGGGAAAAAATTTAGGATCTTTTTCTATGCTCAACACAAACCCCGCTCGCTGGCAAAGCTGCTTAGTTAAGTTGCCCACGCCCGGACCAATTTCCAAGACTGCGTCGGTCGATAACACATTTGCCGCGTCTACAATGTCCTGCAAAACAATTTCATCAATTAAAAAATTCTGTCCGTAGGTAGGGTTGGGGTTTAGGTGGTGTTGTTTTAATAGATTTTTAAGTTGTTCTAAATTCATAAAATTTATTTACTTTACTGGCTTTACGAAATACGGAATTAATACGGATATACGGAAGACACACTTAGAACATCGTTAGTCCGTATATCCGTATGATCCCCCCGTACTCCGTAAAGATTAAAAATCGAACTTTTCCACCGTCAACTCCCCATCATCTTCCTTAAAATGATCCTTAGCCATACCTCTATAATCTATTTTCTCGCGAGGCAACACCTTTAATATGCGTGATGGCGTGTTAATTTGCAAGTTACCAAAAACACGGCGGCTATGGGTGTAGACTAAAAATAATCTTTTGCGCGCGCGAGTAAGGCCAACGTACGCCAAACGCACCTCTTCCGAAAGCTCGGCCGGGTCTATTAGACTGCGACTGTGGGGTAAAATTCCTTCTTCCAACCCTACAAAAAAGACATTGTCGAATTCCAAACCTTTGGCGCTGTGAAGTGTCATCAAAGTAACAGCATCGCGACTTTCATCTTTGGAGTCAATTTCAGCAATCAAAGCGACTTCCTGCAAAAACTCGTTTAAGGCCTCTCGCCAAGGCAAATTCTGGAACTTGTGGGCAACGGTAATGAGTTCCAATATATTTTCATAGCGTGATTCACCTTTCTCACTGCCGTCACGCAAATATCTTTCATAGCCGGTTTTTTTGATTATCAACCTCATTAATTCCGGCAAAGCGAATTTTTCGTTAAAGTCGGACAATTCTTCTAACACGGCAAAAAACTCCTGCGCCGCGGTGAAAGCTTTTGGTTGAAGCTTAACCTCGGTAAAGGCCACTCGGAAATCCTTGATTGATAAAAAACCTTCTCTGTTTGGCGTCATTCTGAGGCCGACTGCATCGGAGGCCGGAGAATCCTTCTTTCCCGATTTAAGAGATCCTTCGTCGGATACACTCCTCTGGATGACACCGGAAGAAGAACGCAAATTTAAAATAAAATCTCGTATAATCTCGTAAGACTTATCCCCAATCCCACGTGGTGGCTCGTTTACTACTCGCTTTAACGACACCAAATCGCGAAAATTCAACACTAACCTAAGGTACGAAATAATATCTTTAATTTCCTTGCGTTCATAAAATTTTAACCCCCCAATAATTTGATACGGAATAGACGCTTCAATTAACACCTCCTCAATTGCTCGGGACTGAGCGTGAGTGCGATATAGTATACAATACTCCTTTAAGTCTTCATGTTTTTTGGGCAGTTGTTCTACCAACGCCCTACCAAAAGAGCCGGAAAACTGAGCTTGCATACGCTTAGCTTTAATAAACCGGTCTAAAATTGAAAATGAGGGCTTGTTGTCCTGTTCTTCCTTTTGATATTCCAGCTCTCCGTCAGATTGATTGGTTGCCAGCTTAACTATCATGCGCGCCACAAACTCACCCTCGGCTCGCTCATCCTGTTCGCAGGTTAAAATAATTTTTTCTCCTACCGGATTTTCTGTCCAAAGCGTTTTTGGTTTTTGCTCCGGGTTCATTTCAATAACCTTTTGAGCGGCTTCCAAAATATTTTTTGTAGAACGGTAATTTTGTTCAAGCTTAATTACCAAAGCCTCCGGGTAATCTTTTTCAAAGTTCAAAATATTAGTTATGTCACTGCCACGAAACTTATAAATACTTTGGGCATCATCACCCACCACAAACAAATTATGATGAGTGCCTAAAAGCGATAATAATAAATACTGCGCCTGGTTGGTGTCCTGATATTCATCGACTAAGATGTAAGTAAATTTTTTTTGATATTTTTGCAGTATTTTGGGAAAATTTTGAAAAATCTTAACGGTAAGCATAAGCAGATCGTCAAAATCCAAGGCGTTATTTTTATAGAGCGAATTTTGATACCGGCTATACACCTCAGCCAATTTTTCCTTTAAGGGTGAATCTATGCCTAAATTCAGCTCCTCCGGTGTTTGCAGCAAATTTTTACCTCGGGAAATAAGAGCTCCAAACATAGAAGCCGGCAAACGTTTGCTGTCTATCCGTAACTCTTCCAAAATTTCCTTAATTACCTTTTGTTGATCGTCGGTATCGTAAATCACAAAGTCGTTGCCATAGCCTAACAACTGAATTTCATGTCGTAAAATTTTAGCACAGACCGCGTGGAAGGTACCCATGGTTAAGCTATCCGCCGCTCCCACAAACCTTGCAAGCAATAACGCTACGCGTTGGCGCATTTGCTTAGCCGCCTTATTGGTAAAGGTTAAAGCCAAAATGTTCGAAGGATGTACCATCTTCTTCTCTATAATATACGCAATACGGCTTGTTAAAGTCTTCGTCTTCCCACTCCCCGGCCCGGCCAAAAGCAAAACCGGCCCCATGGGGGAAGTGGCTGCTTCTTTTTGATTTTTGTTTAATGAAGATAGATCCATCAAATCATTTTAGCATAAAAACAAATAAATATTTAAATATTAAAAGGCAATCATTCGGCTTTATCCAAATGATTATTATTTACTCGCGCAAAGAAGGGTCTAGGCCCTTCCCTGCAAGGAGCTCTTGGAGAGGGTGGAAGCTACATCAAAAGTTATAGGTTTGAATAATTTATAGCTTTATTTAAAGCAAAAGTCATTAATTTTGCTTTAAATAAGAACGAAATTTGCCTTCTGTGGATGGAATCCTTGCTACCGCAGGCTGTGGCTGGTAAAATTAGAGATGGAAAAATTGTTTTAACCATTAAAAATATTTATCCGGACAACTTCCTAGAATACCGCACATTTTCTTTAGAATGAAAGGCACTTACCATTTTCCCCCAGGGTTTTAAGCCCCAGAGGAAAGGCGCCTGGATTTAACTAAATCTGGGATAAGTTTGATAGATATTTATTATTGTTTATAGGCCATTATATAGACTTTCGGCCCTAAAATAATAAAGGAAACAATATAACTGAATTCAAAACTTGGCTGGTCTTGGCAAAAAAAACCTGGGCCAAAGTTACTTTTTTTATTCAATACTATTTCAAAAAATTCCTCTTTAACGTTAAGAGGCGTGCTCCGCATTTAAAAAAACTACATATAGACAGTTTTCCCGCCATCCATTTTAAAAAAATGGATTGGATGGATTTTGTGTTGAAATTTTCCAGCGAGCTACTGGTAATCGTTTTGAGCTTGAGCGCCGCCGGTCTGAATTGGTATTTTTTTAGCTCTCAAAAGTTTGTGGATCAAAGCCTTGCGGGTAGACTGCTAAGCCGACACACCCAGCTCAACCCCAAACTTTACGCAGCCAACAACAGTATTATTACAGTGGTTTCTCACGATAACTTTTTGCCTCAAGCGCAAGCCGAGAGCCTAACAGGCCTGGACAGCTTGAGCGAAAACGCGCAAAATTCCTCCAACACTGTTGCAGATGTTTTTGCGGATGACGGCTCTGCTATTTTAGCGCCTAATCCGGATAGTGTTGGTAATTTAGTCGCTCAAGAAATAAAAGTTTACCAGACGCAAAAAGGCGACAGTCTCAAATCCATTGCCCAAAAATTTGGGCTTAATGAGCAAACCATTATTTGGGCAAATAAACTCCCCTCCCAGACAATTATGCCGGGCTGGGAGCTTATTATTTTACCCACCGACGGTATTGTCCACCATATGAGCAGTAACGACACTCTACCGGATTTGGCCAACAGGTATAACCCTGAAAAATACAACCCGAACAAACAAATCCGCGACGCGGCTCAAAATAAGCTCTTAGAAAAAATTTATTCTTTTAACGCGCTCGCAGACGCTGAAAGTTTTGATGAAGGTCAGGCCATAATTATCCCGGGCGGAGAAGAAGTTGCCGCACCGGCGCCTAAACCGGTTCCTTTACCCAAACAATCCAAGGTTGCTAAGACCCCCAGAGACCGGAGCAAAGTCGGAGGAGGCGGTGCCGTGGAAGAAGTCATGCCGGAAATGAGCTACGATGAAGCCGGCCATATGTTTCCCAAAGGCTACTGCACCTGGTATGTGGCGCAAAAAATGGGCGGTCGTGTTAAGTGGGGCGGCAACGCTAAAGAATGGATAAGCAACTCCAAAGCTTATGGTGCCGTGGTTGACCGCGACCCGGGCGTAGGCACAATCTTAGTCACCAACGACAGCCGCCGCTACGGCCACGTGGCCTACGTAGAGCAGGTTACCGACCATAGCGTGGTTGTCAGCGAAATGAACTACACACATTTTGGAAAAGTAGATAGGCGAGAAATTGAACTTGACAGCCACACAATAAAAGGCTTTATTCATCCGTAGAGCACTCGCTCCGGCGTCATGCTAAGTCCGCAATAAGGAAGTTATAGGCGGACGAAGAATCTCAACATTTGATATCATTAAAACTTACGCTCTTGCCGCTTTTGAACCGGCGGAGCCGGATCCTAAAGCAACTTTGGCCAATTTCTTTGTTATTTTGCTACGGTATTTGTCGCCGTAGCTAGTTACGTCTCCAAACATCCTCGCAAAATGCCTCGAAATTAGCTCAAAAGCGTAAGTCCTAATAGCCTTGTAGCAAATTAATTTTTGTCCAAAAATTGCTCTTTTGCCAAACTCTTGTTAACAATTTTTCCGCTTAACTAAAGTTAAACATCAAAATTTTTAACTTCGATTTTGGCTAAAATATCAAATTCTGGTCTAAAAAATTAATTCGCTACAAGGCTAATTATGAAAAACCATCCCGCAAGCAAGGATGGTTTTTAATTTGTCATTCCGAGCGGGACATCATAAGCAGTTTAGCGAGGAATCCCTTAAACTCAACTATCTCCAATTATCGCTCAAGTCTTTCCATGTCGGATTTTTTAATTTTATTAGCGCTTCTTTTTTCTTTCTGCCCCAACCTTTGATTTGCTTTTCTCTGGTAATGGCTGAATTGATATCGCTGGTTTCCTCAAAACAAACCAATTTATGGCACTGGTACTTTTTAGTAAAACCTTGAATCAAATTATTTTTATGCTAGTAAACTATTTTGTATAAATCATTGGTAACTCCGGTATAAAGCGTGCCACTTGAGCTGGCCATTATATAGACAAAGTATTGCTTGTTTTGCATATACCGCGGTTTAAGGGATTCCTCGCTTTACACCCAATAGATTGCCGCTCGGAATGACATGCTGGTATTGTGCTATTAATTCCCGATAAGTTATCGCTTCCAATACTCCGACTATCTCTGCACTGTCCCATTACTGTAACTGCCCGTGCCTTGAATGTCCCGGGTGGTAATGTCGTCTGTTGAGGCAGTTACATCTTCTTCGGTGAACAAATCTTTGGCTGAATAATTTATTGTTTTAATCAATGTAGGAGTTTGGCCTACTTGTGATGAAGAAGGGCTAAATACTACTTGGAATTCCAGGACTTTAGGTTGGCTAAAACGGCCGGTATTGGCCGGCAAAGTCCCAAAATTCCACAGCAGCTTGCCGGTCGACTGGTCAAACTGCACATTGGTAGACTCGCTTGGCGTAACACTACCGGACACCAAAGCGTTGGGCCCAAGGGGGATAAAAGCCGACATTACTCCGCTGCCAAAATCGTTGCTAGAATTAGTTAAAGAAATTTTTATTTTGTAAGTGGTGCTGCGACCAACTTGCGGCGGCAACTGGCCCGAAACAAAAGTCAAGGCTGAACTAACACCCGAAGGGCTGGAAATTTTTAAAGTTACGGGGTTACCGGAAAAATAGGCGTCGTATTCGTTTGATTTAATTTTGATCGAGGAAACCACAGTTAAATTTTTAGACGCGTCTTTAGTAGCCGGATTGTTAACTTTAATGCTATACGACAGCTCGCCGGATTCGTTGGGCGCCAAGCTTTCTAATTGAGGGACACTGGAAGCATTCCATAAAATTGAATTATTATTGACTTGCCCACCTTGAGCTGTAATTGAGGCCAAATCAATTGCTTTAGAATCAAGGCTGACAGCAATATTCACGCCTTTTACCTCGGTGCTGGCGTTGTTCTGGTAACGAACTCGAAAAGTTAAACTGTCACCTGGCTTGATGATATCATTTTTCCTGAGGGGATTTAATTCCTGGCTGACCAGCAATGGCAAACTGGAAATTAACGTTGTGAAGCTTGCGTTATTTTGGGAAAAATACATGCCATCATTCCCCAAAATTAAAAATTCTGCCAAAGCTGTCTTACTCTCGCCCGGGTTAACGGAAACAAAAGTGCCCTGAATTTCAATTTTACCGCTGCCGGCTTTAGGTAAAATGCCTAAATTCCAACTATTATTACCCAAGTCCGCGGCAGGATTAGCTCCGGCAAAACTAAAGCCGTCGGGATATGTTAATTTAATTCGTGCGTTTTGAATATCGTGGTCAGAATTATTTTGATATTTAATACTATAGACTATTAACTGGGCATTATTGGCACTTTGAGGGCCGGAAATTTCAACCAAAACATCTGAGGCTACCAATCTAACTGTAGCAGTTTGTTGTTTAATAAATTCAGAATTAAAATTGCTGTATTTATAATGCAATCTAATATTTAATATTTTTTCGTCATTAACATTGCCGTTAACTTTTGCTTTGACAAAAATAGCCGCGTTTTGTCCGGAAATTAAATCCGGCACATTAAAGACGCTGCCCGATAAATTGATCGGCTTTGGGCTACTACTCTCAAAAACCACCCCGTCCGGATAGGCCAACTCAAGCTGAAGACTAACTAGCTTTTGATTGTCGTTGTTTTGAACTGTAATTTTATAAACAGCCTCCCCTCCTCCTGGCACTGTTTGAGGTACTTCTACAGCTATGGAAACATTGGCTTCTTTGACAGCAACTACAGGCGGTTTTTTAAAAGCGAAATATGCCAGTGCGAAAATAATTATGGCGCTCACAAAAATCGCCAAAAAATACCATTTGTTAGCATGAAAAAATCCCGCGAAACCCCCGGTCTCATTACCTACAGTTTGGGCGGGCGCAAGTTTATCCCTGAGCGCCGATTCTAAAATTGGCGTTTCTACTGTTTTTCTAATAAAGCCGGGATTATTGGGGCTTGGAGTAATAGTGATATTGGGATTTTTAATTTCGTCTGGCATAAAATTTCTATTAGTATTATACCACATTACTAATGAAATGATGATGGCCTTCTGGGGCGCAACTGCTCACTAAGCATTAAAATTTGTCATGATTCCCTAATATTAGTGTAGTGTGCCGATTTATCCACGCACCATCCGATGACGCATGGATTTATCGGCATCCCGGAAAGCCTATAAATGGGCGCACTACGTCACGATCAGTGAGCAATTGGTCCGGAAGGTCACCATCGGGTTAATCTTGCCTTAAATACCCTTCTGACTTTACCCTTCGTTCCAGCTGATAAACTACAAACTTAGACAGCGCGTCCTGCATTTCCTGGATATCAGTATATTTGCCCAAGCCGGTTAAATCTTTAAAGGTTGATTGCTTGATTTTAATAAAGACCTCAATTGAAGTTTTGTTAAAACCCAAAGCATCGCCTTGACTCTGAGCCAGAAAACTGCCGGTGCTTGGGCTCAAAAATAGACCCTGATTAGAACTAATATTTTGGGGTAAACGGATACCCAAACCCGAGACCTCCATTATTTCAATTTTAAATTTTGCCAAACCCAAATTTAATATCTTTTGCTCAGCTGACGAATTCAAAAATTCCAAAAACTCCGCCAGCAAATTAAACAAATGCTCATTTTTATGTTCATCTGCGGTAAGCTTCATAACCAGTTCAATGGCGTAAAAAGCCATTTTTAAACCGGTTAAATTTTCCCGTAGGGCCGAGAAAACTTTTATCGGCTCCGCGCCAATAATTTTTGGCATTTTTCCGGTGGTCACAATTATCTCAACCAAAAACAAAGCCTGCAGCTTTTGCTGGAGCTTGGATTTATGGGACTTAACCGACTTGGCCAAACAGCGGACTTTCCCCTGTTCTTTAGTAAACAGAGTAATGATTTCGTCGCCTTCCAGGTAAGGCTGTTTTTTTAAAATTATGGCACTAAGTTTCTGCTGATTCATAAGTTAGATCCAACATTGCTCTATGTTTTGATTGCTGTTCTTCAATTTGTAAACTGTCAGCCCACAACAAATTTTCCACATCCTGATCTGCATAAGAAACGCCTGCCCCGGGTTTTATCGCTAAAAATAATGCTGTCGCGTTATTATGATCGACTTGGATTTTTTCTAATCCGAGGGTAGCAACTGCATATCCGATTTTTTTAAAATAATTAAAATAAAATTGAAATAAAGCAATTTTTTCACGTCTTTCATCATCGCTAATTATTTGATTATCAACTGTACTGGCAACTTTTAAAACCCCATTCGGAGCTAACAGTCTGTGCGCTCTATGGGCCACTAAGTCCGGATGAGGACTATATTCAAAAACGCCGTGATTAGAAATAATTCCCGTAAGAGACCCGGATGTTATACTTCTAAAATTCTCAAAATTGGAATTAAAAAAATGGCTTTTAAATTCAGGGGGTATTGTTGCCATATTAACATTCAGCCCTATGCCATAAGTATCAATCCCTTTTCCTAAAGTTTTTGTAAATTCAATAGCCGCTTTCCCGCTTCCGGTACCCGCATAAAGCAATCTTGGCGAAGACTGTTTCCTAATATGGTTAAACAAAAATTCCATTCCACCCATTGCCTCAAGATAACTTTCTCCGTTTCTGTCAAATCTGTTCTGGTAAAAGTTAGGCGCATTTTTCTCATATATATTTTCTATAGACCGTAACAAATCCGCGTCGTCCCGAGCCAATTTAAATTTATTTTTAATTTCATGAATCAACTCTTTTTTAGGATGACGCTCATTCATATAATTAGACTTGTTGCTTAATAACTTTTTTGATTCGAAATCTGGTATTCCAGACAAAACCGATTTTTAAAATTTTGATGTTTAACCTAAATTAAGCGGAAAGATTATTAACCAAGTTATAGGTGACGAGTTAACGATGATCTGCCTCCTGCTGTTACTTACCACTTATTCCTTGTTACCACTCTTAATGCTTTTATGCTTAGCCAATTGCTCACCGGCTAGATAATAATCTGCCCATAACAAGTCGCGCGCTTGAGCGCTTGTTTCGGGGTCGCCGTTTAGACCAGGTTTTATGGCCAAAAATAACGCGCCGGAGCCAGTGTGCCGTTCATATGTTTCTTTTAAACCAATAGAGTCAATTTCATACCCTAATTTTTTAAAATTATTAAAATAAAATTGAAATAAATCAATTTTTGATTGTCTTTCTTCATCAGGAAGAAATGCGTTATCGATTGAGTTAAAAACTTTTATAACCCCACCGGGCGCCAGCAACTTATGCGCCTTACGAATGACCAACTCCGGGTGTTTACTATATTCAAAAACGCCGTGATCAGAAACAATTCCGCCAAGGGTTCCGGGTTTTAAGTTTTTAAAATTTTCAAAATTGGTACAAAAAAAGTGATCTCTTAAATCAGAAGGGATTGCGTCTAAATTAATATTTAAGCCAATTCCATAAACATTTATTCCTTTTCCCAAAGTTTTTGATAACTCAATTAGCCCACTTCCTTGTTTGCCGGCACCGGCATCTAAAATACTCGGAAAAGGTAACTTTCTAATATATGCTAACATATTTTCCAGTCCGCCCAGCGACTCAATATATCCTCCCCCACTTCGATTATGCTCTATTTCGTACAAATAAGAACGTGGCCCGCGACTAAATTCCCGATCCCTCAATTTCTGATCATTTGCATCTGCTGTTGCCAAAGCAAATTCAGATTTAATTTGGTAAATTTGTTCTTTGTTTGGACCTGGCATAAAGTAACTACTTATTTTCTTAACTCTAACAATCAAAATAGCTTAACGAAATTATTAAAATTTTTAGATGCGGATTATCCCCAACCACACCGCCTGCCCGCCCACCACGGCTTGAATTTCAAAGTCTACTTCCACTTCCAAAGATTTACTAATTTGGCTAACAAAGGTTTTTTTGCGGTCAAGGAGTTTGAGCAGGGCGTCTTCCAGATTTTCGTCCTGGGTGTTGTAGTATAAATCTACTAAGTCCCCTACTTTCAGTCCGCTCTTTTTACGCAAATCCTGTACCTGGCGATCAAGCTCACGCGCCAAACCTTCTTGCTTAAGTTCCGGCGTAAGATTAATGTCTAAATAAAAGTTTTTAACAAATTTTGCGCCGGGCGCCATAACCGCACTATCCGGCCGAGTGTCTTTATCTGTTAATCCGGCATCTAACTTTTTTACGTTAAGCTCTTCCAAGATTAGCTGGATATATTCACTGCCAAGCTCTAGCTTCGCATCGGTAAAATCAAAGGCAAAACCCGCCAATGGCTGGCGTACAGGCAAAGATTTTTCTTTACGTGCGGCCAAACCCAAAGAGGCAATTTCCCGGACAAGTTCCATTTGGCTGATAATTTGATTGTTGTCGGATGCAGTGACAATCGGCCAGCTTTGCAAATGAACGGATTCTTTTCCCGTAACATCCCTAAAAATGAACTCTGCCAAAAATGGCATAAACGGAGCCAAGAGCTTGGCAAATTCCGCCAATGCGAAAGCTAAAGTTTTTAAAGCGGCTTTGGCTTCTTCATTGTTGCCTTTCATTCTGTCGCGGCTGCGGCGGACATACCAAGTGGACAGATCATTCACAAATTCTACCATAGCTTTGCCTGCTCTAGCGGTATTATAAACGTCCATTTCTTGAGTGACTTGTTTTTGCAGGTCAATTAATTTTGCAACAATCCAGGCGTCCAAAATATTTTCTATTTTTGGCAATTCCCCGCTGAATTTTTCCAAAGTATAAAGCCTAAAAAAACTCCAAACATTATAAACCAGCGCGTTAACCTTGCGGCTGGTGTCGCTTACACCCTTTTCGCTAAAGTTCAAATCTTCTCCGGCTACCACCGGGGCCGTGAGCAAATAAAAACGCAAGGCATCAGCACCGTACTTTTCAATTACCATGTTCGGATCGGGATAATTGTTTTTGCTCTTAGACATTTTGGTACCGTCTTCGGCTAAAATCGTGCCGGTTGTTACCACATTTTTAAATGGCGCCTCACCAAACAAAATGGTAGATATAACATGCATTACGTAAAACCAAGCGCGGGTTTGCGGAATATATTCCACCACAAAGTCGGCAGGAAATCTTTTTTCAAATAATTCCTGATTTTCAAACGGGGCATGTAGCTCGGCAAACGGCATACTGCCACTTTCCACCCAGCAGTCTACAACTTCGGGCACGCGCGACATTTCCGACGAGCATTTATCGCATTTAAGTTTGATGCGATCAATGTAAGGACGATGGAGATCGAGAGATTCAAGCTCTATAGATGTGTAGTGTGCCAATTTGTCGGCTTCATTGGCTTGGCTGCCCATAAATGGGCGCACTACAAACTCAGGATAAACCTCAGCAAAATTTATTGACTTGGCAAGTAAGTCTAATACTGATCCTATACACGTCACATTCTTACACTCCTTATTCTCGCATTTCCAAAACGGCAATGCGGTGGCCCAAAAACGGTTGCGCGAAATATTCCAGTCCGGCGCGTTTTCAAGTCCTGAGCGAAACCGTCCGTACTTTAAATGTTCTGGGTACCAATTTATACTTTCATTATTGGCAATTAGCTCGGGTTTAATTTTTTGAATATTAATAAACCAGGCCGGCAAAGCATTATAAAACAGCGGCGTAGCGCAGCGATAGCAATGCGGATAGCTGTGGGTATAATTTTCAATTTTTAAAACCAGGCCCTTTTGCTCTAAATCATTTAAAATCTTTTTTTCCGCGCTTTTAAAGAAAACGCCACGCAAAAATTCCGGAATTCTGTCTTCTTGCAAATAGTGCCCTTTATGGTCAAGCGTCACGACTTGAGGCAAGCCGACTCTTTTGGCAGCTAAAAAATCTTCTTCTCCATACATTACGGCGCTGTGCACAATGCCCGTACCGTCCTCTACGGTAACAAAGTCTTCGACATAAAACCTATGCGCCTTGCCGTTGTCGGGAACCACTCCGGGATAAGGCGGCTCGTATCGTAAATTTTCCAAAGCCCTGGCTGGAAATTCTGACACAACTTCGTAACTACCCTCTATTATAGAAAGTCGCTCTTTAGCCAGAATGTACCTTTCCCCGCTTTCGTGCTCAATTAAGACGTAAATAATCCCAGGTCCGACATTTAAAGAGCCGTTGGCAGGCAATGTCCAGGGGGTGGTTGTCCAAGCTAGAGCGTAGGTTCTATCGTTAGTAAGGTCATTTACAATCCTTTGCCCTTTAAGCATTTTAAATTTGGAATAAACGGAAGGTTCGGTTACGTCGCGATAACTGTTGTCCATAGCCACTTCAAAATTGGAGATAGGTGTTTCGCAGCGAGAGCAGTAAAGTAGCACTTTACGGTCTTCATAAATTAAACCTTTTTCCCAAATTTGTTTTAAGGCCCACCAAACACTTTCCTGATAACTGGTGTCCATAGTCTTGTAGGAGTTGTCAAAATCCACCCAGCGCGCAATCCTATTTACAGTTTTGCCCCACTCTTCGGCATAACGCAAAACACTCTGACGACACTCTTCATTAAATTTGTCCACACCCAATTCTTCTATTTGCTTCTTGCCCGAAATATTTAATTTTTTTTCAACAATGTTTTCTATAGGTAAACCGTGGCAATCCCAACCCCAGCGCCTACGCACATAACGCCCCTTCATTGTTTGATATCGAGGAATAGCATCTTTAATGACACTCGGCAAAATACTGCCGTAATGAGGCAAACCCGTGGCAAACGGGGGCCCGTCGTAAAATATATACGGTTCACCGTCTTTTGTTTGTTCAAGCGATTTTTCAAAAATCCTACTCTCGTTCCAAAATTTTAAAACGTCCTTTTCCAGGTCGTTAAAGTTCGGGGCGGATGATGTTGATTGTGATTGTTTGCTATTTTCAATCATATTTTAAAATGAATTTTTTATTATCAATAACTTAAGTATAAAAGAGATGATTAAAACACAAGCCATCAAGACTACCTAAATCTCCCAAATATCTTTATTTCGCACGAAACCTAAGGGATCAAATTTTGATAAATAAAAAGCAATAATTTCACGGTATCTAAGCAATGCGATGCTTGCCACCAAACTATCAACCGCGATTAAAATATTTTTCAGCATAAATTTACATTCCCTCCAGCTTATAATCGTCAATAGCTTAATTGCTTCTTAATTCCTGATTTACTAAGCCGATAAATCGGCACGCTACACCAGTTTCGACTTTAGTCCGCGTTGTCATCTGCGAGTAATCCACGGTTCATCCACCCCAATCTCCATAGTTTAAAGCAAAACCGGCGTCTTGACAAAAGCTGTGTTTTTGCTAAAATAACTATATAGCAAGTAATTCCTTATACGTGGGCTTCCGGATGGTTGCTCGTAAATAGCGTATAGGGTTTTGCATTTTTAGGGGAACAAGGGTCTTTCTTCGATAATTTTATTTTTTACAATCTTATAATAAGTATCGTCGTTATTCTCATATTTTCTAAAAATCGCCCAGCTGACAAAGTCTACTGCCTGTAGGCTTTTTTCTTCCCCTGGAATTTTAATTGAAACCTTGGTAATCCCCAACTGTTTAGCGCCAATTTTTTGTTTAAAATAATTTTTGAAATTTTCGTTTAAGAACTTATTTGTTTCCCGTCGGGAAGCAATCAGCTCAATCGACTTTGAAGGACTTACAACCGTCCCGTCATAAACTCTGTTTAACAAGATATTGGCAATATAATTATAAAGTACGTGTTTTTCATCTTGCATATCGGTAAAAACTTTTCGTTTGTCCAAATAAATAGTCATAATAAAACAGTCCTTTTCAGTAAGCCGCTTAAGCAACCTTTTACGCGTAAGCGGTTTTTCATTTGCCGCATGAAGAACACTAACCCGCCTTTTTAAACTTCTTGAAAGTTCCCCGTGGGTTTTTTGAACTATCTTTTCAATCATCCTTTTATTGTCCGGAATGAAAAGCAGTGTAACAACAAAAAACTTAGAAGTTCCTTTCTTATTTGTGTGAAAACCTAAGTCACCGCTTTCGTCTAAAAATATGTACGGCATATGGCATAATTTTTTTCTTAAATCCGCTTGGCTCTTAAACGAATTACGATAAAAGCCGATAAATTCACCTTTGTCCGCCAACCTAGGCTGACAAACTAGGGCGGACAGGTAGGCACGCTACATCTGTGGCATCTGTTCCCATCCGCGTATCTGCGATCTACATTTCCTCCGGTGCTTTAATACCAAGCAAGTATAGCCCATTGCGAATAACTTGCGCGGTGGCGGTGATTAACTTTAATCTAAAATCTTTAATCTTTTCATCGCTCTCTTGGAGCACAGGAACTTCCTGATAAAAAGCGTTAAAACTTTGGGAAAGTTCAAATAAATAATTGCACAACAAGTTGGGCAAATAATCCTCGGCGACCTGGCTTATGGTTTGCGGGAATTGAACTAGCTTGCGAAGAATTACTAATTCAAGAGGGTTGAGGGTTGAGAGTTGATTTATCTGCCCTCTTCCCTCATTTATCTTCCCTTTCCTCAATATCCCTTGTATTCTAGCGTAAGAATATTGCAAATAAGGTCCGGTATTACCCTCGAAGGATACGGCTTTTTTTGGATCAAAGACTATGTCGGTGTGGAGGTTGTGTGAAAGGTCAAAATATTTTATGGCGGCAGATGCAACTTGTTTGGCTACCTCCGATTTGTTGGCAAGTTCCGGATTTTTTTCCTCAATAATTTTTTGCGCCTGCTCCTTTACACCTAAAATAAATTCTTTGGCGCCAACTATTGTGCCTTTTCTGGTGCTCATAGCGCCCTCTGGCAAAGTTAAAAAGCCATAATCAATATGCAGGGCTTCGTCGGGAGTAGTAATATGACCAAGCAATTCCAAAATTTTAAAAGTTTGTGCCAATGCGTGCTTTTGCCGTACATCAACCACGTAAATTTGTTTTACAAAGCCCTGTGCCTTCCGATAAATATAGGTAGCCAAATCTCTTAACAAGTAGGTGGTCCCGCCGTCCGACTTAACCACTAGAGCAATACCCAAATTATATTTTTCTAAATCAACAATTTGCGCACCTTGCGACTCAATAAGCAATCCTTTGGCTTTGAGTTCGCTAGTTACGGCCGGCATTTTATCCTCAAAAAAACTTTCCGGCCAGTCGTTGTCTGCCCTTCGCACATCAAGATCTTTATAAACAACTTCAAATTCCTGCCAGCTCCAGTCTTTAAACATTTTCCAGAGTTTTCGATTTTCAGCGTCATTCTGCTCAAGCTTAATAAATTCCGCTTTGCCTTTTTCCCTGACATCCGGATTAGCTTCGGCCTCGGCATTTATTTTTACATAAAGCTTATTTAACTCCTCAATTGGATTTTTTTCTATTATTAATAGGTCGCCGTACTGCTTAAAAGCGTAGAGCAGTAAACCAAACTGGGTGCCCCAATCTCCCAAATGCGTATCCGATTCAACTTTAAACCCTTGCGAGGCTAAAATTTTAAATAAAGCGTCGCCAATTATCGCGGTGCGTAAATGCCCCAAATGTAAAGGCTTGGCAATGTTGGGCTGGAAATATTCAACTAAGATTTTTTTACCCTGACCACTTATTGAACAGCCGTATAAATCCCCCTGCGCTAAAACTGCGCCCAAATTTTCCAAAAGGTAGTTAGCTGACAATTTAAAATTAATAAATCCGCCGGCGGTTTCAATAGAGGCAAATAGCTTGCGGTTGTCCAACATTTTTAGCTGGCTAATAATGTCCGCCGCAAGCTCTTTTGGATTTCTTTTAAGGCTCTTGGCAAGAACTAATGCGATATTGCTCGAATAATCCCCAAATTCTGGATTTGGATAAGTAAGATTAAAAACCGCCAAAACATCTAATTTTTCGGGTATACTTTTAATTACCGCCTGGCTGGCTTGTTGCAGTAGGCTATCTGCATATTGTTCTATTGTTTCACTTGGCATAATATCCTATGTATTATAGCATATCTTGCCAATGTTTCATCCATTGACAAAATAGCCAATTTAGATATAATAATGAATCGGTTATTAACAATTAATCAATCAATATGGAAAAAATGACAAAGGAAAATAAGATAAAATACGCCAAAATACTGGGGGCTTTGGCGGTAGTAGTTGTTCTTCTTGTGCTTGGCCGTTATACCAAACCAGGGGGTAAGCCGGACATAGACGGAGCGGCTTCGGACAAAACAGAAAAAAATAGAGTCAGCGTAAATACGAACGGCTCAAACACTACTGAAAATAGCAAGGTTGTGGTTGTGAGTCCGCAAACTATTCCGGCTCAATTAACAGCACCGGAAAAACCAAAAACAACTCCGTCCAAGGCAATTGCCAATACCCAACCGGCAAATACCGCAATGGCAAAAACCGTCGGCAAAGTAGCGGGGGTAAGCACAAGCAATGTATTTAAACTCGAAAATAACCCAACAGTCTACACTTTAACAGACGGGCAATTAAGGCCCTTTACCTCTGCCACGGCATTTTTTGCCTGGGGCTTTAAGTTTGACCAGGTGCAAACCATTAGTGTTGAAAAGTTCAACAGCTTTGTGACCGGCGCTAAACTCGGCATAGCCGACGGCGCGATTGTCAAAAGCGCAAACTCCCCCGCATTTATAGTTGTCGGTGGGAAAAAGAATTTAGCCGCTCCGGTCGGTTTAGTCACTCGCCTCGGCCTGTCCACAGAAAACCCAGTCACGATTTCTGAATCTGAATTAGCTGCTCTGCCCAACGGACCCGCGATATACTAAACAAAAACATTCATAATCAAAACCTTAAAACTCTTCTCGCCGGAAGGGTTTTTTTGTTAATGATAAAAAATTATGTGTTCAAACCCTCCAATTTGGTTTATCATAAAAGACATTGTATAATAAACTTAGAATGAATTAATGCCAGGAATTGCTTAGGCAATTTCCTAAAAAGACCCTCCTTGAACTTTCCCGGTTAAATACCAAAGCGGTAATCTGCCCAATAAAAAACAACTTTAAAGCTAGTGATATCAAATTTACTATCAAAGTCTAAAAAGTCTCTAACCGGGTTAACCTACGCACCAAAAAATTCGGTGCATGGGTTTACCCTCATTGAACTCCTGGTTGTTATTTCAATTATTGGCCTTTTGGCTTCGGTGGTTTTAATTTCTTTAAACAATGCCAGATTAAAAGCCAGGGACACCAAACGGGTAGCGGATTTAAGACAAATCCAAAAAGCTTTAGAAATTTATATTCAAAACCACGGCAGCCTGCCTTCGCCTGCTTCGTACGGACGCTCCAATGTTTCTCCGGGCTGGTGGGACGGCTGGTGGGATTTATCTACCAATACGGCGGGCAACGGTTTTTTAAGTTTTTTGGTTACTGACGGCATTCTGGCCAAAGCCCCTGTCGATCCACTTAATACGCCGGCCGGTTATAATGGCGCCCCATCGGGCAATTTGTATTTTTATTTTGTCGCGCCAAAAGGTTATGGCTACCAAGGCGGCAGCTGCGTGACAGATACCCAGGATGTTTATTTAATAGGCGCAACAAAACTAGAAAGTGAAAATTCTCGTCCCCCGGTTAATATTAAAGGTTCCGGCTGCGACTGTTTGTGGAAAAATTTACCTAATATGTTTCAATCCGCTTATGATTATGTAATTTGTAACCAATATTAAATGAAAAATTTTGCCGACAACCGACGCGCGCATTTTGACTACGAAATTAAAGACACTTTCGTGGCCGGTTTAGTGTTGAGTGGGGCGGAGGTTAAAAGCGTTAAAGGCGGCAATGTTTCCTTGGCCGGCGCTTACGTAACGGTGTCCCCCGGAGCGGTAAAACTAATTAATTGTCACATTGGCCCCTATAAATACGCTTCAGCAGAAAAATACAGTCCTACACAAAGCCGGCAACTCTTGCTAAATAAACACGAGATAAATAAACTGCTGGGCAAAGAAAAAGGATTAACAATAATTCCTTTGGATATTTTTTTAGGCCACCGCGGCCTGGTAAAAATAAAAATCGGCTTGGGCAAAGCGCGTAAGAAAACAGATAAACGGGAGTATATAAAAAAGCGGGAAGATATAAAAGATATTAGGAAATTGGGATATTAAGAAATTTTAATAATTACAAATGACAAATCACAAATTTCAAACAAAACCCTAGTTTAAATATTTAATTCAAACATTTATTATTGATTTGAAATTTAATATTTGGAATTTGACTTTTATTTTATGCTTCCAAAAACCAAAGAAAAAATCTATCTACTTATAATAATTCTGCTCATTGCCACAGCCGGACAGTTTTACTACACCTACCATTACCAGCCGGCGCACCAAATTGAGGTTTATTATAACCAGGATCACGCACTGAACACGGAAGTAATAAATACCATTCGAGACGCGGACAAATTTGTTTATTTTGCAATTTACACATTTACCCGGCAGGATATTAAGCAGGCGCTTTTGGCGGCCAAGCAGCGTGGCCTAACAGTAGTTGGCATTAATGACAAAAATCAATATCAAGCCGCTTCTGGACAAAAAGCTATTGTGGACGAACTAAGGGATGCCGGCATTCCGGTTTACCAGCAAGATCACTTAGCAATTATGCACATAAAGGCGCTGGTTACAGAAAAAGCCTACCTTAGTGGCAGTTATAACTGGACATCGGCCGCCACCAACTTAAACGACGAAGTCTTGGAAATTGGCCACGATGAAGCTATAAGGGCAAAATACCAGGCAATTTTGGAAGAGATATTTAGGAGGTATGGGGGCAAAGAGTAGAGCAATATACTGGTTTTTGAAGGCGGTCTTCTGGGGCAGCCCCAGAAGACCGCCTTCAACTATAAAAATGTTAACATAATAAAATAATAGTATGATATAATACAGTCATGGATACTTTTATGAAATCTGATATTTTCTTTTTCGTCACCACCATTGCCGTGATACTTTTAACTTTGCTTTTGCTTGTTCTTTTGGCTTACATAATAAAAATTGCCAAAAATGTAAAATACATTTCCGACAAGGCAAAAAATGAGGCCGGGTTAATTGCCCAGGACCTTTCTGACCTACGCCAAAACGTTAAGGACAATGGCGCGAAATTAAAATATTTTATAAGTTTTTTTAATAATTTAGGAAAAAAGAAATAACTATCCGGACATGCGGATGCACCCGGATTTACGGATATCTACAGATATCTAAATCCGTAACCATCGGCATATCCGGATAAGATCCGTAAATCCGGATCGGAAACAATAATACTATGCCAAAAAACACATCATCGACCGCAGGAAACATTGCCAAAGGTTTAGGGGTAGCGGCCATTGCCGCGGCCGCGGCCGGCACTTATTATTTTATGGGCGAAGACGGCAAAAAACACCGTAAAGCTTTTACTGACTTAGCCAAAAATGCCCAGGCAGAGCTAACAAAGAAACTCAAAGCTGTAAAAAGTGAGGGCACTAAAGCTTACGAGCAGGCCGCCAAAGAAGTCATGGCTAAATATAAGCTGGCTAAAAATATTAAACCGGAGGAATTGGCTGCTTTAGGTAAACAGCTTAAAACCACTTGGGAAAAAGTTGCCAAAGATGTAAGTAAGCTGGGAAGCAAGCCGACTCCACAAAAGAAATCAAAAACCAAGAAGTAGAATGTAGAATCTGGAATCCAGAATATGAAAAAGACCACAATTAAATCCTTTACTGATCTTAAGGCTTGGCAATAAGTTCATGCTTTAGCTTTTTTTGTTTACAAGATTCTAAATTCCAACTTCTAGTCAAATGGGCATACGAAACCAAACCACGCTTTATTTTATTCGGCACGGCGAAACTATTAGCAACATCAAACATATTAGACAAGGCGTGCAAATTGACGACTACCTGGACACCCAGGGCGTTTTGCAAATAGAAAAAATTGCCAAATTTATTAAATATTTAGGTTTGGATATTTTGTTTACATCTTATTTGCACCGAGCCGAAGAAACTGCAGCACTAATAAATCAGCATTTAAAAGAGCGGCTTAGCATTCTTCATGACTTTCGCCTTCGAGAAAGAGATTTTGGTTCACTTTCGGGCAAAGCTTCGGAAGAATGGGATAAAATATTGCCCGATAATCGTGAAAGAGAACGTCTGCAAACCTACGACTACCGCCCGTTTGGGGGAGAAAATGTGGAGGACGTTAGACAGCGCTCTATTAGTGCTATTTTGGATATCATAGAAAATTACGACCATCACAACATTGGCGTAATTACCCACAACGGCGTAATTCGTCTTTTACTGTTTCATTTTCCAAGCATTCTAAGAATCTACCGCGGGCAAGACGCCAGTCAAAAAGACATTGCCAATGCGGACATTTACGAATGGGAAATTACCCCGGGCAGAATTGCCAACTTAAAAAGCTTGCTGAAATAATTCCGATAAATTTCAATTAAAAAAAGACCCTTTTGTGTCATAACTTACTTTGCTTACAAGCTTTCTCGGGGCGGGACTCCTTAAAGCGAACGATGGCAAAATGTGATATGTTTAGACCTGACCCCCTGTGATGACCCCCTGTGACCCTATAGGCTGTCTAAAACCGTATTTGGAATAAGCTCAATAACTTGGAGGGCGGTTAAAGATTTTAGTTTCATATATAATTTTTTTTGTTTGATTTTTATTATTTTTGATTTTATTTTACAGGGAATTCGGAATTTTTAACAGTAGTGGTCGTGTCCCCATTGTTTCTTTTATACCGATTTTCGTAACCGGACAATTGTGCATAGGAACGATTGGAATTTTAATGGCGTTTATGGCGACGATATTAGAACAACCCTGCGCGAAAAATATCTATTTTTTAACAACCTTCGCAGTATAATGCAGTTGAATTTTATTGAGGATGATTTTCAATTCCGGCGTTTTAAACTCTTTGAAATTGTGCACCCTAAGACAAATGTTGAGAGAATATTTAAAATAGTACCTGACACCTTTTTCTATCCGGAATTAATCCAAAAGGACAACTTCCCCCACAGAACCTGTGTGACCCCAAAACATTTCTTCATCCGAAGCATACAAACTTATTTCTACAGGGGTTCCTGGACATTGTTTAATATATAAACCAGCAACAATCTCACCTCCCATTTCAAAAAATCTATACGTGGAGACTTTATCACACGTTAAAGAAAATAAATTATCAGAAACAAAACCAACTATTTCGGCTTCATCCCAAAGCTTTCTCTTTTTCGGTAATTTATCAAAAAAATCGTGAATATCAGTACACTCTGTGTTTGACAACCGGTAAGCGGTTGCTGTTCTACTCTCAGTGCCCATAGGTGCTGTTAATGGATGAGCCTTTAAATACTCTCTATGTGTTTTAATTCCTTTTTTTCCAAAAACTTCTATTTGATTGCTGTCAGCAAATAAAACACCTCCCGGAGTAAAGCCATAGTTTTTAGTTTTTTCAAAAAAATTTTATCTACCTCTTCTAGCTCTTTTCTGACATCAATTTCTGGAACCTGAGGAGGGATGCCCATTTTGATTTCATCATTTTTCATATTTATCCTTCTTTATTTATTATTGTTTCAGTCTATATCACTTGAAGCCTTCGTACATACCCTGTACTTGAACCGACATTTATGTCGTAGTGGCTGGTACACAACATGGGGGCAAGTCTAAACATATAACATTTACCACCATTGCCTTTGTGTTCTGTCTTGGTGGAGTAGATTGGAAGCCTGGGAAAACTTTGTTGGTTTCGGTAAGGGAGGTTTATTTTTCAATAATCAAAACAGCTACTGTTGCTGTTTAAGCTACTCCTTACTTAATTGACCTAAGTCGTCTAAAAAATCATTTATTGCTTTTTCAGTGGTAGCCCAAGAAGTAACTAATCTAATAGCTGAATGTTCAGGGTCAACTTTAGTCCAAATATAAAATCCATACATTTTTTTCAATTTTGCAATCAAAGAATTGGATAATATAGGAAATAATTGGTTAGTTGGAGAATCTGCTAAGAAACTAAACCCTAGCTCCTTTATACCGCTAGATAACTTAGTTGCCATTTCGTTTGCATGAGTAGCGAGTTTAAAATACAAATCATCTTTAAATAGGCCTACGAATTGTGCGCCTAAAACTCTGCCTTTTGCAAGTAAAGCTCCTTGTTGTTTTATCATATGCCTAAAATTCTCTTTAAAGTTTTCATTTATCAAAACAATAGCTTCACCAAGTAAAGCGCCATTTTTAGTACCACCAATGTAAAAGGCGTCGGAAAGGCTAGCTATATCTTTAAGACTTAAATCGTTAGCACTACTTGTTAAGGATATGCCTAATCGAGCACCATCAATAAATAAATACAAACTACGTTCACGACAGAACTTAGAAATATCTTCGAGTTCTTTTTTTGAATAGACAGTCCCTAATTCAGTGGGCTGCGCAATACAAACTGCTCTTGGCTTAACTAAATGCTCATCATGGTGAGAGTCCAAGACTTTTTGTATTTGTCCAGGCGCAATTTTGCTATTGGTAGTTTCTACACTATTTATTTTATGACCGGTTGCCTCTACAGCTCCAGCCTCATGAATGTTTATGTGACCAGTACTAGGCGCAATAACAGATTCGTATGGTTTGAGAATAGTTGCAAGCACAATAAAATTAGCCTGTGTTCCTGCTGAAACTAAGTGGACATCAGCTTCAGAATTTCCAATGGCTTTCTTTATCAGTTCTTTGGCTTTGGTAGTTAAGGTATCATCACCGTAACCAATTTCTTGTTCAAGATTTGTATCTCCTAAAATCTTGAGAACTTCAGGATGCGCGCCTTCTGAGTAGTCGTTAAAAAAGTGGTATTTATAATTCATATTAAGTATATTATAACATTTTTCCTGTTATTTAACAGCAATTAGTTTGCCAAATTCAAATCCTCTAGCAAAAAAAGAGGGCAAGTCTTAACATCTAACATAACATTTTACCACAATACTTAACAAGTTTATCTATAATTTTTTTATTTTGGGAATATTTTTCTGCTTGTTTATTCAAAGGTAGCATTCAGAAAGTCCTCCGGCTTTGATGCGCATGTTTAAATCTGCGTAACTATTCACCTTTTCCCGATGGTTCCCTGTAGCGTGCCCATTTATGGGCGTTTCCTGGACGCCGATTATGGCCGCGCTACACAATATCGATACTTTTGGAAAAAGGTAAATACTTACCAATCTGCCGGTTGTTTTTTGTCTGACTTCCTGCTAAAATAGTCTTCCTGGGGATGACGGATTTTGACAGGACTTTAACATCTTTTAATATGCAAGACGAGCAAAGTCTATGGTAACTCGTTAAACTGCCTTAGGCATCATAAATGCTATAAACGCATCTTGGGAAAAAGTGAAATTAGCTTTTGCTAATGCTTCACTCGTTCCTGTACTCGCTTAATTTTTTAGGCAAGCACCTCGCCCTTACACGCGCCTTCGCGTAAGACCAGCGGGATTATTCTAGGCTGCTTTCCGCCCATTTTGTTTGCACCGGCGGAATTAAGACAACGTAAACAAACTTTGATGAAATGATTGTCTACTTTCATCATCAGAGTATAAAAGTAGACTAATCTTGTGAATAATTGGAAGCTGAACAAGTTTTGGACCCGGGTTTAACTCCCGGCATCTCCACCA
>JBBREH010000012.1:0-36000 GCA_038203095.1 Candidatus Doudnaibacteriota bacterium | reverse complement strand
GCTTCCATTCCTTTTCGTGTGTCTAGACTTACATTTCGGGCATTTTTTTAAAAGCCATAATAATTATTGTTAATAATTTACCTTCATTATGGCAGAAAGCCTGAATTTTAGCCTCACGAATTTACCATTAACTCTTTTTTTCCGACTATTTATGGATATAGGCGGAACTTTTCCTCGCAAAAAATGTTTTTGGCCGGTTTTTGAGCCAAAAGTTTTGAGCGAATATTAATTTTTGTTTTTATTTCTAATCGGGGTTTCAAATACCTTGCGCTATTTTGGTACAAAGTATAAATTTAAAACTTGTATTCATATTATAGCATATCTGATATGTTTTGTCTACCTCTTGTAAAAACATTAAAACCGCATAAATATGCGATTTTAAAAATTTATTTTTGTTATTATAATCGTTTTTCTACTAGTACCCTTCGCCTGCAACCCGAAATACTTCTTCCGCATCGGTAATCCCCTGCAAAGCCTTTAATAGGCCGTCTTGCGCCATGGTTATCATACCTTGAGAAACGGCGACTTTCTTGAATTCAGACATTGAGGCATCAGCCGCGAAAATCAGTTTTTGGATTTCCTCGGTGTTCTCCAAAACTTCGTAAATTCCAATACGCCCTTTGTAGCCCAAATGCCCGCACTCGTCACAACCCGGAGCGCTGTAAAAAACCAGAGTCTCGGGCAAGATTATTCCTGAACTCTTGGGAATATGGCTTAAAATGCGTGTAATTTTTTCCAAAACCTCCGGTGAAAATTTAGCCTGAACTTTACATTTTTGACAAATACGACGAAGCAAGCGCTGGGCCAAAACTGCCGACAACGCTGGCGCGCAAACAAAAGGCTTAATGCCCATATTTAGCAAGCGCGGAATTGCGCCTGCAGCATCGTTAGTGTGCAAAGTGGAAAACACCATATGACCAGTCAGCGCCGCCTGCATAGCTACTTCCGCGGTTTCCTGGTCGCGAATTTCACCCACCATTACAATGTCCGGGTCTTGTCTTAGAATTGCGCGTAGGCCTTTAGCAAAATCAAAATCCACATTGTGATCTATTGGTGTTTGGACAATCCCCTCCAGTTTATATTCCACCGGGTCCTCCAGGGTAATAATTTTAACGCCCGGTTCATTAAGCTGATTTAAAAATGCATAGAGACTGGTGGTTTTACCACTGCCGGTTGGACCTGTGGTGATTATCATCCCATTTGGTTTTTGTAACTGCCTGTCCAAAACTTTCAATGCCTGTTCGCTAAAACCCAGGTCTTTTAGCTTTAGCCCCGTGGCACCCGTGCCCAAAAGACGCATCACCAACTCCTCACCATAAGAGCTGGGCAAAATAGAAACACGAACGTCAATAGGCTTATCCAAATAATAAAAAGTAATACGCCCATCTTGCGGCACGTTTTCCACGTTGAGTTTTAGTTTAGACAAAATTTTAATCCGAGTGACAAGAGAGCGCTGAAGTTCTTTACTGATATGTAGTATATCTTGCAGTACGCCGTCCACTCTAAAGCGTAATTTAAAAAAATGTTCCTCAGGCTCAAGATGAATGTCAGAAGTCTTATAAAACATCGCCCCTCCGAAAAGAATTTCTAAAAATCGGCTGCTGCTAAGTTTTTTTTGTTCTTCTTCATCCTTAAGGATCTCAAATATCTGTAGGTAATCCTCTTTTTTTTCTACCCGCAAAACTTCATCCCTGGCGGGCTTGGGTCTAATAATTTTATTATAAAATTTTAAGGTTTGCTCCAGACTTCTTTTGGAAATATAATATACGGTGATTTTATGCTTTTTGGCCAATTCTTTTATTTTTTCAAGCAATAATGGATGGTGGGCTTGGGTTACACCAATGCGCAAATCATTTAATTCTTTATAAAAAGGCACGGCGCCCATTTCTTTAGCCTCTTCAGCTAAAAAAATGCCTAAGACGCTTAAATCTACAGGAAAATTATGCAGGTCAATATAAGGCAAATTTAAAGATGCTGCTTGAGCCTGGGCTTCTTCTTCCTGCATCTTACGGCTCAGCTCATCCAAGCTGGCCTGCAATTCCTGCGGCGTAGAGGATAGAAAATGATTAGACATAATAAAATGCTATAACTGAAAAAATATTGTTAATTTTTTAATCAGGGCTATTTTGTTTCTTTTAAGACAATATTAATACTATTATAACATCAGTGTAAAAAAATAAAAACCCCGGCTAAGTTGCCGAGGCATTTATAATGACATTCTGAAAATAATACTAAGCGATCTTATAATTTCAAATAAAAAAATATTTAATAACAAATTATTACAAGCTTTTTATGGCATCTAAAAACCGGGATTCTAAAACTTCCAGCGAGCTTTCGGGTTGACTGACTTCGACGATCCGGAAGTTGCCTAAGTTAAAATTTAGAATTTTTCCGTTCCCACCCAGGCTATGCAGAAAATTTTCTGCGTCCACCTGCTCGTGTACAGCGGCTAAAAGCTTAACAGCGCCTTTAGCTGGTTCAGTTAAAATCGAAATTAGTTTATATCCGCTAATGTTCTCGACAAGCTCTCTAAGAGCTTCCAGGCTTTCCGCTTCGCCCGCTTCAGCCTTTTCAAAATCGTTGGTCGATAAAATGGAATACACTGAACTTTGGGCTTCCAAAGTCTTCATTCTAGCCAAAGCTCTACCCCAAAGCTTTAAAAGCGGTAAAGATTTGGTTTTAAAAATATTTTTTACCACTTCTTGCTGACGACCACCTAAAGCAACGAGCTGACTGGCTCTTAAAAATGTCTTAGGTGTTGTTTGCACATGCTGAAAGCTGTTCGTCTTGGCAATAATTCCGGCAAGTAGACAGGTGGCAATGTCTTCATCTACCAGCTGCTCTTCATATTTTTGCAACAATTCAGCCAAAATTTCTGATACGGAAGTAGCGGTAATATCAACCAAATTTACGGCACCAAAATACTCATTGGCCGCTTTATTATCAATGTTAATTTTAGGAGTTTCAAAAAAAACATCGGCCGAATGCTCGCTAAGCTGTCCTAAATCCTCCAAAGACCTCGCCCCCAAAACTAAAATTAAATTTATTGGGAACTTTTCCGTGGAAAAAGTTAAGTCTTGAGGCGTAAAATCTTGGGTCTGGGCTTTTAGATATATATGAACCTTTTCAGGTGTGGTTTGATAACTAACTTCTTCCAGCTTTTTTTCCGAGATATTCAAAGTCACCACTAAGCTGGAACCATTTTTGATTTGTTTTTGGACTGCGGATATGTTGGGCAAAAACTTTAAATTTTCCGGAATTTGCCCACTTGAAGTCAAAATGACGGTTTTTTGAAGTTTGTTTAAAAACAGCCCCATCGCTAAACCAGAAGCCAAAACATCCGCCGTTAAATTTTCCGGCAAGGCGATTAAAATTCGACTGCTTTTTTTAATTTGTTCAAAAAATTGTTGATCGCTTGTGAGTTCCATTTTTTCTCTACTGAATACTAAAAGATACTAAAACACTAAAGCTTACAAATCCTTCCAGCAAGAACCTATTTAGTACTTAAGTACTATTTCGTATTTAGCAGAAGCTTTACGATTTATTAGTATACCCGATTTTACCCGGACAGGCAATACCCCTAATAATTGCAGTCTCAAAGGGCTAGGGTTTATCTAATTTCGTAATATATAGCAGGGAAAGATCTTCTCTCCCCTCTAAAATCGGGCGAATAAGATCCCTCCCTGCCAGGATATTCGAGATCGGAACTGCGCCCTCCATTAGTTAAATTCAGCTAAATTGTGTATGGCCCCAAATACCTGCGTGCCTGGGTTTACTAAACCAATCAATATCATTACAATTAAGGATATGGGAGAAGCTCGGACGCTAAACTTAGATCAAATACCCAAGACAGCCAAAGAAATTGCCTCAACCCTGAAAGGTGGAGAAATTTATGCTTTGATAGGGGTCTTAGGCGCGGGCAAAACCACCTTTGTAAAGACAATTGGCAAAGTTCTAAAAATTAAGCACAATATTCCCAGCCCAACCTTTGTACTAATGCAGACTTTTGAAGCACGGCTACAATCAAAAAAACTAATAACACTTTACCATCTAGACCTTTATCGCATTAAAAACTTTAAAGAAGCCCGCGGATTAGGCGTCACCGAATTTTGGGGTCGACCAGACACAGTGACTTTTATAGAATGGGCGGATAAAATACGAAAGTACTGGCCATCCAAAACAAAGGTTATTAAATTTACCGGAAAATAAAAAAGGTGTCGCCGGACGGCGATCTTCCGGCATCAACTTATTAAAACATTCAGAAAACTATTAATTTTAATTTATTTCTAAAGGCCACTTTCAGTCCGAGCTTACAAAAAAATAAATCCTCTAATGAAAATTCTAAAAATAATTTCCTTTTCTTTATTTTTTCTTGCGTTTCCGGCTGTGGTTTTTGCCATTAATGCCGACGGATTTACTATGACATATGGTAATGAAAAAATTTTAATTGACCAAGCCACAATTAATTCCTGGCAAGGCGAAGAAGTAATTGAAGCGGAAAAAATTTTTACCCCACCCCAAGAAAATCTCTCAACTTTAATGCTGGGATATATCGGCCTCACCGATGTAAAGCCGGCCGTAGTTTTAGTTTACCACCACCGCCTAAGTGAGATTTATAATTATCTTAGACAATTATCTAAAAAAATTAATACCAACTCCGAAGAGCCGGCTCTAGATATTAAACAAAACCGCGCTGTAGCTTTTAGCCCGGGACAAACCGGGAAAGAGCTGGATGTTTACACCAGTAGTTTCGACACAATACGGGCTCTGGAGCTGGGCAAAAATAAATTGGAACTAACGGTTTTAGAGGCGGCGCCCAAAGGCTCTTTGAGCCAAACCAATGAGTTGGGAATAAACGAATTGGTGGCCGAAGGTGTTTCCACTTTTAGCGGCAGCCCAAAAAATCGCCGCCATAATATTGCCGTAGGCGTGGAAAAATTTAAAGGCATTATTATAGCGCAGGGCGAGGAGTTTAGCTTTAATAAATATCTTGGCTCGGTAGACGCAGAAAATGGATTTCTACCGGAACTTGTAATTAAAGGCAAAGAAGGTACTATACTGGAATTTGGTGGCGGCTTGTGTCAAGTTTCCTCCACCACTTTCAGGGCTGCTATGCAAGCCGGTCTGCCCATTACCGCACGGCGGAATCATGCCTACGCTGTGCAGTACTACGCGCCGCAAGGTACGGATGCCACCATCTATCCCGGCAGCGCGGATTTAAAATTTATTAACGACACTCCTGGCGCAATTTTGGTTTGGCCTTACGAAAAAGACGCCAATACTTTAATATTTGATTTTTACGGCACCAAAGATAGTCGGCAAGTTACTTTGGAAAAGCCTGTCCAATACGACAGAAAACCGGACGGTAGCATGAAAGCCACCTGGACCAGGGACGTTG
The DNA here is from genome assembly GCA_038203095.1 of Candidatus Doudnaibacteriota bacterium. Taxonomy (GTDB): domain Bacteria; phylum Patescibacteriota; class Doudnabacteria; order UBA920; family UBA920; genus PALSA-1336. The sequence continues at coordinate 30,602 of JBBREH010000012.1, read as the reverse complement.
TGACCGCCTTGGGCGAAAAACGCACCGACGTCTTTAAATCGGTTTACCAACCCCCGGCGCTCTTTCATAAAGCTGAACAATTTGTCGGCGTCCCAATCAGTTCTGCCACCTCCGGAATTAAAGCACAGTAAATATAATTTAAAAGGATCAACCAATTGGTTGATCCTTTTAAATTATAGATAGATAATAGGCGTTATCTTTACTTGATAAATTTAAAAGTGGAAAGAATTTGTTTTTGAATTTTTGCCATCGCGGCTTTGGTTTTTTCAACGTTACCATCCTGACCGGAATTAAAATTTAGAACTACAATATTAGATTCATTTTGGAAAATAACCGCATAGGAACTAAGCATCCCCGTTTGTCTGGCTTCATAAGCCGCTATTCCATTAATGATTACCGGCCTTGCCTCGACAAGGTCATACTTACTACTTTCTTCTGTTATAAACTTTTTCAAAGTTTTATGGGTTTTATATGTTCTAAAACCAACCAACAAGCTTGTCTCCGCGTGAATATCATTTTTTGAAGGATCGTTCTGCCATAGCGACACATATTCATACGATTGTCTCTGCAAAAAATATCCTTTTGGATATTTAAAACTATATCTATAGTTACTATTCACATACGTTTTCCAGTCATCAGTTTGGTTAAGTGTTTGAGCTGGTGACGATGTGGAGCTAGGGGCAGGAACGGAGCTCGGAATTGAGTTCGTATTTTGAACAACAGGCGCTAGTGTTGAATTGGTGTAAGCAGATTGGGATGGATTACACCCAGCCGCTAACAGAACAATAATTGGAAATGCTAAAAATAATTTTTTCATTGTTTCAATTTAATATTATTAGATCACTATGACCTTATTATCTCTCAATTAAACCGTCAATCAGTCCTAAGCTGTTCGCATACATTGTTAAAATATAGTAAAATGCCTATATGATTGAATCCGCGCAAAATCAAACTCCTTCTTTAAACCAGCAACCACTGGATGAAGAAGAAATTATTATTGAGCAGACCTTAAGGCCACAGGCTTTAGATGAGTATATTGGTCAAACAACGCTAAAAAATAATTTAAAAATTATTTTGGGCGCGGCTAAACAGCGAGGCGAGGTTTTGGAGCATTTGCTATTTTACGGCCCGCCGGGCTTAGGCAAAACCACTCTGGCTTTTATTGTGGCTAAGGAAATGGGTAGCCAAATAAAAGTTACCAGCGGCCCGGCCATTGAACGTGCCGGCGATTTGGCTTCTCTACTGACCAATTTAAGCGAAGGCGATGTGCTGTTCATAGACGAAATCCACCGCCTCAATAAAGCCGTGGAAGAAGTTTTGTATCCGGCAATGGAAGATCATGTGCTTGATATTATTTTGGGCAAAGGCCCAGGCGCGCGTAGCATACGCATGGAGCTTCCTAAATTTACCCTGATTGGGGCCACCACCCGCATTGGTATGATATCTAGCCCTCTCAGAGACCGTTTTGGCGCCACTTACCGCCTGGAATATTACCCGGAGGAGGATTTACAAATTATTATTTCCCGCAACAGCAAAATTCTCAAAGCGACAATTAATGACGAAGCGGCACAGGAACTTTCACGGCGCAGCCGTTTTACACCGCGTATTGCTAACCGCATGCTAAAACGAGTGCGGGATTTTGCCCAAGTTAGCGGACATGATACAATAAATTTAATTACTGCTCAAAAAGCTATGGAGCTTCTGGAGGTCGACCCTTTGGGTTTAGATAAAAATGACCGCAGAATTTTGGAAACCTTAATTTACAAATTTTCCGGCGGGCCTGTAGGACTCAACACCTTATCCGCGGCCACCGGCGAAGAAGAGGATACGATTACCGACATCCACGAACCGTTTTTAATCCGTCTTGGACTACTCGCCAAAACTCCAAAAGGCCGAGTGGCTACCGAAGCGGCGTACAGACACTTAGGTGTCAACGTACCGCAGTCGGGACAACAACGAATATTGTGAATGACAAGATTGACATGATTTAAAAGAATGCCAAGAATTAACTGCATTAAAATCATTTCAATCGTTTAATTCTTTTAAATCTTGTACTATCATACTATGGACTTCTCCAACCCCGCCAACTTACTTATTGTAGGAATTTATTTTTTACTGATCGGTGTGTTCACCCTATTCTCCATATTTGGAGTCTACATTTTGGTTAGATATGGCCAATCTATTCCTTTCTCTATTACCGTTGCCATAATTTACGCGATCTTCTTTTTAAAAATACTTTACGACAGCTACAGCACAATACGCACACTTTTAATCTAAAAACCAATTTATGACACACCGGCTTTTCCCTAGTCAGATGGACAATGAAGAAATTTATCTCGTAGTGCACGAGCATTGGTTTCATTTATTTTTAAAAATTTTGGTTTGGGTATTTTTTGCGGTTGCGTTAGTTCTTTTTAACCGCTTCGCACACGCCAGCCTACCAGCTTTGTTTTTAGGCACTTGGGGGCAAATTACTTTGCTTTTTACGCAAATTTATACCTTGTTTTTAGTTTTGGCTTTATTTATAATTTTTGTTATTTATTATTTGAATATTGGTGTAATTACCGGCATTCGCGTTGTAGATGTGGTACAAGAGGGTTTGTTTTCTCATAATATTTCCGAACTACATATAGACAAAATCGAAGACGTCACCAGCAAAACCGATGGCTTATTTGGAACAATATTTAACTATGGAGATGTGATTATCCAAACAGCGGGCGCTGTTGAACATTTTGTTTTTGACAACGTCCCCAACCCGGCCGGAATTGAAAAATTGCTCCTGGATCTATACGAAAAAAAATCCAACTTTGCTAAGGAAGGGAACGAGAACAAAGTTTAATATTAACTAATATCTTTTTGTTTATGTTAGCAGATGTTTGTTACCGTTCGGAAATTAGTGGATATAACCGCCACAAAAAAATTAAAAATTTACCACAGATATTAACTTTTGTTTGATTTTAAAGGACATAATTGTGCCTTGAAATTTTATTCAAGATACAATTATACCCTTTAAGCAGGTTAAAACACGATTTTCTCTCATACCCTTACTGGAAACTTGTAATTCCATCAACTGATACCCGAACGGTATCCAGATGTTTAGTAAAATTGACTCTATTATCTATGACAACCATTGCTATTTCCGGCGGATTTGATCCGATTCATATTGGGCATATTGAAATGATGCAGGAAGCTAAGAAATTGGGCGATAAGTTAGTTGTCATTGTCAACAATGACAACTGGCTGAATAAAAAAAAGGGGTTTGCTTTTATGCCGGAAAAGGAACGCGCCGCCATAATTCAAGCCGTACGGTACGTAGATGAGGTAATTATTACCGAGCATCAACCGGACACAACAGACATGTCAGTCTGCGTTGAACTTAAAACCCTAAAACCCGATATATTTGCCAACGGAGGCGACCGCAAGCCCGACGGCGACCCAGTGCCGGAAGTTGAACTATGTAATAGTTTAGGAATTAAATTAATTTACAACGTCGGCAAAAGTGGCAAAATTCAAAGCTCAAGTGAGCTGGTAAAACGAGTAAAAGAAAAAACATCATAAATACCGCCCTACGGACGGTATTTTTGTTTATCTGGCCTCTGTCCTTAAAAGTGCTTTGCAAGCGCCCCTCTTAGGCCGGCCCAAATGACTTTTAAGGGTAGAAGCTATCTGATTACTTTCCATTCTTTGCTATGGGCCTTGTTGAAAAAAGTTATATGGAGAGAGTTGCTTACCCACTGCCAAATTAGTTTTGGCCAGCCTATCGCTCGTGGGCGGCGGCCGGTGTGGTAAACAAGTAACTTTGGGTCGGTTTTTGTTCGACCTAGTCTGGAAAGCCGGTAAAACAAATCCTGATCTTCTCCCACAGTCAGATCTTCTCTATAGCCGCCAAGCTGTTTAAAAACATCCGCTCTCATCATTTGGAATTCGCCGCAGGTTGCGCCAATTCTCAAAATATTATTTTTCAAATAAAACTGGCAGTCGGACAAAATTACATAACCCAAATAGTCAGCCCAGGTTTCGATTTCCGGGAAAACCCGAATCCAACCGCTCAGCCCGGTAAGTTTGGGATTGGTTTTGAAATCCTCTAAGGTCCCAGTAAAAAATTGGTTTGGTTCGGGAATAAAAACATCAGCGTCCAAAAAAACTAAAAAATCGCCCTTAGCCTCGGCCGATCCCAAGTTTCTGCCCTGACCAATAGTTTGCCTTATCCCAGTTTTGTTTTCTGCCACTTTTGCGCCGTACTGACTAGCCAGGCTTAATGTTTTGTCGGTACTGCCGCCATCGGACACAATAATTTCGTACTCAAAGGCTGTTATTTCTTTGAGGTTTTTTAAAATTTTCTCAATGACTTTTTCTTCGTTGAGTGTTGGAATAATAAATGAAATCATAAAACTTCCTTTTTAATAAAATACCGGTTAACGGCCCAAAGCCCCCAAACAATAAACACAACGGCAAAAACAATAAAAACGTGCTTGATTGGTCCGGTTAAAGAACTGTAGACATTACCAAAAAAATAGCCGAGAGTAAGCAAAATGGCAGTCCATATAAAGCCACCCAAAAAATTTAAAATTGCGTAGCGTTTAAACGGCACTTTTAACATGCCGGCAACAATTAGAGTGGCTAGCGCAAAACCAAATCCCATAGTTATTTTGGAAATAAATAAAATTCTGTCCTGATAAGTATAAAAACGTTTTTCAATTTTGTTAATAACTTGCGGGGTTATGTTAAAGCGATGCCCGAAACGGTTAACTAAGCTCCGAGCGCCGAACCGACCCACCGCGTACCAGCCCAAATCGGCTACAAAATCGCCTACCATAAGAGTCGCATAAAGAGGCAACAAATCAAACTGCCCCAACCGGTATAAAAAACCGCTGGCGAGCATAACTACCGGCCCTTCCACAATACAGCCAACAAACACCAGCGCGTATCTGGAAAAACTCAAAAAATCTAAAAGTTGATGGTAAAAAAAATTCATTTTCTTTGCTATCTAATTACAATGTTGTAATCGGCCGAGACTGAGTAATATAAAATTTGCCTTTTTCGTAGACCCATTCTATATCTTGGGGCTGTTTATAATGTTTTTCAATATTTTTACAAATTTTTGCCAACTCTATAATTTGCCTGCCACTCAATTTTTGTTTTTTTCCGTGGTTGGAGGAAAGCTTTTTATTTAACGTGCCTTGAGCCTTGCCAATTACCATCATTCTCTGCTGAGAAACCACAACATCCACAATAGAAAGCCGCTTTTTATCAATAATGTAGCTGTCGGGCGTAATCAACCCCCCGACAATTGCCTCTCCCAATCCAAAACCCGCTTCTATGACCATTTGATTCCTATTTTTGGATACCGGATGCACGGTAAAACAAACGCCGGAAACTTCAGATTGAACCATTTTTTGGATTACCACCGCAACCGAAATTTTATTTTTTTGAAGATTTTTTTCCAGCCGATAAAAAATTGCGCGGGGAGTAAATAACGATGACCAACATTTAATAACCTGTATTAGCAAATCTTTTTTGGTAACATTCAAATATGTTTCCAGTTCGCCTGCCCAGGAGGCACTTTTAGAATCTTCGGCCGTAGCGGAACTTCTAACGGCAACATGCTTGGCATTCAGCTTTTTAAACTCCTCCAATATATCCTTCTCCAAAGCTTGCGGAATTTTGGTTTTGCTAATAATACTGCGAATCTGTGCCGAGGCTTTAACTACGGTTTTGTCGTCTTCAGCCTTTACAGTTTCCAAAATATTTTTTATTTTTTCATTTAGTTCGGCTAATATTAAAAAATTTTCAAAACCACCCTCTAGGACTACAAACCCTGGCGGCACAGGCAAACCGGCGCCTGTCATTTCGCCCAAAGAAGCGCCTTTGCCCCCGGCTATCTTCACGTCTTTTTTTGAAATTTGTCGGAACGTTTTTACAAAAGGCATCTTGTTACTTTTTGATTATTTTAACTCTTCCTTTGTTGGCATCGACTTCCACGCAGTCGCCATCTTTAAGGAATTTTGTCGCGCTGTTTGTGCCTACAATACAAGGGGTACCAAACTCCCTAGCAACTATGGCCGCGTGAGAAGTCAGGCCACCTTCATCGGTTATTATGGCTCCAGCCCTGTGCATGGCCGGAACAAAATCCGGATGGGTAGTTATGGCAACCATAATATTTCCGGTTTTAACCTTTGCCAAATCTTTTACGCCAAAAACTCTTTGGACTTTTCCCTTTGCATATCCGGCAGAGGCGATAATTCCTTTAAGTTCCGTGGCCAAAACCGAGGCCGCTTGAATATTTTTAGAACGAAATTTTGCAATTTCCTTTGGGTTGGAAGTTACGATTATTTTCCTATTTTTTTGATATATTAAAAATCCTTTCTGTCTGCTAAGCGCCCCGGCCATATTGAGCTTTATGGATCTATTTAAGCCTTCAATAATTTCAGCAGAAGTAAAATAAGCCAACTGGCTTCTGGATAATCCCAGACGTCGGGAGAGTTGCGTGAACAAGGGCAAAATATTATAGATGCCCCGGCGACGGTACTCATCTCGCATGTCCTTAGTGTAAATTAATTCCTTTACCAGTTTAAACAAAACCAGCTCTTTTTTGCTAAGCTGTGCCAATTTTACCGCTTTTAAAAAGGTAACTTGTTTTGCCGCGGGTTTGAGGCCCGCAAAAAAATTTTTAATATCTCCAATGGTCCAGGGACTATTATGGATATCCAAACAGGGCATCCATAAATATTTTTTTAGGATTATTTTCGTTTGAGTCGGACTTAAACCGCGGCCTTGGGCTTTTAGCCGCGCTAGGTGATCTTGCAGGGACAGGATACTAGAAAGCTTACTGGGACGAAAGAGTGCAGAACTAATTTTTTCATCCACAATGCCCTTATTTTCTAAAATTTTCTTTGCTGCCACTACATGCCCACCTTGGGAAAGCAGGTATCCCATCCAAAGATACGCGGAATATCCGATCAGAATTTTTTGATAAGCCCGATAATTCTCGGCTAATTGCTTATTGCTTGCCTGTTTCAAATTTTCAGAGCCGATTTTTTTACTAATTTCCAAATATTTTTTTCCAAAAACGTGGAACTGCTTAAAAAATAATTCCAAATTTTGTTTTGTCCGGTATCTGGCTTCAAGTTTTGACAAAAAAGTTTGCCATTCTTTTGCGTCCGCGTAACAGGACTGGTTCTTGTCTTCCGGCAAATAAGCCTGACTTAAAACCAAAGACGGCAAATAGGGCTTGGCGGGAAAACCCAAAGACTCCAGCGATGCCTCTGTGTATTGTACGCTATATTCGCGTGAAAATAATTTAATGAGCGGCATGATAAGTTTTTCCACGTTCTACATAATTGATACTATCCCATTGTGGATCCCTGGGGAGCCCCAATTCTTTACGTACGGCTTTAATGCGACCAAAATATTTTTTACAATTTTCCGGAGACTTTTCGTAAACATAAGCGTCATGCGCGCCGTCAAACAAACCACAGTCCAAAACATCGGCGTCTTTTACCAGCTCCACATACGGGTTTTTGGAGACCAAATGTTTGTCGCTGTGGTTATAAATGGAAGTTGTAATTAATTTAATTTCCTGGGGTGTAAATTTTTTTGTTTTGGTTAAAACTTTTTCAGCTATAGGTGCGCCTTTGTGCGCGTGGTCCGTAACACGCCCGGTGGTAAAAACATAAATATCGTGCATGGCGCAAATAATAGCTCCCAACGAGGGATCCAGCCCTCTTTTTTGAGCCAAAATCCTGCCGATTTGGGTTACTGAAGAAGTATGCTTGAGTTCAAAAGTTTTACTCCAAGCCCTGTCCTTATCCGGCATTTTACTTTTTAAAATTGTCTCGATCATTGCGCGCTCCATTAACTCGGCGCGGGTAATATTTTTACCCTTAAAATGACTATAAATCGGATTGTATGTGTAAGACATAAAAATTTATTTTTTTGCTGGATGCATATTAATAATACCAATATCCTTTTTATTTATCAAAGGCTTCGGACTGTCGCCAGCGCGGCCAACACCGCGGTTTCTGCCCGAAGTAGAATCGGACCTAGGTTTATGGTTTCTAAATTTTTTAAAGTTTGAAGGGTTTTTATTTCTTCCGGGGTGAATCCACCTTCCGGACCAACAAGCAGACCAAGAGTTGGGGGTAGAGGGTTAATTACGCTGATTTTGTTTCCGCCGATGTCTGCCAAAAAAATCTTATCAATCTTGCCAATAGCAACCAAAACATCATCAATATTTTTTTCAAATCCCAGGCTCGGCCATACTGCTCTTTCGCTTTGTTTCGCGGCCTCGATTAAAATTTTATTCCAGCGGCCTTGTTTCTTTTTAAAATTCTCCGCTGATAATTTAGTGGCTGTATTTGCCGAATTAAACAGGATAATTTTGTTTAAACCCAATTCTGTGCCTTTTTGAAAAATAAAGTCTAATGCTTTTTCCGAAACCATTGATTGAAAAAGGGTCATAGAAATATTTGGCTCTCCAGGAAGCAAAAGTTTTTCAAGTGGCAAGGCTTTCAAAGAATTTCTATTAACATCTTTAATTTCTACCAAATATCTTTCTCTGTCCGGCCCCTGCAGTTTTATTTTTTCACCTTTTTTTACGCGGTGCGCCAATAAAATATGACGGGCTTCTTCCCCACCCACCTCAACAAGATCCCCGACGGATAAATTTTTATGGCTTAAAAAGTAAGGCATTATACTTCAAGATAAATAGCATATACCACACGCTTGCCAATAATTTGATTCAAGGCTTCCATAATTTTTTGAGCCAAAAGCTTTATCTTGCCAGCAACTTCTCTGGAAAGGCAAGCCACTGTCAAGATCCCTTTTTTAAAATCCACAGCTTTTGTCAGGCTTTGGGAGCCCTCCACAAAAGCTTCAGCTATTTCTTGCCAATGTTTTAAGGCCCGATGGCGACTCAAGGCATTTTCCAAGTTGTATTGCTTTGCGGTTTGACTCAAAACTTTATCGATTTTTGAAAAATTTTTATAACTCATTTTTGTTTCATTGAATAATAATTTCCATATTGACCCGGCGTCCCCATACCACTTCACCAGACTCTATCAGTAATTAATTAGTGGCTTCCACCTCTTCCTCTTCTACAGCCGGCGCCAGTGTAATATGCTGCGCGGGCATTTCCAACGGATGGGTGGTAGTAATAAAGGTTTGAAATTTGCCTTGCAAATATTTGAGTAAAAATGTTCTGCGGGTTTCATCTAGTTCTGAAAGAACATCGTCCAAAAGCAAGATTGGCTTTTCATCTCCACGACTTAAATATTCAAGCTCCAAAATTTTTAATGCTAAAACCTGACTTCGCAATTCTCCACGGGAAGAAAATGGGGAAAGGTAAAGCCCGTCACTTTTAAGAAAAAAGTCGTCACGATGAGGACCCACCAAACAGCTTGCTAAAAGCGCTTCCCTCTTGGACAAAACCTCAAGTCTCTGTCTAAAAGCCAATGAGACTTCTTCGAGGGTATCACCTTGTAAGGTATCATAGGCTACCTCAACCGGGCGATGGAAACCAGAAATGGTTGTATACACCTCAGCCACATTGGCGTTCAAAAAACTAATAAACTTTTTACGTTCAATAATTATATTACTGCCCAATCTTACAAGTTGCTCGTTCCAAGAAACCAAATCCTCACCAAGACTTCGTCCCGCGCGCATGTCTGCTAATAGCCGATTTTTTTGGAAAAGGGCTTTCTTATAACTTCCCAGTGCCTCTAAATACTCAGGATTTTTTTGCGACAGCACCATATTTAAATACTTTCGTCTAAAATCCGGAGTTTTGGTAAACATATCCACATCAGTGGGGTCAAAAATTACCACACTAATAAACCCCTGAGCCTCACGCCGCTTTTTTTTCACCCCATCTATTAAAAAATTAGCGTAAATTTTTTCTCGCTTTTCCAAAAAAACTTCCAATATATGTTCTTGTCCGGCCTTTTCTAACACCAAACAAAGCTCCAAATGGGAAGTGTCTTTTAGAAAAATAAATTCTGTATCATCACGAAAAGACTTAAACAAAGACCCAAAGTATATGGATTCAAGCAAGTTAGTTTTACCCACTGCATTAGGGCCGGTTAAAATCACGGTGTCGCTGTTGATCTGAATATTTAAATCCGGATAGTTGCGAAAGTTCTTAATTTGAATTTTTTTTATCCTCATAAATGTTTCTAACTTTTAATAGGCATTACCAAATAAAGATAACTGTCATCCCCTTCGGGAACAATTAGTCCCGGCGAACTATCATTATTAGCCTTAAGCTCAATATTCTTTGTAGTTATCCCGGACAAACAATCAAGCAGGTAATGATAATTAAGCACCATACTTGTGCTCCCACCTTCAATTTTTGCCGGCAACTCCACCTCACTTTTCCCCAATTCAGATGATTCTGTGGTTAATAAAATTTGTTGCTTTAGAGAGTTTATTTCTAATTTAACACTGCTACTCCCCTGACTAAAAACCGCTACTGCTTTTAGCGCATTAGCCAAAAGTGTTTTTTCTGTAATAAGAGATGTTGGAAAAACATTGGGAATAATCTGCTTGTAGTCTGGGTATTGCCCATCTATTAAACGACTAATAATTTGGGTTTCGTTAATATCCACAACTATTTGTGTTTCTCCAAAAACAATACTTACATCAATGTTTTGATTGCCTATTATTCTTGATATTTCCAAAACGGTTTTTTGGGGAATAATATATTCATAATTGTTTTCTTCTGTGGAAGAAAGTAAAATCTTTTTTTCTGCCAGACGATACCTGTCGGTTGCAGCTATTCTTATTCCCTGAGGTGTTTGGCCAAAAAATACCCCGGATATTTCCGGCTGGGTCTGATTACTGGAAGCGGCAAAAACCACTAAATCAAAAGTATTTTTTAACTCTTGAGAGTTAATAATCAATGATTTATTGTTTTCAATTTTTGGAATCAAGGGAAAATCTTCAGCGGATAAAGTTTTAATTTTGGTGTGGTAGTTTTCAGTTTCCAACTGTAAATCACCTTCCTTGGTTTGGATAATAATATTTTTGTTGGGTAGGTTATTTACAAGGTCAACAAAAATTTTACTTGCCACTGTTACCACACCATCTTCTTCCACCTTACATCTAATATTGGTTGTAATTGCTATTTCTAAATTTGTAGAAGAAATTTTTAAAATACCATTTTCTGTTTTTAATAATAAATTATTAAGGATTGGAAGTGTGTTAGTATTGGCAACTATTCTTCCCACTATGGAAAGTCCGTTTTTTAAATTTTCTTGGGTGCAAATTATTTTCATATAAGTTTATTTAAATAAAAGTAATTATTATAATAAAGCTTGTGGTTAAGTGGATAAGTAATTTTGTATAATAAATTTGGGAGGAATACATATATTAGGTTTGGGTTGTTGTGAATAAATTAATTTTTGTTTGGGGATAAAACCCTTTTGGTATAATATAAAAAATTTTTTCTTTATAAAAATAATCAAAACTTTTTTATATGAACAGCTTATCCAGAATTAAATCCACCTCTTGTTTGAATGAATGCTTGGTAGTAATTAGGTTGTCCACCTTTTCCACAGCATGCATAACGGTGGTGTGATCTCGTCCACCAAAAAAATTTCCTATTGAGGGGAAGGAATTATCTAACTCTTTCCTTACCAGATACATTGCGATTTGTCGGGGTTTAACGTATTCCTTTTTTCTAGACTGTTTTATTAAATCATCTACAGTGATATTGTAGAATTCTGCAACTGACTCAGCAATTTTTTTTATAGAAGTCATTCGTTTTTTTACCCCCACAATACTCGCCAAAATGGTTTTGGCTTGGTCTAAGACCAAACCACGATTTTCCATTTGTTGATAAACAGAAAGTCTATTAAGCGCTCCTTCCAACTCGCGAATGTTGGTGACAACATTTTCTGCTATGTAAAATAAGATATCCTCACTTATATTTACCCCCTTTTTTTCCATCTTGGTTCTTAGAATGGCCATCCGTGTTTCCAAATCAGGGGCTTGGATGTCTGCTACCATCCCCCATTCAAAACGGGAAACCAAACGCTGTTCTACAGCAGGAATTTCTTTAGGCTGTCTGTCCGAGGTAATAATTATTTGTTTGCCCTTATCGCGAAGCTCGTTAAAAGTATGAAAAAATTCTTCCTGGAAACCTTCTTTTCCCGCCATAAATTGAATATCGTCAATTAGTAGCGCGTCAACACTCCTATATTCTTTTTTAAATTCTTCCATCTTTTTTTGAGCAATCGCGTTTACGTAATCGTTGGCAAATTTTTCTGAAGTTACATACAAAACTTTAGTTTTTGGATTGTTTTGGACAAGTCTGTGGCCGGCTGCGTGCATTAAGTGTGTTTTGCCTAAGCCCACGCCGCCATAAATAAACAAAGGGTTGTATTGCGTTCCGGGGCTTTTGGCTACAGCTTGGCTGGCGGCATGAGCAAGCTCGTTATTTTTGCCAATAATTAGGGTTTCAAAGGTATATTTAGGATTAAGCCCTGATAGATTTTGGCTTGAGGAGGTTGGTACTATTTCTTTGTTTGTGGGTTGATCCTGGTTTCGATTAGATTGTTTTGCCGCGGAGACAAGTGCTTGTTGACTTCCCAGTTGGTATTTAATTTCTTTTATTTCCGGCGCTAATGTTTTTAGAGCCTTAAGCATTTCATGGTGGTATTTGGCGGCTATCCAGTCACGATTAAATGCGCTGGGCACACCCACAACCAGATGGTCGCTTCCTCTTTCAATAATATTTGTATTTTTAAACCAGGTGTTAAAATTAGCCTTGCTTAAAGAAACTTCTAAGCTGCCCAAAATTGCTTGCCAGAGTTGTTGATTGTTCATAGAGGTAGACTCATTAGTATAGATACAGATTGATGTTAATAATTTTTGTATCTGTCCCCACAGTTTTTATTCTAACAGGCACTTATCAACATGTAAAATGGTTAAAATCCCTTTTAAGTAAGGGGTATTAGGCTTTGCCTGTTAATATCTTGTGGAGAAGTTGTGACAAAATAATTATTTGAAATTAGTCGCCTTTGGATGGATTGACCAACCAGGAGATTTTCTGTATAATTATTCAAGATTATTAATGTAACCGATGAACACAAATACTGTCTCAACGTTCTGTTGGGGCTTCGATTAAGTTGTCGGAGCTAGCAGATAAACACAAATCCGTGTTAATCCGTTTTCTATTCGTGTTAATCCATATCCTTATATGAAAAGAACTTATCAACCAAAAGCTAAAAAAAGAGCAACTAGGCATGGGTTTTTGAAACGCATGCAAACAAAAACCGGCAGAAATGTGCTGGCTAGGCGTCGAGCAAAAGGCCGGAAAAAGTTGAGCGTTTAGCTTGGGTTTAAGCTATTAAAATATGCTGAAAAAAGCAAACCGCCTGGCTAAAGCGAAAGATATTGCGGCAGCCTTTTCAAAAGGGCGGACTTTTTTTAATCCGTTTTATACTATAAAATTTATGGCCGCGCCCGCGCTTAAGCGATTTACAGTTGTAGTTTCCACTAAAGTTTTTAAAAAGGCCGTGGCAAGGAATAGGATAAAAAGAATTTTAAGGGAATATCTAAGAAAAAATTTAAATGGGTTTAAAAGTGGGAGCTATATGATTATTGTAAAACCCAAAATAAATCGCCTACCTGAAAAAGAAGTTTTGCCTGCGTTTTTTGATGTTTGCTCCAGATTAAGATAAAATATATGGAAAATTTTTTGAAAATTATTTTTAATCTCCCTAAGCGTTTATTATTATTAATAATCGGCCTTTATCAGGTCTTGCTTTCTCCTGATCATAGCTGGTTAAAAAGCGCTTATCCATATGGGTATTGTAAACATTATCCATCCTGCAGTGAATATTCAAAACTTGCGATTAATAATTTTGGTTTTATTAAAGGTTCTTTGTTAAGTTTAAAAAGGGTTGTCAAATGCAATCCATTCGTTGAGCCGTCCATAGATCTAATCCCTAATCCCTAATTCCACTCCAATGGCATTTATTTCTTTACTTTATAACGATATTATTTACCGTCCCCTGCTGAATTTACTGGTCTTTTTTTATAATGTTATCCCAGGTCACGATGTGGGTGTGGTAATTATTTTATTAACTCTGTTGATCCGTTTGGTTTTGGCGCCTAGCTTCCACAAATCTCTCAAAAGCCAAAAGGCAATGAATGATTTACAGCCTAAATTAAATGAACTTAAGGAAAAGTATAAAAATGACAAAGAGGGTCAAGCCAAAGCCATGATGGCATTATATAAGGATAATAAAATAAATCCACTGTCTTCTTGTTTGCCTTTGGTTATTCAGTTACCGGTGTTAATTGGGCTTTATCAGGTTTTTAGGATTGCCTTGAATCCTGCCGTGGATATAGTGACTAGATTGAAGGGCTTGTATCCTTTTGTTAATGCCCCTCACAGTATTAGCCCATTCCTGTTTGGCTTGTTAGATCTTTCAAAGCCGAGCATTGCTTTGGGGATAATTGCCGGCTTAGCCCAGTTTTGGCAATCTAAGCTTATGATGCCCAAAACGCCGGGACAAGACGCCACTGCTAAGGCCATGAGCTTCCAGACGACTTATGTTTTGCCTTTGGTTAGTGTAGTAATTGCCATAAAGTTGCCGGCCGGTCTGCCTTTGTATTGGGTTGTGACTACCCTCTTTGCGGTTGCCCAGCAATATTATATACTGCGTAAGAAGCAGGAGACCGGCAATTAGTTAGTAGGCGATAAGCATTTAGCCAGACCCAGATGGTGCTTGGCTACCAACCACCAACTAATTTATGACTGACTATAATAAAATCGAAATAGTAAAAAATATTATTGCCAAGCTGATGGAAAAAGCCGGTGTTTTAGGTCGGGTGGAATTTGAGGAAAGTATTACTAAAGGGCTGGTTTTTAATATCTCCACGCCCGATTCTTATTTATTAATTGGTCGACAAGGCACGACTTTGCATGCTTTTCAAATTTTGGTTCAGGCGCTGTCCGCGAAAAAATTTAATGTACAGGAACCTGCCTCACCTGATGCGCTAGGCACAAATCAAGGCGGACCCTTTTGGTTTACGATTGACGTCGATGATTATAAGCGCAAGCGCGAGTGGTTCTTAAAAGAAACTGCCAAAGCCGCGGCCGACAAACTCAAAATGACCGGCCGGGCACAGGCCCTAGAGCCCATGCCCAACTACGAACGCCGTTTAGTCCATGCGTATTTGCAAGAGCACTGCCCCGAAGTTGAAAGCTCCTCCATTGATAACGAGCCATATAGAAGAGTAGTAATTAGGCTAAAAAGATAAAAAATGCCCTCACAGATTTGTGGGGGCATTTTAAAATGATTAAGCTAACAAGCTAATTATTGTGCTGAGCGCCACCACTGAAATTGAGGAGCCGACTATCATGCCGGGGTGATCAACAATATTCGAATATACAAATAAAGGCACGCCGACAAGAAAAGCAGTAAGCACCCCCCAAAAGACGCCCCGCTCGCTTAAATTTTCATAATATAGGCTTAATATTGTAGGCACCAAAATGCAGGCAGCAATTGTGTTAAAAACCCACCACAATTGTTGCAATCCAAAATGTGGAATATACAAAATTCCCAAAGCTACCAAGAGTCCCAAAAGGGTAATGCCAACCATGGATTTTTTCGCAGCTCCTATAGACTCTTGATCGGTTTTAGCATGCGAGACATCCGTCGCCCACAATGAACTGGCCGCGCATAAGCCGGCATCAAGCGCAGAGCTTAAAATTGCCAACAGGCCAATGGAAAATAATATAATCACCCAATGTGGCAATAGCTGGGTAATAGTTTGAACGCCAATCATAGAAACATCAACTCCGGCAGGTAGATTTATTTGTAATGCAGGATTTGCGGCCAAAAAACCTAAAAGAGAAAGAGCCAAAGGCACTATGCCAAAAAGGATAGAGCCAAAGACAAATGCTTTGGCCAGGTGTTCTTTTTTTACAGCAAAAGCGCGCTGCCAGTTAGATTGGTCGGAAATGGAACCGGCAATTAGGCTAATGGAAGTGACAATGCCAAAAGAAAAAGCCACCCCTTTATCAAAAATTCCGGTAACTTTGCTCACGCCCAAAAGCCCTAAACTTACAGCGTCAAAACCACCCGCGGTTTTAATTGCCCAAGGCAAAATTACAGCAATTACAAGCAGAATCATAGTCAGTTGGACAAAGTCAGTAACAATGGAAGCTTTTAAGCCGGAAATTAAAGTATAGAGTAAAACAATTACTGCCAGAGTTATCATGATTTTTGGTAGAGCGATGCCGGTAAGCAAAGATACCAAGTTGCCGCCGGCATAGAGTTGAACCACTACGGCCATCAGTTGATAAAAGAAATAAGGAAATAAATAAATTCTATGCACTCTTTTACTGCCTAAACGAAAACAGATATATTCCGGCAGGGTGTAGCCGGCAGGAAGTTTTGCCCGAATTTTAGGAGCCAATATCGCAAAAATAGTTAGCGATAAAATATTGGGTAAAACAAACCAAAAGACTCCGGCAGTGCCCATTTGGTAAGCTACCTGCACGGACACAAACAATGCTGGTGCCCAAATCCAAGATGCAGCAATACTAAAGCCACCGAGCACCCAGCCGACATCGCGATTGGCAACCAAGAAGCCTTCCTTAGAACGCCAATTGCCCCAGCGGCTAAAAAAATAGGTAATAGCAAACATCGCAATGCCAAAAATTAATAATAGTATATAGCCCTGTTGAGTGTTAATTAGATTCATATATAAAAGACTTAAAAATTAATGTGATTTGATCATTGACGTCTTATTGTATATACTTCTTAGTGAGTGGCAAACACCACCACTTTAATTAATATAAACTTGATTATGCACAACGAAATATTGCAGGAATTAGGCCTTTCTCCAAATGAGGCAAAAATTTATGAGGGCTTAGTGGAAATTGGGCAAGCGGGCGTGCCGGAAATTTCGGTTAAAATCGGGGTTCATAAGCGCAACATTTATGATACTATTCCCCGTCTGTTACAAAAAGGCTTAATTTATCAGCTTAGCGAGGCTAAGGAAAATAAGTATTCTGCCGTAGAGCCAAGCAAACTACAAGATTTAATTTGGGAAAAGGAATCCAAACTAAAAAGCATCTTGCCGGATTTAAATCGGCAATTTAAAAAGACCGCCGGTAAAGAAGCGGTCTATATATACAAAGGTGTGGAGGGTTTTAAAAATTATTTACGGGATATTCTAAAGGTCGGGGAAGATGTTTATTTTATTGGCGCCAAGGGCGGCTGGTTCGATACTGATTTGCAAATATTTATAAAAAAATTCCTTAAAGATGCCAAGGCGAAAGGAATTAAGTACCAGCATATTTTTGACCACGAAGTGAAAAATTTAGGGCCGGATATATTGCCCCAACTCGGCAAGCCGTATAAATTTCTTCCACCCGAGTATTCCACAAATGGCGCAATAGACATTTTTGGCGACCATATTGTAACTTTTTCCGGCCTCACAATAAAAGATATTACTGACGATGTAACTTTGGTGGTAATAATTAATAAAGAACTGGCGGACTGTTATCGAACTTGGTTCAAATTTATTTGGGACTTTTGCCCGTCACAGCGGTAATTCTAATATAGTTTCCAGCGGCCGATGGTCGGAAATGTAAGGGTAAAGTTTGGAATTTTTTACTATAAGATTTTTTATCAAAAACCAATCCAGTTTTAATTTAAACATTTCCCATTTTTGGGTTTTTAACATTAACCAAGTTGGGGTGCAAATATCAAAAACTTCTTTAAACCCCTTATTATAAGCCAGTTTATTAAACAAATTTCTTTCGTCGCTTTCAAAGTATTTGCCGCCAATCATCATTTCGGCTTTTGGTTCATGGTGCCAAAAGCTGATAATGCTTCTGTTTAACCCTGCTTTGGGGATAGTGGTATTCATGTCTCCACAAATAATTGTTGGCCCTTGAAAGTTTTGACTATCAGCAATAATATGGTTGAGTTGTTTTTGTCGGGAGTCTATTGCAACCCCAAAAATTTCAAAGTGGCAATTGTAGAGCCTTAAAATTTGATCGCCAATTTTTATATCGGCTCGCAGGCAGCCCCGAAAATTGCTGTGGCCGTTTATGACCGGAAATTTTATTTCAGCGGCAGAAAGAATGGGGAATTTGCTTAAAATTACGTTATTGTTGGGATTGCCTGGTTCCAAACAAAAACAATTGTAACCGGCCAAGTTTTTTATTGTTCTAATTTTATTTTGCGCGTGCGGGAATTCTTGAAGAGTAATTATATCCGCCCGGACTTTGGATAAAACCTCTTTCCGTTTTTTAAGCGAGGTGTAACCGGTATAATTAAAATTGCCTTGAGTATTCCAGTCAAATACTAAAAATTCTGTCATAAAAATTATAATCCGAAACGTTTTATTAAACGCTAATTAATATGAGGCTAGCACTATCCAAAATACCATGGCCAAATCATTTTTAAAATAGGGGTTGTCGATTATGCCCTGGGCAAGGAGAGCAATGAGGAAAAGAGCGACAGAGAGTTTAAAAATATTTTGACGATTTTTTAGGCCTTGATAAATATGAATGCCAACTAGTCCGGTAAAACTTATTAAACCCAAGAGACCGGTTTCCACCCACAAATCCAAAAAAATATTATGCGGGAAGTTGTGGGTGTCGAGGTTTGGGTCGGTGTTAAGTCGTTGCCAGTTTTGGGAAAAACCGGTTAATCCTAAGCCAAAAATCGGATTCTTGCCGATTGCTTTAATACCGGTGTGCCAAAGAGAGAGACGGGAGACAGAAGACTTTTCGCCGTAAAAGGGTAAAATAAACCGCCAGCGGAGAGAGGGGGTAGAAAAAATAATAATAAAAATAATTATAACAGCACCGCAAATAATTCGGCGGATTTTTTTGTTAGCCGCGACAATTAAATAAACAGCAATCGCAGTAGCCAAACCTAACCATCCGGCTCGGGAGAGAGAAAGCAGTAATCCTATGGCGCCTAAGACCCAAGCCCACAATCGGAAATCTTTTATTTTTAAACTTTTATCTTTAAACTCAACAAGCAAATCGGGTACGAGCAAGGCCAAGAGCGGCGCTGACCAAAGAGCATAAAAATTTGGGTGAATGAAAAAGGCTATTGCTCTTTTTGGTTCGATTGAGTTGCCCCACCAAACCGGTGGCAGGCCAATTAGGGTGAAGTATTGCAGGAGCGAGTAAAGACCGGCGAGGGCAAGTAGACAGTAGATAGTAGTTAGTAGGTAGTTTTTTGATTGGGGGTTTTGAGTAAACAGAAAGCGACTGATAAAAAAAAGAGAGATTGGCTGCAAAAGTAAAACAATAAATTGACCGAGCTTAGGCCTGCTTGAGCCACCAATGAAGAAGCTAATAATACCTGCCAGAAAAAAGAGTCCAGTTAAAATCAGAATTTTATTGTCTGTCTCTTTGATGTAAGTCAAAAAGTGTGGTAATTTTTTTTTAAATACCAGATAACCCCCAAAAACTATCCAAACAAAAAATACCCACAGCATTAGCAAGTCGGTGGGCAGTGGGCCAAGCCGGAATTTTATCACATAGGCCGGTGTGAAAAGTAGCGTCAAAATTATTAAATAAGCCATTTAATTTAAAATCGTTTTGAATAATTTTTTAGGGAACGGAGATTTTTATTTTTGCGGTCGTGGCTTTTCCGTTACCTTGCGCGTAAATTTTATATTCCCCGGTGGCCGGCGAAACTTTCCAATTTAAGCTGTAGTGATATTTTCCGGTATGGTCGCTGTTGTCGGCCGCGCCTATTAGCGTTGTTTGCCCTTTGCTGTCTATTAAATAAAAGTTGACCAAATTATACAGAGTATCACTTTCCGTCATTAAAACCACCGGGAACAGCAGTAAGCTTTGGTCAGTGGGTTGGGTAAGGGTAAGAGGAGAGGAGAGATCTACTTCAATTGAGGAACTGGTATCGGAAAAAGCACCTAAAACATCGACAGCATGGACTGCTAAAGTGTGACTACCGGAGATTAGGTTCTTATTTATGTTAAAGACAAAAGGTTGGGAAGATACGCTTTGATAAAATTCTCCATCTATTGATAAGTCCACTTTGGCAATCTTGTTTGGTGAAACCGCGTTGACGGATACCTGAAAAGGAAGTCTAGAAATTGTCGCGCCATCGACCGGGTCCAATATGTTAAGTGCGGGTCCTTGGCTGTTATTCTGTCCGGGGTTGATAATTTGCGCATCATTGGGAGGATAGCTGTAGTTTTGAGGGTTGGCTAGTGCGAATTCAACCACCGGGTTTTCCCAATTGGGATTATCCCTTTTTTCACTATGGAGTGGCGTAAAAAGTTGGTTAACAATTCTTTCCGGCGGAGTCAGATTGTTAGCCGCTAGACCGGTTAATGAATCTATTGCGACTTTTATATGAATGTCATCATATTTAGTTGGCACGGAATAGTCAGCAAAAGTTTCAACTTTGGTGGAGGGTGTGGCGTCTGTCGGCAGCTTACCGGAAAGTTCATCTACCGTGACTTTTTGAATGCCGGTTGGCACGGTAAATTCTTCGGCCGCAGTGCCGGCTAAAGCTTGTGCCATAAAATCATGCCAAATTGGCGCGGCGACCAGCACCCCATCTGCCCCTTTTTTTAAGAGTGTTCCGTCATTATTACCTGACCATACGCCGGCAGCCAGTGAGGGGGTGAAGCCCAAAGTCCAACCATCGTGCCAGTTGTTGGTGGTGCCGGTTTTGGCTGCCACAGTTCTATTCGGTAAAATCAATGGTGAGTTCGCTCCGAAAATATAAGTACGCGCATTATTGTCAGTCATAATGCTAATAAGTTCATATGCCGCCTGCTGGTCTAACACAGTTTGCGGGTTACTTTTAAATTCTTCTAAAGCTTTTCCATCTTTATCTAAAATTTTTAAAATCGGCGTGGCGGGATTTTTTACGCCTTCGTTGGCCAGAACTGAATAAGCCGCGACATGGTCAAGAAGCCTAACTTCGCAACCGCCTAATACTAAAGATAGACCGCAGTCGGCCAGCGGGCTGGTTATCCCAAGGTCATGGGCGGTTTGAACGGCGCTGGTTACTCCTACTAAAGCCAAAGTTTTTACCGCCGGAACGTTTAAGCTGCCGGCCATGGCTTTGCGCATAGAAACAGGGCCGTAAGACTGGCCGTTGTAGTTGTGGGGGATGTAATCTTTGCCATTGTAAGTGCCAAAATTGGTAGTGACATCAACCAACATAGAGGCGGGCGCATAGCCGAATTCCTTTTTAAATGCGGTGACGTAAACATAGGGCTTAAAGCTGGAGCCGGGCTGTCTTTGTGATAAGGCAACATTAAAATTAGGTTCGAACAAGCAATTTTTGCCGGGAGCGCAACCTTCGGGCTCGCTCTTGGCAAAATAGTCCTTGCTGCCGACCATAGCTAAAATTTGACCGGTTTTAGGGTCTATAGCTACCAGACCGGCATTATTAGCGTTATACTTTTTGCTGAATTTTTCTACCCCATTTTTTACTGCGTTTTCGGCAATTTGTTGCAGGCGCGGGTCGAGTGTTGTATAAATTTTAAGGCCCCCTTCTTCCAAAGTTTTTTCGCCGTATTTGCCGGCCAAATAATCTTGAACCCACAAAACAAAATGCGGCGCTTTGATGCCGGTGGTAATTTTGTTGAATTCTACTTTTTCATCTTTGGCTTGCTTGGCCGCGTCTGTTGTAATATAACCCTGTTGCGCCATTAAATTTAAAATAACGTTTTTGCGATTATCGAGCGCTACCCGGTTGGGACCGAGTGGGTTGTAATAGGTGGGCGCTTGTGGTAGGGCGGCTAAGTAGGCACTTTCGGCCAGGCTTAAATCTTTAGCCGATTTGTTAAAGTAAGTTTGAGCCGCTGCCTCGGCACCGTAAGTATTACGCCCGTAAGGAATTTCGTTTAAATAAAGTTTTAAAATTTGTTCTTTGCTAAAACGGCTTTCAATGGCTATGCTTAAAATTACCTCGCGAATTTTCCTGTCAAAAGATTTGTTATTAGTTAAAATGGCATTTTTGACAAACTGCTGGGTAATGGTGCTTCCGCCCTGGCTAAGCTTGAGTTTTAAAATGTCATTCAACACCGCGCGTAAAATGCCGGTATAAGAAATTCCACCATGCTTGTAAAAATCCTTGTCTTCCACTGCGACTGTAGCATTTTTTAAGTTTGTGGAAATTTGCTCAAGGTTAACCTGCGTGCGTTTGTACTCCCCGTGGATCTCGTAAAGTAAGCTCCCGTCTCGAGCTAGGATTTTGGTGGACTCAGGTACATTGCGGTCCAGTAATTTGTTGGGATCGGGCAAATCTTTGGTGTAATACAAAAATAACAAAGCCGCGGCAAAGACGCCCACGGCAAAAAGCCGGAATATCCAGGTCAAGACTTTCCACCGGTATTTTTTGTACCGTGAAGGCGTCTTGGCTTTTTTATGGGAGGAATGATTTTTGTGAGGCTGGTAGGTGTAAACGCGCATAAGGTAATTATAGCGGTTTTTTGTCTTTCAGAAAAATGCTATAATAAGCAGGTAATAATTCATTATTTTATGATCACTAAAGAATCATCGGACAGCCAAATAGTCGAGCTCTTAACTCGCGGAGTGGAAGATGTGATAGATAAGGCGAATTTGGAAAGTCTTTTAAAGTCTAAAAATAAGTTAAGGGTAAAGCTGGGTATAGACCCTACTTCTCCTAATATTCACATTGGTAGAGCCGTGGTGTTGTGGAAACTGCGCGCATTTCAGGATATGGGACATAAGGCTGTGTTTATTGTGGGGGATTTTACCGGTCAGGTTGGCGACACGTCTGACAAAGATTCCGAGCGCCCCCAGCTGTCCGAAAAGCAGATCAAAGAAAATTTGAAGACGTACTTTGAACAGGCTTTTAAAATTTTAGATAAAAAAAAGACAGAGGTTTATTATAATTCCAAATGGCTAAAAAAATTGGGCTTTTTGGAAATTGTCAGACTGGCCAATCTTTTTGGTTTACACGAATTCATATCACGCGAGGTAATTGCTCGGCGAATGAAAGAAGGCAAAAGGGTTTCCTTTTTGGAAGCGATGTATCCTTTAATGCAGGGCTACGATTCGGTTGCGGTGAAGGCCGATGTTGAATTGGGCGGAACCGACCAGCGTTTTAATTTGTTGGCCGGCCGGACTATTCAACCTTTATACAAACAGGCATCGCAAAATATTTTAATGACCACGCTTATGGAAGGCACGGATGGACGAAAAATGTCCTCTTCCTGGGGCAATGTAATTAATATAACCGATGAGCCAAACATGATGTTTGGTAAGGTGATGTCTATTCCGGACAGTCTAATAAAAAAATATTATTTGTTGGCTACCCGCACGTCGATTGTTGAAATAGAGCGCGTAACTACCGAATTGGCCAATCCCCGTGACCAGAAGTTGTTGCTAGCCCAGGCCATTGCCTCGCTCTACCACGGAAATAAGTCCGCCATGCTAGCTAAAGATGCTTTTGTTGCTCAGTTTGCCAAAGGACAGTTGCCCACTGAAATTCAGGAAAAAAAGTTAACGCCGGGCAAATATAAGTTGTCAGATTTATTGGTTTTGACCAGCTTAGTCACAAGCAAGTCGGAAGCCAGAAGATTGATTGAACAAAAAGGCATTAAGGTCAACCAACAGCCGGCTGTGGATACTGAATATATTTTAGACGGAAAACAAGAATATCTGTTACAAGTCGGCAAAAGAAAATTCGTAAAAATTAAATAAACTTAAAACCCCCTCGATCGAGGGGGTTTTAATATCCGCGTCGCTTATATAGTGGTAGCGTTCTAAACTAAGCCTTCTATGTTCCATCCCGAATGCATCTGAGGGATCTGTTTATCCCGCTAATGAGGACATTTAACAGATTTCTCTCTCGGGTGCACTCGCTCGAAATGGACGAATTTAGATCGCCACCACTATATTGTTTCGCCACCGCCTTCACCGTCTTTTTCTCCGTCCTTTTCGGTGTCGTCGGCCATTCCGCCATCGCTCGTTCCGTCCGCGGGTTCGTCATCAAAAAGCATAGTAGTATTCTCCTTATCCGCCCATAATTGCAACGGAGTTAGTTTGAAAAAATTATAACAAACTGATTTTGGAGTGTCTAGTCATTTGTAGTTAGCCCCGTAAAATAAATCTACGGGGTTAGTCGATTTATCGGCAATCAAGGACGCCCATAAATGGGCACGCTACACAGTTATCCGCAAACCTTTTTCGTAATAATGCCCGGCGCACAGCGCAATGGCTAAAGCGTCTGCCGCGTCGTCCGGTTTAGGCGGAGTTTTTAATTTAAAGGTTTTTTGTACCACGTATTGTACCTGTTTTTTTTCTGCCTTACCATAACCACAAATAAAACTTTTTACTTGAAGTGGCGTAAATTCAAAAATTGGGATCTTGGCTTTTTGGCAAATTAGCAGTACTACTCCTCTAGCCTGGCTCACGGTCATCACGGTTTTTTGGTTGGTGGTCAAAAATAATTTTTCCACGCCCACGGCATTGGGGGTGTATTTTTTTATGAGTTGCTCAACATCGTTTGCTAAAATCTCCAAACGCTCGGCGTCGCTAAGTTTTTTGTCTGTGCTAATAACCCCAAAATCCACCAGCTCAAATTCGCGGGATTTTGTGGTCTTGCTTATTATGCCAAACCCGGTTGTCGCGGTTCCGGGATCGATGCCGAGTATCGTCATAAAATTAAAACCATCTTTAGAACCTACCACCTCCCCCAGCTTCGCTGGGTACTCCTCCTGTTCCAGGAGGAGAGCTCCGCAGAGTATCCAAGCACAAATGCGGAGCATTCCCTCCTAATGTAGGAGGGGTGTCCCGCTTTGGCGGGACGGGGTGGTATTGTAAATATTAAAGATTTGCCGATGTATGCACCGCAATTACATCCTCGTCATTTTCTAAGGCAGCAAACAGCGCATCCACTTTGGGCTTTTGTTCTTCGGTTAGGTCTGTGCCTTGAGATGATTCTTTTATAATGTCGGCTTGGGCAATTTTGGCTCCGGCTTTAGTTAGCGCATCTTTTATTTTTTGCAATGTTTGCACAGTGGTGTAGACTTCCAAGCCTTCACTGGACTCTCTTACGTCTTGGGCACCGGCATCAATTGCCGCCAATTCTAAATTATCGAGGTTGACATCGCGTTCTACTAAAATCTGCCCTTTAGTGCCAAACTGCCAAGCTACACTACCCTGCGCGCCAATGCCGCCATTATGTTCATTAAATATTTTGCGAATGTTATTAAAGGTGCGGTTGGAATTGTCGGTTATTGCCTCCACTAAAAAAGCAGTGCCAAATGGTCCATAGCCTTCATAAATTACCTCTTTCGATGTTCCACTCGCTGCGCCACTTACTGCCCTTTGGATATTGTCATTGGGCATTCCCTGGGCTTTGGCGTATTCAATAGCGGATTTTAAGCGGAAGTTGGTGTTGGAATCGCTGCCGCCGCCTTCTTTAGCCGCAATTGATATTTTTTTACCCAGCTTAGAAAACAGCAATCCCCTTTTTTGATCCAGGACGCCCTTAGTACGTTTAATTTGTGACCATTTGCTGTGTCCGGACATGGGTAATTTGCTTATATCTAATTAAAATCAAAGGTCTTTTCAAAACGAGCAATTTGCTCATTTGTTAGTTTGTCAAAAATGCCTAAATTTTTAAAAAGCTTTTTTAGATTTGATTTTGAAAGGCCTGCCCTGGCCGTTCCGGCAATATGTAAATAATTATTATTTTCTATAAACTGGTTACGTAAATCATTAATTGTTCGGGGAGGATTATATTCTAAAAATCCAAATAAATAAGGAGTTAGAAGCGAAATATTTTCTGGATTTTTATAAAACTCTATTAAATCTTTATTAGCATTAATATTGTTTAAGTAAGTTTCAATCAAATTTTCCGGCAGAGTTTTTTGCAACATTTCATGCACAACTATTTTTGAATCGTTTAAATTTGCTGATTTTTCCCAAGCTGAAACCAAATTTTTTCTGTAATCAGAATTTGCCGCAGCAGCAATTAAGATTAAATTTATCTTATCCTGGCTGGCTTGCGATACTGCAGCATCCCTGCCTTCGATATTGTTTGTAAAGTCACCTGCCTCATCAATTATAAGTAGTCTTTGTTCGGAGCCTCGAGGAAATAATTCAGCCAAAACAGCTTTTACAGCTTCAGAGCTTTCTTCTCCTAAAAATTCACCTCTTTGAAAATTGTAACCATCTCTATTGCCTTGCGCTAGTATATTTGGAATTAGCAGTCTTGATTTTCCGGTTCCGTGTGGAGAAACAACGGCAACAATTGTTTTGGGTCTAGATAAATTCAGAATATCAGTAGCATCTTTTCGCCAATATTCAGCAGCCCCAGCCCAGACTTTTTTACGCTCTTCTCTTTCAATTTCACTCAGGCGCTCCCTTTGGTTAATCATAGTGATTTTTTAAATTCTCGATCAATCTTGTCAATTTATTTAAACGATATTAGCACAGTGAATTCCCCTTTCACGCTCTGTCTGTCTTTTAATGCGCCAATAACCTGCATTGGGGTGCCGCGAATAAATTCTTCGTGAATTTTGGTTAGCTCTCTGGCAATTACGACTTGCGACGCAGGAAAAGCATTGCCCACAAAGCTTAAAGTTTTTATTATACGCTCCGGCGATTCATAGAAAACTGCCGTCGCCTCGCTGTCACTGGCGGCCTGCAAAGCTTCTACAGTCTTGGCCGCGGTTTTTTGGAGAAAGCCTAAAAATAAAAATCTGTCTGTTGGCAGTCCACTGGCCGACAAAGCCGTAACCGCCGCATTGGCCCCGGGAATGGGTACCACGGAAACATTTTCTTTAACGCACTCCCGTACTAACCTAAAACCAGGATCGGAGATACCCGGTGTGCCGGCATCGGTTACCAAACATCCGTCCTCTTTGTTCAAACGTCTAGCTACGTCTTTTAAAATTTGTTGTTCGTTGTGTTCGGCAAACTGGACCATTTCCTTGGGCCACGCGCCAATATTTTCCAAAAGCCGTTTGGTGTAAAGCGGATTTTCAGCCAAAATAAACCCGCAACTTTTTAAAGTGTCAATAGCTCTAAGAGTAATGTCTTTTAAATTACCGATCGGGGTTGCAACTATATATAGCATAAAAAGTTTTCTACTAAATACGAAAAGCTACTGAAAATACTAAATCTAAGAATACAGGTTTCGTACTTTTCGTACGATTTAGTATTTAGTAGAAACTACCAGTTCTTGTCCGGCGCTTCCAAACCATAGGCGGCTTCAATAAAGTCATACTCCGCTTTTAGTTTTTCACGCTGTTCTTCTAGCTCGTTTTTAATGTCGCCTTCGGCCTCGTACCACTGGTCGTAAGAGGCCTGTAGTTCATCGTCAATTTCTTGCAATCTGGCATAAGCCTCGGTCTCATTTTGAGGCCCAGTCTCATTATATTCATCGTACTTAATCCTTAAGAGTTTTTGGTATTTATCTTCAAATAAACTCTTTATATCATCCTGATCCATAAATTTTAAATAAGTTAATTTTTTGTTTGCCGGTTTAATAGACTTGTCGTTTAATAATTTTTCGCCCAAAATTCGTTATTTCGTCAAAACCTTGTTTAAAATTTTTCCGCTTAACTTAGGTTAAACATCAAAATTTTAAACATCGGTTTTGTCTGGAATACCAGATTTTGAATCAAAAAAGTTATTAAGCAACAAGTCTATTTTAGCAAAAAATTAACAAAAAGAAAAACCCCTTATTGCCTAGCCGTCGGGCTATGTTGGCAAAGGGGTTAATCTGGAAAAGTCAAAAGAAGCTTTTGTAAGCCGGAAGAGTAAACTTGCGGCCCATTGCCTGAAAAATAGAGGCAATATAAATCTGCAACCTGCAGATAAGGTAAAACCTATTTAATTGGTTTTTATTTTGGTTTCTTCTGATGAAGAACTAACTTTTCTATATTCATTATAGCACACCTAATTTTTTTTTGCAAGACTAAAATAATGTAGTAATAGACTGCCCTTTTGGTTAAGTTTTTTTACAGAGCGTAATATAAATTTATTATTAAACATTTTATTAGAGGAAAACAAATTTATCCCTTCCCCAAAAACAACCGGCTCAATGGTTAAATAAAGTTCATCCAATAAATTATTTTCCAAAAACCAGCTGTAAGTTTGTGCGCCGCCTAAGATGGCGATGTTTTTGTAGTTCAAAGTTTTTATCAGTTTTTTAAAATTAGATTTGGCCGGGTTAATATAAAGAAGGTTGCTAACAGCATGGCAATGTCTTGGTTTCGACCCCTCTGTCCCTCGGATGCACTCGGGACATCTCCCCTCGCCAGGGGAGAAGGGCACACTTGGAACCTTTGATGTGAAAACAATACAATTTCTTTTGCTCAAAGGTTTTATTGCAGTTTTATATGTATTGTTGCCAACAACCACCACGTCACATTTATCCAAAAGCGCGCGCATAAAAATTTTGTCCTCTTTGCTCGTCCAGTCCGATATATGGTTTGGGCCTTTGGCAATTTTTCCGTCAATTGTTACGGCCGCAATGGCAATATATTTAGGCTTAATCATATGCTATAATAAGCTATCTAAATTATTAAATATATAATGTATATGAGTGAAATAATGTCCGGCGGAGCCGGATCCCGCTCTGCGGGACAGGACAAGTTTGAAGGCCGAGAGCCTAAGTATTACGATTTGTTTACGGGTTTGTTTATTGCGGTGTATTTAATTTCAGAGGTCACCTCAACCAAGCTGGTGCATTTTGGTTCCATTGTGACTGCAGGAGCCATAATTTTGTTTCCAATAATGTACATTTTTAGCGATATACTAACCGAAGTTTACGGTTATGCCCGAGCTAGAAGAGTTTTATGGATGGGTTTTGGCGCGATAATTTTGCAGTCATTGGTTTTTATTGTCGTAGGCAGTTTGCCTTCGTCTCCTTCTTGGCATAATCAGGAAGCCTATAATACAATTCTCGGCTTTGTGCCCAGAATTACTTTTGCCAGTATTTTGGCCTATTGGTCCGGAGGTTTTGTTAACGATTTTATTTTGGCAAAAATGAAAGTTTTTACCAAAGGAAAATATTTGTGGACTCGCACTATTGGTTCAACCGTAGCCGGTCAGTTGGTGGACTCCTTCTTGTTTATTGGTATTGCCTACTTTGGCCGTATCCCCAACGGACTAATTTTACAAATTGCATTTACCCAATATGTGCTTAAGGTAGCTTATGAAACCGTTGCTACCCCGCTTACTTATTATATTATCAATAAGCTTAAAAAGAGCGAAGACATAGATGTTTACGATTACAACACTAACTTTACACCGTTTAAGTTTAAGGTTGATAAAATCAGCGTTTCCGAAACAGCTTAAGCAGGGGCGCGTACAAATCTTTTTTTGGGTCAATCACAAATTTTTTATAAAGATTCTTGTCGGTAAACTTAATAAACGGCGCGCCTCTTAAAATTACCAGAGGGGTTTGTTCGTTGCCTTCGCCCATTAGCAGAACGGCCATGGCGCTTAGCCCGTCCACTATATTGCTTTGGGTATATTTTAATTTAATGCCAAAAATGTCTTTTTGACCGCGGTAGTCTTTAAGCGGATTGAACCCATAAAAGCCAATCGAGATGCCAGTTGTCCCCCATCTAAGCGGCGTGGTATGGCTGTCTGTAGCGACCACGGCCAGTTTTTTTATTTTGTATTTCCTCTTTAATTTTTGGCAGATTTCTTTGCAGAGCGCGTTGGTGTTTTTTGGCCACAAAATATAGTAACCGCTGCCGTTGCTTTTGTCTATGCCGGCAGAGGGAATGAGCGTGTGGTCTTTAATGGTTAAAATAATTTCCGAACCGGCCACCATATTTCCCGGCATATTAAAATCCGCCTCTTTGTTAATCAATTGATGCTTCTGCTTGTAGCGTGCCGATTTATCGGCCTCCTCGATCTTGATACATCGTCCTTGATGAATAGCCAGCACTTTGGAGGCAATAAATAAAACATCGCCTTCTTTGAGCTTGGGCAGGCTTTGTTCAAAAACTTCAAAAATGTCATCCCTAGGCGCCAAAAGCGCGCGGGTTTTAATCGGAATAAATTGCATAAACGTAGTAGCCTTATAGTAAATTAATTTTTGTCCAAAAATTGCTCTTTTGCCAAACTCTCGTTAAAAATTTATCCGCTTAACTGAAGTTAAACATCAAAATTTTTTAACTTCGATTTTGGCTAAAATATCAAATTTTGGCCTAAAAAATTAATTTGCTACAAGGCTAGTTTAGCAGAACGGTTGATAGTTTAACAACTTTAAATTATAATAGCTTAAGTTAAGGTTTCTGTAGTAAATTAGGGCGTGTAGCTCAGCTGGTTAGAGCATCAAGCTTATACCTTGAGGGTCCTAGGTTCGAATCCTAGCACGCCCACCACTTTTTGTGAAAACAAAAAGTGCCCTGCACCGGAGGAGTGCAACCGACGACTGGTACGGGGTCAAAAAACCGAGCAGGCATTTAAACAGGGTTAGAATTCTCTAAAAACTCGAGTTAATGGTAAATTCGTGAGGCTAAAATTCAGGCTTTCTGCCATAATGAAGGTAAATTATTAACAATAATTATTATGGCTTTTAAAAAAATGCCCGAAATGTAAGTCTAGACACACGAAAAGGAATGGAAGCTTCAGA
>JBBREH010000011.1:0-36580 GCA_038203095.1 Candidatus Doudnaibacteriota bacterium | reverse complement strand
TTTGTCCAAAAATTGCTCTTTTGCCAAACTCTTGTTAACAATTTTTCCGCTTAACTAAAGTTAAACATCAAAATTTTTAACTTCGATTTTGGCTAAAATATCAAATTTTGGTCTAAAAAATTAATTCGCTACAAGTCTAATCAAACGAAGCGCTATAATAGCGCCTGTTGAATGGCCAGTTGGCGGTAGCTGCCTCCCACCAAAGACACGCCCTGACAGTTCGTAGATGCGAAAAATAAAATGCCCGCGCATCCATAGAATATACTGATCAAACCCCCTACTTTCTACTTCAAAGTAAAAAAGTTTGTAGGAGACGGTTTTTTCATAGAACATACTGCCTCATATTGCTTCCAACTGAAAATAACAGAGAGAAAGATTTGTCAACCGTCAAATTGCAAACTATAATTCAGCTATGCCTGACTTTCAATCCGCAATCTCAAATCCCAAATTAAAAATTTCTAATTTCCCCAAACAGCCCGGCGTTTATCAATTCCTTAATAAGGACGGCGAGGTTATTTATGTTGGCAAGGCCAAAAATTTGCGCGCGCGGGTTAAACAATATTTTGGGAAAAGCGACGAACGACCGCAAATCCCCTATCTGTTAGCCGAAGCGACAGATGTAACTTATACGGTAGTTAATAACGAACTGGAAAGTTTGTATTTGGAAAACACGCTTATTAAGCAGTATCATCCCAAATACAATATTTTACTGATGGACGATAAAAATTACGCGTTTATAAAAATTGATTACTCTTCGGAAATCCCGCAAATTGGCTATGCGCGAAAAATCGAATCCCGATCCGAATACAACGAATTACATCCGAATACTCCGAAACGTCAACCTTCGGATATATCGAATGGCATTTTAGGAATAAAATCGCGCTATTTTGGCCCTTATACCGCAGCATACAAAATCCGCAATACTTTAAATTTAATCAGGCGGATATTTCCATACTGTAGCGCGCAAAAAGTTAGCAGTCGCCCGTGTTTTTACTACTATATGCACCGCTGTCCGGGGGTTTGTGTGGGGAAAATTACATTGGATGATTATCGGCGGCATATGGAAAAAATCGTAAAATTCCTGCAGGGCGACATTGCGGCCGTGGTCAAAGAAATAAAAACCGAGATGTTCAAGGCTGCCCGAGCCAAAAAATTTGAAACTGCCGCGCGCCTTCGCGACCAATTGCGAACACTCAGCCTTTTGGAAGAAAAACAAAACGTGATTCTGCCAAAAAAAGTTGATTGGGATATTGTGTCTTTATTTTCCGACAACGGCTTTGCCTGTATTAACCTGTTCAAAATCCGCGGCGGCAAACTTTTTGATAAGGAAAACTTTGTTTACGAAATGCCTACAAAACCACAAAAAAAAGACACTACAAATGACTACAAAACACAGATAATGCAACATTTTTTACAGCAATACTACTTAGAGGCCAGCAGTCTGCCCAAAGAAATATTTATAGAGCAGCCCATTGAGAATGCGTTAAGCGTGGCAAAACTCCTTAAAGCCAGAGCCGGAAAAAACATTAAGATTTCTGTGCCGCAAAGAGGCAAACTAAAAAATCTAATCCGCCTTGGCCAAACCAACGCCCAAGAATATCTTAAAAATTGGCTAAATGACAAAGCCGGCAATTTGGACAAAATTAACCGGGCTCTCAATCAGTTAAAGGAAGTCTTGTCGTTGCCGATAATCCCAAAACGGATAGAATGCTACGACATTTCCAACACTCAAGGCACCAACGCCGTGGGTAGCATGGTGGTATTTGTGGACGGTTTGCCGGCCAAATCCCAGTACCGAAAATTTAAAATTAAATCCAAACAAACACCGGATGATTTTGCGATGATGAAGGAAATGCTAACTCGTCGTTTGGCACGATCAATTCCCGACCATAAAAACCAAAATCCAATTAACAAGAGCGAAGTAGACTTCAATCTCAAATCTCAAATCTCAAATCTCAAATTATGGCCCCTCCCCGACCTTATTGTCATCGACGGCGGCAAAGGACAACTGGCAGTGGCTGTTGAAACCCTACAAACTACAAACTACAAACTACTTCCTATTATCGGACTGGCTAAAAGGATTGAAGAAATCTTTTTGCCCGGAAAATCGGAACCGATTATTTTAGATCACGACCAGCCGGCTTTACAACTTTTGCAAAGACTGCGCGATGAAGCCCACCGCTTTGGCATTACTTTCCATCGGCAACTAAGAAGCAAACAAGCTATTAAATCCGCGCTTGACGATATCCCCGGCATTGGCCCCAAAACCAAAAAATTACTCAAAGCCAAGCTTGGCACGGTAGCGGAAATCAAAAAGGTGTCGCAGGAGCAATTAAGTCGGTTGGTAGGAAAATCTTTGGCAGAAAAAATAAAACAGGCTTTATAAATTTAAATTTTGAAATTGATTTAAAATTAATAATTTGACATCTGAAATTTGCGTCCACATTGACATCCGCCCCTCTTTCCTTGTATAATGCTCAAGCAAATTATTTTTTAAAAAATCATCAAATTCCCTATGAAATCAGGCTTAATAATAAAATTTATCAATATTCTGGTAATGGTTTTACTGGTGGTAGTAATTGCCCTGCAAAACAAATCTTCCGGGCTCTCCAATGTTTTCGGCGGTGCCGGCAACATTGTTCAAACCCGCCGGGGTTTTGAAAAATGGCTTTTTTACGCGACAATTGTTTTAGGCGTCCTGTTTGTCGGCATTAACATCAGTTTCTTGTTCTCAAAATAGTCATCCGATCTGAATACAACGAATTATATCCGAATGCTCCAAAGCTAGGAGCAGAGCCAAGATTAGGAGAATTCGGATGCATTCGTAGATTAGGATCGCTAATATGAACCAGTTTCTCAAAAATTCAACCTCCTACTTAAAACAGGCTCTAAAGGGAGCCAAGGAGCTAAAAACTTTAAGCCTTTCCACTGTCCGGAAAGTTTTTTCATTAATGGGCAGAAATGAAAAAATTGCTGCTTCAGCCTTGATAGTACTTGCGGCTGTCAGCTTATTCATCTCGTTTAAAAATCTATACTACAACCACACCAAACCTGTGCCAGACTTTGGAGGGATCTACACGGAGGGCTTGCTTGGTCAGCCCACTTATATTAATCCTCTACTGGCCCGAACGGAACCGGATTTAAGCCTTACCAAGTTGGTTTTTTCCGGGCTTTACAAATACGACTCCAACGGCCAACTAGTACCGGATTTAGCAAACGGAATGCCTCAAATTTCTCCCGATCAAAAACAATACACAATCAACTTAAAACCCAACGTCAAGTGGCACAACGGCAAAGCCTTAACCGCCGACGATATAATTTTTACCATCCAAACACTTAAAGACCCGACCTATAAAAGTCCGCTAAGAGGGCTTTGGCAGACCACTTTGGTGGAAAAACTTTCCGACTCGGGAGTAAAATTTACCACCAAAGATATTTCCGGGCCGTTTATAAACAACCTGACTTTGCCAATCCTGCCAAAAGGCCTGTGGCTCAACGTAGATGCCCAAAACTTTTTACAATCCAAATATAATTTGGAAGCCATAGGCAGCGGACCTTACGCGATTAAAGAAATTAAAAAACTGCCCAGCGGAAAAATCCAACAAATTACCCTGGAGTCCAAAACCGACTACTATGGCGGTCGAGCTAAAATCGATCAAATTATTTTTAAATTTTACGATACCGAGGATGACATATTAAATGCCTTCCAAAGCCGGGAAATTCTAGGCTTTGGTTTTACTCCCTTAGGCAGTAGCCTAAATGTGAACAAAGAACCCAGCGACGCCCAAGTACTAAGCGTGCCGTTACCGCAATACCAAATTGCTTTTTTCAACCTTAACAACAAAATATTAAGTGACGGAAGCGTTAGGCAGGCGTTGTATGCCGTAACCGACGACAATCGAATTATAGACCAAGTCTTTAAGGGTAATGCGCGCTTACCGTCTTCCCCGCTGTTATACAACAACCAAGCTATTCCGGTTGCTCCAAAAGTCGCAGATATTGCTTTGGCAGAAAAACTTTTAGATGCCGCAGGCTGGAAACTAAACGAAAAAACTAAGCTACGGGAAAGCAAAAAAGGGAGTATTTTGGAAATTACAATTATCACCAATGATGTGGCGGTAAATTCCAAAGCCGCGGAAATTTTAGCCGAAGAATGGCGCCAACTGAACATTAAGGTCAATTTAAGCGTAATACCCACCAAACAGCTGATGGATGCCATTATAAAACCCAGAAATTTTGATGTGTTAGTTTTTCCTCAAAAATTTAACGCCGACCCTGACCCCTTCCTGTTTTGGCACTCCAGTCAGACTAAGGATCCGGGCTTTAACTTAACCGGCTTTTCCGACCCAGCCGCGGACAAACTAATTACCGATGCGCGCAGCACTACGGACAAAAAAATTCGAACAGACTTATACAAACAATTTAACGATTTAGTTGCCTCCAAATATCCGGTCATCTTTTTGGACCAGACCCTGTATATTTATACAACCGACAACAGCATTCAAAATCTTAATTTAAGCGTACTCTACGATCCCAGCCTGCGCTTTAATAGCATTAGCGATTGGTATATGGCAACAAAAAGGGTGTGGAAATAAAAATCGTAAATACGCTTAGGTTACTAACTCATTTATAAGCAGTTAATAAATGTGCCGGCCATAAATCGGCTAACTAAATATATACGCTTTTAAATACTATAGCCCTCGTATTTGCCTTATCTTCCGACACTCCCCCCCTTTTCACTTTTCTCTTTCTGCTTTATACTGCCCTCATGCCCAGGTGGCGAAATTGGTACACGCATACGCTTCAGGTGCGTACGGGAGCAATCCCATGGAGGTTCGAGTCCTCTCCTGGGCACCAAGATTTTTTATCATCAAGGGTAGATCACCTTCAGAAATCCCTCTCTCGACACCAAAATATTTAAACTTTACTAAAATATAAAACCTTTCTATAAACAATATGAACGGAGAAATAGGTCACAACGAAAAATATACTACCGAGGTTTTACGAACAGCAGATTTTAATTCTCTGATAGAGGCATTGGAAGCCAAAGCTAAAAATAATGAACCTTGCCCACCGGATTTAATTACAAGAATACGAAATCTTTTAACCTCTTTAAACTCCTCCTCTGCCCCGGAAACACCAACAGCCCCTGAGCTTGAAGTTGCTGATGCTAATTTAGAAACTTTAATAAGTCTAGCTAATCAGGTTTTGAATTCAAATGAAGGCGTTCGTCATTTACCATATTTTACAGCTATAATAGTTGATTTTGAACAAGAAAATATTAATGCCCTTAGAACAGGACGTGACAACGCCGCTCAATTTGCCGATTCTGACAACGGAAGTTTTGCCAGGGTTCAAATTAAAAACGAAAATTATTTAATTCCTTTCAAAAAACACCATATAATAATGGGCGGCAATCGATTTTTTATGAACTCAGTTTTCGATTTTACTACGGATGGAATTTATGAAGATCGCAAAAACTATACCGAAGCGACTATAATTGAGCCAGCCATTATTGAACCCTCTGGTCCTAAAGATTTTAAAGTTCAAAAGAAAGGCATAATTAAACTTTCTTAAGTCTTTAACTACAATTTTCCTACCACTTCCTTTGTTTTCCACCACACTGATTAGTGTAGAGCCTGCAAAATTGGACAAAAAATCCAAGGTGTGATATAATTTCGTCAATAAGTTAAAATCCCTTAGAAACAAAAGTGAAATTAGTTAATAAATGACAGGCAAAAAACTCTTTTTTTTGATTTTCATTTGTTAATCAAAGCTTGTTGCGGGGTCGGCCGTCGAAGCCACTCATCTCAAGCCTGACAAAATTTAATAAATTAAGTTCAAGCTTTTTGCTTGAACAGAAAAGCTTTGGTCAGTTTTGTTTGACTACAAACTACCCACTACACACTACCAACTAATATGATGATGAAAAGACAAGACCACAGACACCCCAGGCCCGGACAACAACAGCACCGGCCGCCTAATTTAAGTTCGCCGACAACAGGATCCGTCGACCGGCTAGATTCGCTTATAGACAAAGCCACCGGTTTGACTACCGGGCCAACAACCAGCCGCTACACCGCTTCCCGCCAAAATTTAAGGATTATTCCAATGGGCGGTATTGAAGAAGTCGGTGAAAATATGACTGTGCTGGAATTTGGAGACGACCTAATTGTTATAGACATGGGGCTCGCGTTTCCGGACGACACCATGCCGGGTATAGATTATATTATTCCGGACACCAAATGGCTGGAAGAAAATAAGCGCAGAATTCGCGGAGTTATTTTAACCCACGGCCACTTGGACCATATTGGCGCCGTACCCTACATTTTGCCCAAATTAGGCGACCCACCGGTTTACACCATGGCGCTCACCGCGGCTTTTACCAAAAAACGTTTGGAAGAATTTGGCCTTCTGGGTCGGAGCAAAATCAACGTACTAACCAAAGATGATGTTTTATCTTTAGGCAACTTTAAAATTAGATTTTTCCGCACCAATCACAGCATTCCGGACGGCATGGGCCTCTGCATTACCACGCCGGTCGGACAAGTGGTTTACGCCACTGACTGGAAATTTGACCACACCCCGGTAGACGGCAAACCCACGGAATTTGATAAAATTTCCAAATTCGGCGCCGAAGGTGTTCTACTATTAATGTCCGATTCCACTAACGCCACCAAACCCGGCTACTGCGCCAGTGAACGCGAACTTGGTCTTACTATAGACAGAGCCTTTTCGGAAATTAAAGGCAGAATTATTTTTGCAAACTTCTCTACCAGCATTTCCCGTATCCAACAAGTAATGGATTCCGCGGCCAAATACAACCGCAAAGTCATTGTTACCGGCCGCAGCATGGTTAACAACATAGAGATAGCGCTGTCTTTGGGCTACCTTAAAATTCAGCCCAAGATTATTATTAAAAGCGAACAGGCCAAAAAATTTCCGGACAGTCAAATTTTAATTTTAACTACCGGCGCTCAAGGCGAAGAAGCCGCCGGCCTAGCGCGCATTTCCCGCGGTGACCATAAAACCGTCAAAATAAAAAAAGGTGACACCACCATTGTTTCCGCCTCTCCTATTCCCGGTAACGAGAGAGCAATATCCTCTATGCTTTCCAACTTAACCCGCTTAGGCAGCCACGTAATTTACAACAAAACTTTAGACATTCACACTTCCGGACACGCTCACCAGGAAGAACTAAAGTTGATGATGGCGCTTGTAAAGCCTAAATTCTTTATGCCTATTCACGGCGAACATCACATGATTGTCGCACACGCCGACTTAGCCAAAGGTATGGGCATTCCCGAAGCCAACATTTTCACTTTAGATAACGGCCAAATTTTAGAACTGTCTTCGGCCAAAGAAGCCAAAGTCGTGGAAGACCCCAGAATTGTGGGTGGCTACGTGTTTATTGACGGACTCGGGATAGGCGACGTAGGCGAAGTTGTAATTCGCGACCGCCAGGTTATGGCGCAAGACGGTATGTTTGTAATTATTATGACCTTGGACAGACGCAGTGGCAAACTCATTAACCAACCTGACATTATTTCCCGCGGCTTTATTTATATGAAGGGCAACGATGACCTTATAAGAGAAGTCAAACACGAAGTCCGCAAACTCGTGGAAAGCAAAGGCAAAGAAAAACTCGAGCCCAACTGGGCATACCTCCGCAACGTCATCCGCGACGAAATCGGCGAATATCTCTACCAAAAAACCGAAAGACGCCCAATGGTACTGCCCGTTGTGATTGAAATCTAGACGGCCATGCCCTGTACCCGAGTGCTTCCGAGTGGTACAGGGCCAATGGTACTACCGGTTGTGATTGAAATATAAATAGCTGATAGAAATCCCGCTTCCTCTCGCGAAGGGCGGGATTTTTTGTTATAATACTTTTACTATGATAAAATATGAAACCTATCTCGCCGGGTGCAGGGCGAGCGGAAAACTGCATATTGGCAATTATTTGGGCTTGGTTAAGGATTTGCTGGAAACGCAAAACATCCCAAATCTCCAACGTTTTTATTTTATTGCTGACCAGCACGCTTTAACCACGCCGTTTGAACCCAAAGAATTAAGCCAAAATTCGCTGGAAGTCGCGGCCAGTTATTTAGCCGCGGGCATTGATCCCAATAAAACCGTATTCTTTTTGCAAAACCAGGTGTTGGAACACGCCTGGCTAGCTTGGGTATTTAACTGTATTACCCCGCTCGGCGAGTTGGAAAGGATGACCCAATACAAAGATAAATCCAAACAACATAAAGAAAGTATTAACGCAGGATTACTCACTTACCCCTGTTTAATGGCCGCGGATATTTTGCTGTACAAGCCAACTTCAATTCCCGTGGGCGAAGACCAAGTCCAGCACGTAGAATTAGCTAGGACTATTGCCAGAAAATTTAACAACAAATTCGGCCAAACTTTTCCTGAACCCAAAACTTATTTAAAACAGCCTTTAAGGATAATGTCGTTGACCAATCCGGAAAAAAAGATGAGCAAGACGGGCGACGAAGCCCTACTGCTTGATGACGAGCCCAAAGAAATCGCGCGTAAATTAAAAAAGGCAGTTACCGCCAGCGAGGCCGGGCAAAAATCGACCGGTGTGGAAAATTTATTTTTATTGCTGGAACATTTTGGTAAACAGGAGCAAATTGCCTACTTCCGCGATGCCCAGCGCACCAATACTTTAAAATTCAGCGAACTTAAAGAAACTCTGGCCAAAGAAATTGGCGAATATTTTGCCGAGTTTAGAGAAAAGAAAAAAGAGTTACTATCCCGACCGGATCAATTAGCCGCCATTTTAGCCGATGGCGCGGCAAAAGCCAGAGAAGTCGCCAGCCAAACCGTGTTTGAGGTTAAGCAAAAGATTGGCTTGCTGTAAATTTTATTTGATTGACCACGTCTTGTAGGGGAAGATCTCATCTTCCCGTCATTTGGGCGGGCGGATAAGATCCGCCCCTACTAAAACCAGCTGTAGCGCAGGCCATCGGCCTGCATAAACGCATTATAAAAGCAGGGCAATGCCCTGCACTACAGCAATAATCAACATCTGATTTAAAAACTACAGAACTACATAAGTTTTGTAGTTTTTTGTAACCTAATATAGCTTTTGTAGATTATTTCAATATTTCTCTAACAACTTTTTTCGTCCCTTCCGGGTCCTTCACCGCCACGTAGTCCACGCCGGTTTTAACTACGGCATAGTCGTTACCACCTGGGAAAATGGCATCGCCAATAAAAAGCATATTTTTTATTTTAACCCCAACGTACTTTTCTATTTGTTTTAGGCCATAGGCTTTGTCTATGCCTTTTTTGGTAATATCGATAGATGTATGACCGGCGGCATGAACTTCCAAATTTGGCAGATATTTTCTTAGGCGCATTGCCAATTTTAACTTAACCGGCGTATTTTTATCGCGCCACTGGTTTTTTAACTCAATCCCCTTCTTACCCAAGCTCTTTACAACATCCTGCCCCAAGGCAGACCAGGTTATTTGACTTCCGCGATTTTCTATTACTTTACCGTAAACTTTTTTTGGATGCTGATAATTTATGTCTTTTAACGCTTTATGAAAAGCCACATAAATATTTTTTATTTCCACAGCCGAAAGCTTGTGTTCGTAAACTTTTTTCCACGATTTCTGATAACGCAAAAAAACCGTGGAAGTTACTGGAAACAAAAACAAATTTTTATACAGTGGCTTGGACGCGGTAAGCTCGTTTAAAAACTGATGCTTAAACAGCTCGTATTTTCCCCCGCCAATTATGGCAACTTTTTTTACCGACAAAAGTTCGGTAATTAACTTGTTCATTTCCGCATCCATTTTTGCCTTAGTCGGCGCCAAGGTGCCGTCCAAGTCAAAAACTATTAGGTCTTTATTGGTAATTTTTTTGAGGTTAGTGATTTTCATTTTACTTTCTACCATAGTTTCGGATTCTTTTTAAAAAAGAAATACGCTCCATAAAAATCTGAGACATTTCCTTGAAAAACTTTTCCGTTAATGGTTATTTTTAATTTCCTAGAACCTAAAGCTTCTGCCTCTGTAAAACCTTTAAGCCTCTCAACAGCATCAGTAGATGGCATGACTCCTTTATTTCGTTCTAAATTGAAACTTGCATCATTAAACAATTTATAAATTGCCTTTAAATCTTCATGAGACAACTGTTGGTAGCCTAATTGGCTCATATCAAAGACATTTTCATCATATTTACTATGCCGAGCATCCATTGCAGCTCGCCTCTGTTTTATTTCCTCCGCTTCCCTTGTTGCCAGGAATTCACGGACTCTTATTAATTCTGGATCAGAATCTATCATAAACATATCTTAACACAAAATAAAAACCCTGCTTAGAGGGTTAAATACAATAATAAAATTTTAAATAGGCGGCGGGGAAACTTCTCAAACATTGTCTCCCCGCCATTTGCATTGCATCACCAGGTATTCATAGGACGATAACCGCCCCTGCTGTTTAGCCGTCTTTCGTCCTTTTTTTTCTCGGTCTTGGCCCTGATTGATCTCAGGGCCATACCGCCTGGCTTTCCTTTCATTGAATGCCGTTTTTCGGACGGCATCTTTCGTTTTCCGCGCATACTTCCTCCTCCCCGAGGCTGTCGGGGAATATCTGATTGCATGGCAAATAGTAACTCTCTCTCTTTTGTCAATGCAATGTAACTATTCACCTTTTCCCGATGATGTCCTGTAGCGTGCCCATTTATGGGCGTTTCGTGGACGCCGATTACGGCTGTGCTACACAATATCGGTACTTTTGAAAAAAGGTAAATACTTACAATACAAAGTCTTGTAGTTAGCCGATTCATCGGCTGTCCTAATGGATTAACAGCCCATAAATGGGCTAACTACAACGTCAAGTCCCTCAAACTAGCCTATTGGCTAAATCTCAAATCTCTATTAGAATAGTTATGTTGTTCTTAACACTACAGTGGACACACTACAAAAACCTACTAAAGGAATTTCCTTTTGTAGATTTTTATAGATTAGTATTTATTTTTAATTCTAGTAGCTATGTCTTTCAAAATCGGAATAGTAGGCCTGCCCAACGTAGGCAAGTCCACCCTCTTTAACGCCATTACCAAAAGCAAGGTTGAGGCCGCTAACTATCCGTTCGCGACAATAGACCCAAACGTGGGCGTGGTGGCGGTGCCGGATGAACGCCTGGCCAAACTTTCGGAGCTGGAAAAGTCGGAAAAAATTGTGCCCACCACAATTGAATTCGTTGACATTGCCGGCTTGGTTAAAGGCGCCAGCACGGGCGAAGGTTTGGGCAACAAGTTTTTAAGCAATATTCGCGAAGTGGACGCCATTATGGAAGTTGTCCGGTTTTTTGTGAATGATGATATTATCCATGTTAACGGCAACGTGGACCCGGCGCGCGACATAGAAACCATTGCCATAGAACTGCAATTAGCGGATTTAGAAAACGTCACCAAAAGACTGGATACCGTAGCGCGCGGCGCCAAATCCGGCGACAGGGAAATGATTGTAAAAAAACAGGTCTTAGAAAAATACAAAACAGTTTTAGAAAAAGGCGAAATGACTAATACTGTGCATTTGACCGATGAAGAAAAAGAGCACAGTAAAGATATTGTCCTCTTGACCCAAAAACCATTTTTGTTTGTGGCAAACAGTAAATTTGATTTGGATAAAAAAGAATTCGAGGATTATCCTTCCCTGCTAAGGGAAGGTGGATCGCGTAGCGAGACGGAAGGGTTGGACTCCTTAAAAACAACTCCGACCACCTCGCCTGCTTCGCAGGCACTCCTCCTTAAAAAGGAGGAGAATACTGCACCTATGATTGCCATCGATGCCCAACTCGAAAGTGAACTCGCCGAATTGCCTGATGACGAACGCAAAGAATATTTAAAAGAACTCGGTTTGCCCGAGTCGGGTTTAGATAAAATTATTAAACAGGCTTACAAAACTTTAGGACTCATAACTTTTATAACCGCCGGACCAAAAGAATCTAAGGCCTGGACCTGCGTACAGGGTAGTAAAGCTCCCCAAGCCGCGGGGAAAATCCACACTGACTTTGAAAAAGGCTTCATTCGCGCCGAAGTCATCCAGTGGAATAAGCTCCTAGAAGCAAAGGGTTATGTTGGCGCCAAAGAAAAAGGCTGGCTTCGTGTTGAAGGCAAAGAATATGTTGTTCAAGATGGTGATGTGGTGCACTTTAGGTTTACAGCTTAATATCCAAGCCACCCCTTTGTCGCGAAGCGCGAGGACAAATGAGGGAGGCCTATATTTTACAGCTATCCCCGCAACTAGGACAGCAAATAGGACTGCGAATAATAAACTCGTAAGCCACGCCATTTTGCACGTGCTCGCCAGAGTCTTCGTCGCACGGCAGGCCTTGGCTTACCTGCCGCAAAGCGTGCAGAACAATTTCCGACGAAACTATTGCCACGACCTGCCCTGCATAACAGCCTATTAACTCTTCCAAAAAACTTTTTATTCGCTTGCCCATTTCCGTATTGGTTTCCGAGCCCTCTACGGAAATTTTAGTATTTTGAGTAGTTTTGCGAAATTCTAAAATTGGCACACCTTCCAAGCCACCGGCATTAATATCATTCAAGCGCTTATCTACTTGCACAGGAATTTTATTTAGGTCTGACAAATAGGCCGCGCTTTCCCGCGTGCGCGGCATTTCCGAAGAAATAATCGCAACAATTTTTTTATGCCTTAACTTCTGCGCTACTTCTTTTGCCTGTAGCTGGCCTTTTGGGGTTAAGTGAAAATCTTTTTTTGGATCACCATTAACCACCCCGGCAATATTATGCTGGCTCTCACCGTGACGGATAGCAATAACTGTTATTTTTTGCGGACCCTCCACTCTAACTTTCCCGCAATCGCAATGCCAATAAGTTTGTTTTAAAGTAATTGGAGTAATTTTTTTAAACATAAAAGTATTATAGCAAATAAAAAGCAGTATTCAATATCTGTCCATTATGTACTACTTTTTTGCATATGGAAGATTTACACTCTTTTAAATGCCACATTCAGCCTACCAGCCGTTGGCCAGACCGACAAAAGAATTTTTACTATTATAGCACATTTTGCTTAAATTGTCAATATCGACAAGACCCCCTGCTTTTGCTATACTTTGGAAACGCTAAAATAAAATATATGGATCAAGATTTAAAACAACAACTGGATCGAATAGAAAAGTTTATGATGGAGCATCTTGCTACCAAGCAGGAGGTTACGGAGCTCGCTGGAAAACTAAATACTCTTACGGAATCGGTTAATAAACTTACTACGGCCGTTGACAACCTGGCAAAAAGAATTAATGATTTTGACGACCAAAATACAACCTTAAAACATCAGTTGTTGTCGCTGCAAGATTGGGCGCGTGAAGTTTCAAAAAAAGTTGGAATTGAGTTTAAGCTTTAAAAAATCAATAAATAATTAATCATATTCCTTCCCGCATAGCGGGAGGGATTAAGGAAACACCTTAATGCCTCAATATGAGCTTATGTATCTGCTCGGCAGCCACGTTGCCGACGACGAAGTGCCCAAAATTTCCGCCCAAATTTTAAAGTTCGCCGAAGATTTTGGCGGCACGGAAATTAGAGAAACTCAGTTGGGTAAGAAAAAGTTAGCCTACCCCATTAAAAAAACCCGCAACGGCCATTATGTTGTGGTAAATTTTGCAATGGACAAGCAAAAAATCAACGCCTTTGACGCAAAAATCCACACCCAGGACGCCAACATTATCCGCTATATTATTGTAAATCTGGATGAGCATTTGGCTAGAATGGAAAAGGACCGAATTGTGCAATCCAAAATTGTCCGCAAAGGTCCTCCGGCCGAAGCCGAAGCTGCCAAACCGGCAACAACAGCGCCACTAAAGAAAAAAGAGGCGCCGATAGTTCTGGATATTAACCCGGAAGACTTGGACAAAAAAATTGAAGCCGCGCTGAGCGAAGACGTTACTAAGTAAATTAACCCGATCCGGATCTACAGATTAAAATCCGGATCAACGGATATCTACGGATCTATAATATCCGCGGTTATCCGCAAATCCGGATGGAATCCGGATCGGAAACTAAAATTTTATGGACCTAAACAAAGTAATGATTATTGGTCGCTTAACCCGCGACCCGGAATTAAAAACTACGCCCGGCGGCACCAGCGTTTGCCAATTGGGCCTGGCTACCAACTACGTTTACACCAACAAGCAAACCGGACAAAAGGTGGAGCAGGTGGAATACCACAACATTGTGCTCTGGACCAAACTCGGCGAAATTGCCGCACAATACTTAAAAAAAGGCAGTAGGGTCTACATTGAAGGCCGCTTGCAAACTCGCAGTTGGGACGGAACCGACGG
Source organism: Candidatus Doudnaibacteriota bacterium (assembly GCA_038203095.1). Lineage (GTDB taxonomy): Bacteria > Patescibacteriota > Doudnabacteria > UBA920 > UBA920 > PALSA-1336. Next base: position 22,238 of record JBBREH010000011.1, on the reverse strand, counting down.
CAAGAAAAATTACAAAACCGAGATCGTGGGCGATAATATGATAATGCTAGACAGTAAACAGGGCAGTTCGGGTGGCTCCGCCCCAATGGCATCGGCGCCTTATCAGCCAACTGCCAAGCCTGTGCCACCAAAAGCTGACGAGATTGCCCAACCGATGCGTGCGGAAGAACTCCCCACCATCCAACAAGGCGAAGACATTAGTGTTGAAGACATTCCTTTCTAACTTCTACTAAATACGAAATGGTACTAAAAATACTAAATCAATGTTCGAAGTTTCGCATCTTTAGTATATTTAGTATTTAGTAGACGAACTTTAAACTTAAAACTATAATCTAATACCTACCATATGAGACCACAACAACGAGACAGAGACAGAGACCGAGACAGCAGACCTGCCGAAAAAAAGCAGTGTTATTTTTGCAGCAATAAAATTAGCACGGTGGACTACAAAGACGGCCAAACCCTGCGCCGCTTTATGTCGCCGCATGCCAAAATTTTGGCCCACAACCGTACCGGCACCTGCCCCAAACACCAACGCATGGTGACTAAGTCGCTTAAACAAGCCAGACATATGGCCCTACTACCGTTCGTCGCCGCTTAAACTTCTTTTGACCGACGAACGAGTTGAAAGTTAAAAGTTACAAGTTAAAAGTAACTGCGCCACTTTCAACTTTCTACTTTCAACTTTTAACTTATTTTTATGGATTTAAATGACATGAAAATTGGGACCATCATCCTCTGGGAAAAACAACCCGTGATGATTATTTGGTCTAACCGCATGCGCACCGCGCAAAGAAAACCGGTGATGCAGACTAAAATGCGTAATGTAATTACCGGCAAGGTTTACGAATACTCTTTTAAATTTGGAGAAAGCATAGAAGAGGCCGACGTGGTTAGGGAAAAAGCCAGCTTCCTTTACACAGATGCCGATGGTACACACTTTATGAACCAGGAAACATTTGAAACCGTGGACATTGCCAAAGAAGTTACCGAAGAACAAGAGAAATTCCTAAAGGAAGGCATGGAGGTCTCTATTTTAAGGTTCAACGATAAACCGGTTTCCATTGAACTGCCCATTAAAATTGAACTCAAAGTCACCGAAGCCCCTCCCGACACCAAAGGCAACAGCGGCGGCAACGTTACCAAACCGGTAATCCTTGAAACCGGCCTGCAGGTTAACGCGCCTATGTTTATAAAAGAAGGCGATGTAATAAGAGTAGACACCCGCGACGGCCAATACGTGGAACGTGTGAGCCAATAACATAAGAATAGACACAAATTATCGTAGATATTAAAACTCCTGCTGTTTGCCACAGCAGGAGTTTTAAATTTACAAGTATGGATTTTGATTTACTGCAACCTAGAGTCGCCAACACTCATTATTGACAAGATTGGCAGGCGGAAGTCAGCGACATTCGCGTTTACCACCCAAGCGTCCTGACCGCCGTTGCTAATAAAAGTGTTGTAGCTAGCAACAGGAATAAGACCTGTTTCGTGGACAAAGTACACTGTATTGCGATTTTTTATCCAGCTACCCCAGGGGTGCTGAGCCAGAGCGCTACGAACCGCGTAGCCGGACTCCTGCAAGCCGCTACTGCCGACTTCCGTGACATTACTGAACTTAAAGCCCAAAGCCTTAAACACCGACGCGGAAACAAAGCCGGTCTTGGTATTTTTGTAAACAATATAAACTGTGCCGTTTTCGGAAATTAGTTGGCCACTCACATAAGTGCTGGCTCCCAATACTCCTCCGCCACTGCCCGGATATTGCAAGCCACCCCCGCTCCCACCGCCGTAATAATACCCGCTCACCGTTACAAACAAATTGGCGCAGCCACTATTACCATTTTGGCAAACCGTAATAGTTGTGCTTCCGTTTTGATTGCCATAAACAGTTAAGCCGTTTCCTGAAATAAGTGGATTAGCTACCGAGCTGTTAGTATTGGAAGAAACGTAATAATTATTACCGCCATAAATATTAATAGTAGAACTTTGCCCGGGAGAAAGCGTTAGGTTGGTCTGGCTAAGTGTCACAGAGCCCGACCCGTACCCACTGCCGCCACCCACCGTTACATACAACGTACTGCAAAAACCCAAACTTATGTGACAGACACTAATACTGCTGGAACCGGCTTGGTTACCATATAAATTTAAAACTATGCCAGTGATACTCGCCGTGACTACATTTGAATTACTATTGGAAGAAACATAATAAGCATTACTGCCATAAGAGTAAGACGAGGAAGATGCTGGGGAAACACTGCTATTTATGGCCACAGCCAAACTCTGACCGACATTTAAATTCGGATTTACGGGATTAAACCACAAATTGGTGTTAGCTCCCAGCACAGAGCCGGTCACGGTAACATATAATGTCGCGCAGGGTGAACTGTAATTACTTTGGCAAACTATAATATTAGTGTTGCCGTTTGTTAACGCACTAATATACAAACCGGAGCCGCTGATACTTGCCGTGGCTATGACTGAATTACTATTACTGGAAATATAATAATTGTCATAAGAGTAACCGCTATTGTTATAAATCGAGGCTGTGGCGCTTTGTCCGGCCACAATAGATAAACTAGAAGGGGTAAAATAGATGCTGCCGGAGGAACTGCCGCCGGTTACGGTAACATAAATATTAGCGCATTGCGAGCTGTTAACACCACAAACATAAACCGTACTACTCCCCGAGGTTGATGCGTATAAATTAATTTGATTAACATTTACACTGGCAGACACCACGCTGGGTGCAGAATTGCTGGAAATATAGATTGAAGGCACATTACTGGCTGTTACACTCACGGTTTGCCCTGCGGCTATGGATACGCTAGTTTGGGAAAGTAATAGGCTACTATTGCCCGCGCCTACTGTGACGTACAATGTCCCACAAAAACTTAACGAAGAGCTGCAAACTGAAATACTGCTAGAACCACTTTGGTTGGCGTATAAATTCAATACAGTACCAGTAACACTGGCAGAAACTGCCGAAGGATTGCTGTTGGAAGACACATAATAAGAATTACTTCCATACGAGGTAGATCCATACCCGACCGCGCTACTTATAGAAACAGCCAGGCTCTGACCGACATACAAAGTAGGGTTAGACGGGCTGAACCAAACGCTTCCTGTTAAACCGCTACCGCTTACCGTCACATACAAAATTGCGCAGGATGAGCTGTAATTGTTTTGACAAACTGTAATATTGGTCGTACCGCCGGTTAAAGCGTTAACGTATAAACTCGAACCGGAAAGACTGGCCGAGGCAACAGCCGAATTTGAATTACTGGATACATAATAACTCCCGTAAGTATAGCCGCCGTTGTTGTTGTAAATTGAAACTGTAGAGTTTTGCCCGGCTGTCAACGACAGGCTGGTAGGGCTAAAAGAAATATTGCCGTTGCCATAAGATCCGCCGCTTACAGTCACATAAAGTGTGGAGCAAGCTGCACCGCTACCTGTAGCGCAGATGCTAATGTTTGTAGTGCCGGAAGACGAGCCATAAACCGTAACCGTATTGCCGCTAACACTGGCAGTCGCTACGGAAGAATTACTGTTGCTAGAAACATAAATACTGTTGGAATAACCATAAACCGGGTAGGATGCGGTCACAGTCGCGTTTTGTCCAACATTCAAACTTAAACTGGTTTGGCTTAAAGTTAAGCTGCCGCTGCCACCACAATTATAAGTACACCCTCCGCCTGAGCCAATGGTCACCACATTAGACTGCTGTCCGCCAATCGTAACATAAACCTGACCGCCACTGGAGAGCCCATAAGCGCTGCTGCCCACGGAAGTAGTGTAGAAGCCGCTGTTGTCCGTAATTGCAAAATTGGTAACAATAGCGGGCAAGCTGGAACCGGCCTGGGTGTAAGCCAAAGAAACAGCCGAATTTGGGCTGGCACCGTTAATGGTTAAGGTCACGTTTGAGCCATTTAAATAGGCTGAAAGCGTAGGTCCGTAGGCCTGTGCCGAAGTGGCAAAACCCACAAAAGAGCTTACAAATAAGCCCAAAAGTAAAGATTTAGCGATAGAATTGAGGCTTTTATTCATAAATTTGATAATTTTTAATGATTGATTTTATATTATCGTCCATTTCCACAGTTTTGTCAAAGCATTTTTAAACCCCCTAACTAGGGGGTTTCGCTAATAAAATCAATGGTTTTAGGCAGTTTTTTGAGCACAAAAATTCACGGCAGAAACTGCGGCCCTGGCTCCTTGGCCGGCGCTTATGAACGCGTTGTTTACCGATGATGAAATAACTCCCCCGCCGGCAAAAATTCCGGCAATATTAGTCTTCATTTCGCTGTTGACTTTAATTTTTCCCTCGCTGTCTTTTAAAGTCAACAAATCAAAAATTGTGTTCCCCTCTCCGCTTTGTAAATTTACCCCCGAAGCGATAATAACCGATTTAGCGTAGAACATTTGCCCGCTTTTGGCTTCCAAAGCAAAACTGACAATATTTTTTTCCAGGCTAATGATTTCCTGGCCACTGCGAAGCTCCAAACTCTCAGGACCCAATTTACTTTGCTTTTGAAATTCCGATTGCAAGTTATTAACATCAAATATATTCACAACATTAGCAGGCTGATGAGATAGAAACTCTTTAGTCACAACCAAAGTCTTAAGTTTATTTTTGGCAACGTAAAGCCCTGCGGCCAACCCTGCCGGCCCTGCTCCAATTATAATCACGTCAAACATAAATATCTTTTATCTCCAAAGTTATTATACCACTTTCAAACAAAGAGGCTCTTTGCATTTTGCAAAGAGTCTCTTTGTTTGCTTTGTCTATTCATCTGCGTTATCAGATTTTAATATCCCCATCTACAGTCTTTATTTCATTGCGCTAATAATTCTCTCCGCGGCCAGTACATAGGCCGCGTTTCTAAAGGTGGTTTGGTATTTATTTCTTCGCTCCAGGGTATCGGCAAAAGCCAGTTTAATTTGCTTGGATAATTTTTCCAATACTTGTTCTTTATTCCAAACTTCGTTATGCATATTTTGGTACCATTCAAAGTAACTGGTGCACACCCCACCGCTGTTGGCCAAAATGTCGGGAATTACTATAATGTTCTTTTTGGCAAAAATTGCGTCGGCTTCAGGCGTGGTTGGGCCATTGGCCATTTCTACAATAAGGCGGGCCTGGATTTTATCAGCATTTTCCGCTGTTAAAACATTTTCTAATGCCGCGGGCACTAATACATCAACCGGTAATATCAACAATTCATTGTTGCTGATATTTTTAGCTCCTGTAAAATCTTTTAGCGCGCCGGTCGCTTTTTTATGATCCCAGACTTTTTGGAAATTCAAGCCTTCGGGGCTGTAAATTCCGCCTTTGGAGTCAGAAAGCGCCACCACTTTGTAGCCAAGCTTTTCTGCGGCTTGGCCAAAAAAAGTTGCCACGTTGCCAAAGCCCTGAATTGCCACAGTTGAACCGGCAGGCAAATCCACCACCTTAGATTTTACCACTTCCTCAAAAACGTACACACCTCCAAAACCCGTCGCCTCTTCCCTCCCCTGACTACCGCCGTTATCCAGTGATTTACCCGTGAAAGTTGCCTTAGACTTATTGCCTGTAATCTGCTGATATTCATTGAGCATCCAACCCATAATTTGGCCGGTGGTATTTACGTCCGGCGCGGGCACGTCCACTTCGGGGCCAAAAATAGGAAACATTTTTTTCACATAACCCCGAGAAAGCCTTTCTAATTCCCCTACCGATAATTCCTTTGGGTTAACAATTATTCCGCCTTTACCACCGCCAAAGGGCACGTTAACCACGGCATTTTTAAACGACATCCAAAAGCTTAAAGCCCTGACTTCGTCTAAATTAACGTCCTGATGAAAACGAATCCCGCCTTTGTAGGCGCCGCGGGCGTTATTGTGTTGACTACGAAAGCCTACAAAAATCCTCTGCGAGCCATCATCCATTTTCACAGGAATAGACGCTTCCACATAACGGTCGGGGTGCATTAATTGCTCGACTTTGTCTTTATCTAAATTAGCTAAATTGGCGGCGGCCGCAAGCTGGGCTTTGGCAGTTTCGAACGGATTGATGGTCATATAGAATTAAAGATTAAGGATTAAGGATTTGAGATTTTAAGTTTGCCGGTCAGCAGAACTTTGGCCGGTTAAAACTAACGCAGTTACTGAACTTAATAGTATCAAAGCGCCAACAATTTGCCAAACGTTTAAAGTAATGCCCAATAATTGCCAATTCACAAATGTCAAAGCCAAAGGATAGCCAAGTTCCATTAGGGTCGCCACCGAAGCCGGCGTGGACTTAAGACCGTAATAGTAGAGCCACAGAGCGAAAAACCCGGTTAGCAAGGCTATAATGGCCACATTGCGCCAAAAGAGCCAGGTCATGGCCACAAACTGAAAGTGGTGAAAAAGCCCGACATAAATACTTAAAAAAACTAAGCCAAAGACAAACCGCAGGCCATTAACTAACTGGACATCCAAATCTTTAAGCAAAGACCGGCCGACTACTGTGCCCCCCGCCCATAAGACAGCCGCCCCCACGGCCAACGCCGGCCCGAGCAGATGAAAATTCCCGCCAGTGCGCCAAAGTGCGCCCGGAGCGGCTAAGCCAAAAGTTACCAAATAGGCGCCCAGCAAAGCCGGTACGGCATACAGCCAAAACTTGGGCGAAAGTTTTTCCTTTAAAAAAATTACAGCCAGAGCAATGGCAAAAATCGGCTGGAGTTTTTGCAAAAGCGCGGCTACGGTAAAATTGTAATTCATATCCACCGCGCCCTGCACATAAAGTAGCGCGCCCAAAGCCGATGCCCCGGCGCCAATATAAAGCAGTCCAGCCCATTGCGCCGGCCTTAAAGTTTTAATGCCTGCTCTTTTGGCAAATATTCCCGGCAAACTAACAACCGTATTAAGCAAATGCTCCAAAAAGCCCACAAACGGCACGCTCAAACCGCCCAAAAGCAAAGGCTGCCGAAACGGCGCATCCCCGGCCCACAGCAGAGCAGATAAAAACACAATCAACGAACCATAATTTTTCTTTTTTTCGTCTTTCATATTGTTCATTTTAAATCAGGATTTTAGTTTCCTTCTTCCGGATTAAGGATCTGACTTTTTTCTCTAAGTATTTGTAAATACAGCTTAAACTTTTTAGACACCACAATATCATTAAACAGGTCAATATAATAGTGTTTGCCTTCTACTTTTAATTGTTGCATCTTGTCGTACGCGGTCTGACCGTTTGAATCTTTTCCGATTTTATAGGTACTCTCATAATCACCCGTCCTTTCCCACGCAGAGTCTTCTAAATGAGGGATATAAGGATATTCATGCTTAACCGGATGCTTTGGGTCAGAATTTTCAATAACAACTCTGGAACCAAAAGTACTTGTGCCATCAGTTGAATCAATGCCATACAATTCATTTAGCCACATAGATGCAATTTCTATACTGGGATTTGTGGGAGCATTTTTCGACAAAATTTCGTGATTTTTTAAGAGTTGACGCTGATGCTTGTAATTAGGGATTATTTTTTCTGTAATTTTTTTCAACCACCACTTTTCTATGAACGATAAATTTTCCACACCAAAAGTTAATTCCAAATACCATTCCGCCAATTTAATATACTCAGGAATTTCTAACTCCCCCGCCCTAAACTTGCTTTTCCATGCTACCATCTCCAATTCCTCCGGAGATTCTTTGCCAAATTCTATAATTGAACTTCTTTTAGGAGCCTCTGCCATATATTTTAATTAAATTGATTAAACCCTTGTCTAATTCTTAAGAGGTCTTTTTTTATTTGTTTTTTTAAAGCCTCTTCTGTTTTAAATTTTTTAAAAGGCCTAAGATATTTTCTTAATTCCAAAATAATTTTTTTGCCGTACAAATTGCCCTTAAAATTTATCAAGTGGGCTTCTATCTTGGGCAGGCCGGTTTTGTCCAACGGGCCGATGATAATCCCTGCCGCCCGTTTCCCCCTGATGGTCACCTTCTGGGGCAGCCCCAGAAGGTGACCATCAATCAACGCCCAACCGGCGTAAACCCCTAATCTAATTTCTAATCTTCTTCTTGAATAACTTCGCCTATCCAAATTCGCAGTCGGAAATCCCAAAACCCGACCATATCCCTCCCCCTTTATAACTTTTCCAAAAATATTAATATTCATCTATAATCTGTTTCGGCCTAAAGCGAAAATTATTTGCTAATGATTCTCTCCCTTATACGGAATACCAAAAAAAGTCTTGCCCAAAAACTTTTCTATTGCAACTCTTTGGCTATGGGTATTATACTGAATTTTAATATCCCCTTTTACAAATTCCATACCGCCGTCCCAGCCTTTGCATTTTATTTCTTCTACTGAAACCTCAAACGCCCCAAGTTTTTTTAATTTTTCTACCGCGTCCTGGTGCGCCAAAATTGCCTTTTGTGCTTGCGGGTAAAAAGGCAACTCATAACAATCTAAATAATGTTCATGATTATCACTAATCACGCTGGCCAAAATAATTTTTGCCCGCCGGGAAGTTACGCCAAAATAAATGCCGGCTAAAATAGCGACAACTACTATTACACCGACTACAATTTTAATTATTCTTTTCCAGGAAAACATATTTTTTATAAATCACAAATGGCACAAATGGAGCAAATCCGGGATTTATAGTATTTGTTCCCATTTGTGATTTGTGGATAATTTACTTTTGTTCTTCCAAATACTTCTCCACATCCCCTGCTACGCCAAGGCTTCGTAGGGCGAGATTGTGATTAAGAATGTTTTGAATTATTTTTAGGCTTTACTCTCTTCATCGGCAAGATATTTTTCCACATCCAACGCGGCCATACTGCCCATACCCGCGGCTACCACGGCCTGACGGTAACGCGGGTCGTTGACGTCGCCGGCCACAAATACGCCCTCTACATTAGTGCGGGTATAATTTTTTACTACAATGTAGCCTTTCGGGTCAATCTCAATTCCCGCGGACACAAAAAGTTTGGTGTTTGGTGTGTGGCCAATGGCGGAAAAATAGCCTTGGACTTTTATTACTGATTCTTCTCCGCTGACGTTATGTTTAATTTTTATCCCTTCTACTGTATTTTCGCCCAAAACATCGGTCACCGCCACATTGGTAATAAAACTAATTTTGGGATTATCCTGCGCGCGTTTAAGCATAATTTTGCTGGCGCGGAATTCCTCGCGACGGTGAACAATAGTCACTTTGTTTGCAAACCGGGTTAAAAAATTAGCCTCCTCCATAGCCGTGTCGCCCCCGCCAATTACCACAACGTCTTTACCTTTAAAAAAGAAACCGTCGCAGGTTGCGCAGGCACTAACGCCTTTACCGCGAAGGCGCTGTTCATTAGGTAAATCCAGCCAGTTAGCCTCGGCGCCGGTGGCAATAATTACTGTTTTAGTAAGATATTCTTCTTTTTCAGTTTTTACTACCAAAAGTTTTTTTGTAAAATCTACGGCCGTCACATTTTCCATAACCAACTCCGCGCCAAACCTTTCTACTTGCTTCATCATATTATCCATTAGCTCCGGACCCAAAATCCCGTTTACAAAACCCGGATAGTTTTCCACTTCCGTAGTTTGCATTAACTGCCCGCCCGGATTTAAGCCCGCAATCACTATAGGTTTTAGCTCCGCCCGCGCGGCATAAAGCGCCGCCGTCAGTCCTGCCGGTCCGCTGCCAATAATTATAGTGTTATAGATATTTTGATTGGTCATAAAAAATTTTTAAACTGCTTATTAAAATAACCTATTCCTGCAAACCGCGCTCACTTCAATCTTTCCCGCCGGAGGCGGGCCTGCCTTTAGCGGGCAATGTTCAATCATTCTATCCCCTGCTCCTGCAAGTCTTCCAAAATCTGTTTAGAAGCCATTAACCAATTCTTGCTGCCGGGGTAATTATACACACCGTTCATTTTTTCCAAAGTCCAATTATTGTAGCGTTTTTCTAAAAGCCTGTCCAAATCTTTTGCCCAGTCGGCCTTGCTATTATAGTTACGCCATAAAGGATGTCCGGGCTCCACACCAATGCCACTACAATTGTTATTATAACAGCGCTTGCCTAAACTGCTTTCAGAATTAGAAATTGCCAAAACCAACTTCCAATGTTTTAACTCGGCTAATGTATCAACAATGGCGGACAACGGCGAATTTTTGCTGTCCAAATAATTTTTAAGATTATCTTTTCTGGCGGCCAAAATTTTTATACCCTGATCTTCCGAAGGCTTATTGCTTTCCGCCAAATAGTTCTCCAACTGACTAATGGTCATATTAAATAACACGTCATTAGGCACTAGGCTCACCGGGCCCAACGATCCGCCGGTGCCCAAGGGAATAATACTGCTTTGGGTCGATGGTGCACTGGTTTGTTCACCTAAAACCTGAGGCTCATTTTCGGCCGCGCTTGGACTGGTCGAGAGCGTAAACCAAATCCCTCCCGAAAAAGCCAAAAGCAAACCGGCTACGCTTACAAGCAAAGAAACCTGTTTTTTTAGCCCAAGCTTCATTAGCGAGCCTGGGCGAAAAAAAGTCGGCTCAATTTTGACCTTGTGCCGGCTTGATGTTTTAATGACACTACTAACTCTCACCATCCCAATTTGGCGATGAAGCAATATTTTTTTTGGCTGAATTTCATGCCTTTTTTTTATTCCGTCAATTTGCATTTTGAATATAAATTTATTATAGCATTTTAGAAGGCTATTGCCGAATGGGATTTTAAGACGAAAGTTGAAAATTTTGAAACAATCAGTCAAAATGCCATTCGGCAACAGTCCCTTTAAATACAAAAATAATACCGCGGTTAAGCGGTATAATTTTCAGGGCTTATGTTATTTCCGAGAATCAGAATAAATAAGGCTAATGATTTTTACCAGATTTATTACCAACAGACTGGCCAACAGCCAATAATCAATCCTGTCCGTAAACAGCTGATAAAGCACACCGAGTGACAGTACTATAGTACCGGCAATTAAGGCGGCGCGGTTTGAAGCATACCGATGCGCCACTTCCCGTTCGTCCACAGTTTTGCCCTCGCCAACAAACGACATTCCTACCACATACAATCCCAGCAAAACGCAAACAGACAGCATTTTTTCCATGGACATTGCGGCGGAACGCTCTTGAATCAAAAACCCGGACAACAGGGCAATAAATATCAAGAGTAATAAATAGTAAGTGATGATTTTCATAGGTTTGGTAATTTTTTCTATTACTATTATTGTATCATAAAAATCTCTTCTACCTTAACTGTAAAATATTTGGCAATTTGCATGCCCAAAGCTAAAGACGGTGTATAGTTGCCTTTTTCAATAGCCACAATGGTTTGTCTAGAAACCCCCACAGCAACAGCCAGTTGTTCCTGAGTTATGCTCTTATCTTCTCTATATTTACGGATGTAATTATTAAGAGACATAATGTTTTAACAGCAAATTTAGATTTTTAATCATCCAAAAGTAAAAGTAAATGCTTCAAAGCCGGATGAGGTTATAATAATCTCAATTTCGTGTTCGCGATAATCTGTTGAATTGAATAAAGTATATAACTGGGACATTCCAACCGAAACATCGGGCTGACTTATCCCATCAACAAAAATTTTGAGGATAATTGGCTTATCCGTACTGGTAGCAACCATAAAAATCTTGCCGGAGGAAAAATGGAGTTTGATTTTTCCCGTGGCTGATATTAAGCGGGCTTTTTCGCCGTCAAATTGCCAAGTACCGTCTAAAGCAAACCGGTTGAGTGCCAGGTTAGGTGGTAGGTTATAGGTTGTAGGCTGTAGGGAAACAGACTGATCAACTGACAAATTCTGGAGTCGATTGGTGCCAAAGTACATTTCCGGAGATTTAATGTCCCCTGTAGGGAACGGTTTTAAACCGTTGCCTATTTCTGCCGATTTCTCGGCTCCCAACAATTGCACGATCGCCGCTTCGGTTTTGTCATACTCGCCTTCACCAAAATGTTCGTGGACAATATTGCCATTTTGGTCAATTAAATATTCCGCCGGCCAGTATTGGTTATTATATACGCCCCAGGTACCGTAATCGTTATCCTGCGCCACTGGATAGTGAATATTAAAACGCTTAATGGCAGTTGCGACGTTCTCGGTAACTTTTTCAAACGGAAACTCGGGCGTGTGCACACCTATTACCACCAAGCCTTTATCTTTGTAGGTATCGTACCACTTAGTCACATACGGCAAGGTACGAATGCAATTAATACAAGTGTATGTCCAAAAATCTACCAAGACAACTTTCCCTTTTAAAGATTTAATGGTCAGCGGATCAGAGTTTAGCCAATGGCTAATGCCTGTAAATTCCGGCGCTTGGCCAAAATTATCTAATTTAATTTTTTCCATTGTCACACCTTTGGTATTTTGAATTTCTCCCTGAGTTGCATTATAAAAAGGCGCACTATCTGTAGGCATGGGTTTATTATTTTGAGGTATTATAGGGTTACCATTTTTAGCAATTAAGCTGTTTTCTAAATTTGTAGAAGGAAAATAATCTACAATTGCGGCTTGAATTTTAGTATCATATTGAAAGTACATAGCAATTGCCAGTAATAAAATAAGCACCCCAAAGAATTGTTGTAATCTTACAGAATACTTAGAAATTGACCTTACCATAGTAGTGGCAATTTGTCCTAAGTAGGCTATAAGGAGCATGGGAATACCTGCTCCTATTGCATAAGCAATTAGTAGCACTGCAGATTTTCCCGCACTGCCTTGTGTGGCAATAAGAGTAAGAATAGAGCCTAAAACAGGACCGGCACAGGGAGTCCAAATTACTCCAAGAACAAGACCTAAAAAGAAAGCTCCGAAGTTACCACTTTTAGATTGCCCTACTTGATTAGCTCTATTAACAAAGCCATTCATTTTGGCGGTTAATATTTCAAATGGTTTAGGCCAAATCATAAACATAGCAAATACTGCAAGAAGAACTATTGCAATATTTCGTAAAGAATTTGGAGACAGCCCAAAACTTAATACCAGCACTGAAAGAAAAAAACTAGCTAAAGCAAAACTTAAAACAAATCCCAGAACTATAAATAATGGTCTGGTTTTATTTTGTTGGCCTACAGAACTTCCTAATATAATAGGCAAAAGTGGCAATATGCATGGCGCAGCGATTGTAAGGACTCCGGCTAGTAGTGCAAATAAAATTTGTAGCATATATTTCTATAAATAGACTCCATCTCTTTAAAATAAAGGCTGTTATCAAGAGTGTTATTTAATATTTTGTTTTAATAATTCAATATCCCCGCTTACCCATTTGGTTAGCATATTTCCGGCAACATCAATTTGTACAAATGTGTGCTGGTAGGTTACGCCGTATTTTTGCTTGAGCTGGCTTTGAGTGTCATAATCGGTTTTTAAAACAGCAACACCGGAAGGAATTTTGTCTAAATTGGCTTTAAAGGCGGCGTCCGCGGCTTTGCAATACGGGCACCATGAAGCGTGAAAAAATAATACAACTTTTTGTCCGGCTTTTTGCGCATCGGCCACAGCTTGAGTGGAATAATCGCCATAAACTCCCGCATTGCTGATTGCGACGTCTTTATTTTGCATTCCCTGATTACTATCAAGACTATTTTTTTCAATAAGGCTTGAATTATTTTGCTGCGAAACATCTTTATTACACCCTGCAGCAAATAAGGCGACGGCAGCTAAACTTAAAAAAATAATTTTAGATTTCATATTTTTTCTTTTAATGATTTTCTTTATCCAGGAACCTTCCAGAATACCCCGCAGCTTGCCCAAGCACCCTCAAATGGTGCTTGGGGGAAGGTGCCTGGATTTATTCATAATTAAACACGAACCATTAATGCAGTATCTTTTCCCTGTGGTTTGGGCCGGGCCGTCATTAAACACGTGGCCTAAATGGCTGCCGCAGTTTGTGCAGGTTACTTCTGTTCTTTCCATTCCATACTCGGCGTCGGTATGATACTCCACGGCTCCGGGGATTGCACTGTCAAAACTCGGCCAGCCGGTGCCGCTGTCAAACTTAGTATCCGATGAGAACAACTGATTTCCGCACACTGCGCAGGCAAACATACCCTTATCATGAGCATCTAACAGCGGGCTCGTAAACGGCCGCTCTGTCCCCTTCTCCCTTAAAATTTTATACTGCTCAGGCGTGAGCTTCTTTTTTAGTTCTTCTTCATTAACTATGATTTTTGGCATTTTGGTGTCGTTCATATTTTTTCTTTCTTAATATTAGATTAAGTATAAATAACTAAAAACTCAATGTCAAGTCAACTTGACATTGAGTATATAGACGAGACCTTATACTACTCTTTTGTGGCGCTATTTTCTCCGGCAAGAAAACCGGTAGTCCAGCATATTTGCAGGCTAAAACCACCCGAAGGACGGTCAAAATTAAGAATGTCCCCTGCTAAAAATAAATTGCTATACAGTTTTGACCGCATTGTTTTAAAATCCACTTCTTTAAGCGATACGCCGCCGGAAGTTACTATGGCTTTCTCAACTCCCAAAAAACCGCTAACCGACATAGGCAAGGCTTTTACCAATTTTACAATTTTCTGCCTCTGCGGGCGGGTTAAGCTGTTGCCTTCTGTTTCAGGATTTATCTCACACATAAAAAGCACCGTCTCTATCATTTTTGGCGGCACTAAACAACTTAAATTATTTTTAATCTGTTTGTTTAAAGACTTAGCTATTAACTCCAAAAAATATTTATCCAGAGCTTCCGAGTTCATGTCGGGGTACAAATCTAACTGCAATTTTACGGGGGAGTATTTATGAAGCTCGGCAATATTTTTACTCATATTTAAAACTAACGGCCCGCTAATGCCAAAATGGGTTAGCAAAATTTTCCCCGAGTTTGACTCAACTTTTTGATCATCCTGAAATATGGTTAATTTGGCATTTTGAAAACTTAGGCCGGATAATTTTTTAACCCACTCTTCTTTAATTGTTATTGGAACCAAAGCGGAGTCTGATTCCTCCACACTGTGCCCCAAGTCCTTCATCCAGGCCAAGCCCTCACCGGTAGAGCCTGTCTCGGGACGTGATTTGCCTCCGGTTGCCACCACAAAAAAATTTCCCTGCACAATGCCTTGTTTAGTTTTAACTCCGGTAATTAAATTGTCTTTATGAAAAAATCCGGATACGCGTGAATTTTCCAACACCTGAACTTTGCCGTCTTGCATATAATTTACCAAAACTTTCCAGACGTCTTCTGCTTTATTGCTTACCGGAAAAGCACGCTGTAGGTCTTCTACTTTAATGGCAAGATTTTTGCCCATAAAAAACTGTAGCGTCTCTTCTACCCCAAAACGGGCAAATGACCCGTGCAAGGCTTTTCCTTTAATGCCGTATTTGGCCACCATTTTTTTTCGGTCTAATTCAGCGTTGGTAATATTGCATCTGCCTCCGCCGGTAATAAGCAATTTTTTTCCAAGTTTTGAATTTTTTTCTATAAGTAAAACCCGAGCGCCCAGTTCGGCAGCTCGCCCGGCCGCCATCATGCCGGCAGGCCCGCCACCAATAACAACAACGTCGTAATTAGTATTGCTGATTAAACTAAAATCCGTAGAGCTCATTTGAGCATTGTACTCTCTTTTTTTAAAACAAAAAAGCTAGCAGTTATTAAAAACTCATCCGTTTAGATGAGTTTTTGTGACACTTCTGTCCGTGGTAGGCAGGAAACAAACACACACCTAGCGCGGCTTTAAGGAAGAGGAAAATATTACTATCATGGCTCATTTTCGCTGCGAATAACTGTTTAAATACTCCATCAATTCCTTAAAACTCACACATTTCACTTCGGGTTTGGCGCAAACGGTAGCGCCGAAATTTTTCATGGCTTCCCAATAGACGCCGTCGTTCCATTCGGAAAAGTGGGAGCCAATAAATACCGGTGCGCGGTTGCCCTGATAATTTTTTTCAAAATAGTTTAGGTAAGAAGTGTAGGTGTCGTTATAAAATTGATCCCACTTGGCATCGCCTTTTTTAGTTACGTCTTTACCGCCGGACTGCTTAAAATAAAAATTATAATCCATAGAAAGCAAATTCCGGGTGGAGCTGGCATACGGAATCGAGGCTAAAGGAAATTCCCATAAACCGTTGAAAAGTTTTTTTGGCCAGGCATCGGGTTTGCCGGTTAAGCTAGTATCATACAAAAAACCGTTGTCTTTTAAGGCCGGCCATAAGCTGGCATCGTTGCCCAATTCCGGCGCGCGGAAACCAATTACATCGGATGGCTCAAGATTAATAGTGTAGCGTGACGCGTCAGAAGCCGAAACGCCATTATTTTCTACAATATGAAAAATCAGTTTATTAAACTGGGAGAATTCCTGTTGCCAATCTTTACCGCTCCATTTGGCGCCGGTAAAATGCCCGTTGGCGTGAGAGCCAATTTCGTGGCCTTCTAAAATTGCGCGATTAACATAGGCCACGCGTTGTTCTATGTCTAAATTACTTAAACCAAAACCAATTAGCGATGTGCCGGCAGGTTTTAGAGGCGGCTGATAAATAGCTGCTTTGCGAAAATTTAAAAAGTACACGCCGCTTAAAAAATAAGTAAAATGTACCGGGTGGCCTTCCGCCAACATACTTTGGGAAAAATCCAAAGTGTTTTGCCACATTGGCAAAGAATATGAACCGTCAAACGCCATCACTACAAACTGCGGTGGATTACCCGACTCTGAGGTGGAAGTGGCAATATAATCTCTAATAGCAATGGGAGTGGCTGTAGCAGCCGGAGTGGCTTGTTTAATAGCAGGCTGAGGTATTTCCTGGCTAATCTTTTGATTGCAGCCCACAGCCAAAAACGCCAAAACTGCCGCCGCACACCAAAATTTAAAAAGTAAACTCATGCCAGCATTATAGCAAAAAACTCACCCTTACGGATGAGTTTTTAAAAGCTTAATCAATTACTCATTTTGTTTTTTTGGTATAGGATAGAATAACAATAAAAGCAATACCAAGCTAAACGGAATGATAATTTTCCACAACATGCCAATGCTTAAATCAATTCCGGTCACCGGTAGTATAGACACTTGCGCCAAAACCGTAGACGTGGGCATTTGCAGTCCGAGCGAAAAAGCCAAGCCCGGCGTGGAGGTTGAGGTAAAATTTAAAACTACATTTGGCGTGGATGTCGCGGCCGTGGCCGGCGTTGAAGTGGAGACGGATGTTGCAACGGGTGCCGCCGGTGCCGCACACTCCGCTTTGGTAACAGCTCCGGAATCAATAGTCACCGCGCCATTCCTCGCCAAAATTCGGCCTTCGACTTGCGCGCCGGTAGTAAGTGTTACGGAAGTTAAGGCCAAAATACTGCCTTTAAAAGTTGAATTTGAGCCCAGCGTGGCAGAACTACCCACCAGCCAAAAAACGTTACAGGCTTGGGCGCCGCCGGCCAGTACAACCCGGCTGGAGGCCGCGGTTATTAGTGTGGTTGAACTTTTAAAAATAAATACCGCTGCGGGGTCGCCCAAAGCATCCAAAGTTAGAGTCCCTGTTAAACCGAATGTGCCGTCTGCGGAATCATACACACCGCGATTTATAAGACTGCCACCAAGTTCGGTGCTAATCCTGTAAACCGGCAGTTGTCCGTAAGCGTAGTTATAAGCATTAACCAAGTCTGCCTTGGCTCCCGCGGCTGGGGCGTCTGCCACATGTTGTACCCCATTTAAAATTCCCGGCGGAAAACCGCTTACCGAGGTGCCGGGCGATAGTCCTAAGTCGCCATTAATAACGCTGGAGCCGGTATTGGTAATGGCCGAACCGGCCAAAACCGCGAAATTGCCGGCCGTACCAAGCGTGGGACCCGCGGCAAAAGCCACCCGTCCAGACATTAGGACAACTAACAGGATAGCTGTAAAAATTGTTTTGTTAAAATTTTTCATGGCTGATTTTTTAAATATTCCTTTTCCAACCCAATAATAATTTCCGCGGTGTGAATGGCTTCCAAATACCAGGTTTTCATTATTTCATCATTATAAAACGGAATAGCCTGGGTTTTTCTTTTATGCACGCCGTCATTTTCCGCCGGGCCTTCCCGCGCCGAAGACTCCCTAATTTTAAACAGCTCCCTGGCTAGTTTTATTACTTCGTGTTTGTCCATAAAATTATTGTGACATTGGCACTGGTGGATAAGCCGTAGGAGACAACTGCCCAAATTCCCGTTCTGAAACAATCGCATTGTAAGAATTGTTTTGCAACTTCTCGTCAAAAAAATTCACCGAAACAACATTATTCAATTTTAATCCCCAGGAATTAAAAATCTCCATTGAAGGGATGCCCATTTTACCGTAGGCCGTAATTAAATTAATTATTCCTTTTTGATTAACCAACGTGCCGGCAGGGTGAGCGGCGACCTGGTAAATTGGCGAACCGCTGGTCGGGACAAAAGAAGTGTCACCAAAAATCACATTTTGCCAACTATAGCCCAAACCAAGAAAAATTCTAGGATTGGCAAAACCAGTTTTGCCCCCGCTATTAATAATATAGATAGTACCGCTATCATTAACCAGAGTGCCATCGGCATAAGGCATCAAGTTACTGCTTTTTTCTAAAGCCAAATCAGCATTATTAGCAGGCACTACTGAACTCCAGGAATTAAACCCATAAGACAAAAATACTACCTGGGAAGAGTAAGGCCTTAATGTCGCCTTGGGCGGATTAATAGGCATTGCCCCGCCTACAACTGGTGCCTGAATATAGTAGACAACCCCACCGGCGCTAATATTTGTGCCATAAGGGTGAGGCGAAAGATCAGTACTGCCTAATAAGTTAAACACATCTGAAGTAGTGGACTGCCCGCTGTTTCCGGCATCGGAAATACTTAAAAAATAACTTCCTGCCGAAAAATTTGAGCCTATATTCCAAGAATATGAACCGGTATTTGGGACATTGGAAGAAATAAGAATGGGAGCACGAGTCATAATCATACAAGGGGGACTAGCCAGTCTGCAGGCAGGTTCCGGATAATTTAAAGATATCCTGAGGCTCGAAACCGAAGCCGGAGCGCTCCATTTTATATTTTGATTACTGCCAATTGCCCACTGCTCTCCTCCCAGCGGAGAAAGTATTTGAATTGCGGAACTAGCGGCCTGTGTCCACGAAGAAAACAACATACCAGCAACAGCCAGAAATCCTATTACTTGACTTGATCTTAATTTGATTGACATTATGTGGTCCATATATTTTTTCCATTACAGGAAGGGGTCTCTATCTTCACCAAGAACTTAACAAAGAAGGAGACCCTCCACTGCACAGACTGTTATTAGGCTGTAAAAAGCCTTACTTTTGCACGTTCAACTTCGCGGCTCCCCCACCGTCGCAGGTTATAAATAAGTCGCCCAGCGCCGAAGTATGCAGCAAGGCATAATCGTAACCCGCAATCTTAAAAGTTTGCTTGTCGGCTTTAATTGTGTGCGCTACCGCATCTCGGTTATCCAGCATTACTACCGTACCTTGTTTAACTGCTAATGTCCCGGGATTGCCATGACACTGTAAAAACTGGAAGCGAAATTTATAAGCATTTACCGCCTGGCCATAAGAAAGTTTCTTTGCCGGGGCGCCTGTTACCGGAGTGGTTGTGGCCTCGGGGGTTGTGCTTGCTGTTTGGTCTGCGTTATTATTTGGGGTATTTTGTGTTGTTTGAGTCGTGGTGTTTGCCGGTATGTCACTTTTATTAATTGCATAAATTCCCCAAATTATCAAAGCTAATATAACTACACCAATTGCCACATACCAAGCTTTATTATCGTTCATATATTTTATAATTGATTATTAAATTAATTAATTATTGCGCCATAACTATGACGCCGGTTTGCGCGTCCACAAAAACATCAGCCAAGCTTAAGCCTTGCTTGCCAACTACATGCCAAACTTTTTTTCCGTCTTTTGTTTCCAATTTCACCGATATTGATAAATCAATACTGCCGTTTTTTATGGCAATGTCTATAGCTTTTTGGGCATCAATTTTAAGGCCGGTTTCGCTCTGATTATTATCCATCATATGCATCGAGCCATTGTTAGTCAGGTCAAGTTTTTGGTTGCTATCAAACTCAAAATTATTTTTCATCATTCCATTCTCATCTGAACCCATCATTATGCTTTCTTCTTCCTGGCCGCTTTCGAGTTTGACTTCATTATTAGCGTTAATTTGTACCCGGGCGTCACTTTGGCTGTCCAGCTTAATTACCGGGGCTAAAATAAACATCCCGTTGCCGGTTAGATGCAAAGATTTATCCAGTAAAAAGTCAAATTTTACACTGGCTGTAGCGTCCGGTTTTACCACAACTTTGCCAACAATTTTTAGCTCATTGGAAGGCAGTTTAGCTTCGCTCTGTACGCCTGCTTTGGTAACCACTACTTTTGTCACATGCAGGCGAATTTGGTTGTAAGTCCCTACCGGGAGTTGCAAATCGGCTATTAACTGGGCGGTGCCGGAAGTTTTTAGCGCCATTAAATCAAAGGTTTTGGCGGTAGAGTTAACTGTGACCCACGCCTGACCACTGCTTAACACCTCTAACTTATCTATAGTTATTTGTACCGCTGTAACATTCTGAATGTCCGGCGTAGCGTCGGTAATGCTAAAGACTGCCCTGCCCTGAGTTTGTGGCTGGGCGGATGTTTGTGAATTTACGCTCTCACTATTTTTAGTTGATTCAGCTGTTGGCTGGCTGTTGCAAGCCGCGGCCAAAAACGGAATAGCAAGTAAGATGAGAAGTTTTTTTCCGCCAAAGGTGGACATAATTTTATTCATAAACCAATCTCCTTATTAATTTTTTTAAATTATTCGTATGTTTGATTATTTCTGTCATTGCCTGAAGGCTCGATAAGCTTGTCCCGTGCTTGACACGAGATCTAGCAACTACAGAAACCTTTAAGCTGTCCTGCGGATTGCTCTAACTATGGCGATTAATACCATAGAACCAATAACCGCCACAATCAGGCTGTAAAGGTTAAAACCGGTTACACCGCTTTGACCAAGTGCATTCATTAGCCATCCACCAATTACGGCGCCGACTATGCCTATTACTATATCCATTAACACACCGTCGTTACTCTTCATAATGGCTGAAGCAATCCAGCCCACTAAAGCTCCAAACACTATCCAAAGTATAATTCCCATAGATTTAAGATTTAAGATTTAAGATTTAAGATTTAAGATTTAAGATTTAAGATTTAAGATTTAAGATTTAAGATTTTTTATCAGCCATATGCTCTTTAATGTATTGCCAGTGCCCTTTAAGCTCGCTGACTAATTTGGCAAATTCCTCAGGGTTTTCCTTTTGGAATTTTTTGTACTTAATTAATACTTTATCCACGCTTTGATGATAAATTTCCTGGCTCATGTCTTTCATGGCTGCAACCTTTTTTTCTAGTTCCTTTTTGGCTTCATCTACCCAGGCCGCGGCTTTAGCGCGGCGTTTTTTACCATCTTTACCCATTAAATAATATGCTCCGGCCGCAGCGGTAATTGCCGCGACACCCAAACCGACCTTTAAACCTAAGTGTTTGTCTTGTTTGTTCATAAATTTAATTTCCTTTATTTACGTTTACATCTATTTTGTCAGGCACAGTCACGGTTGTTATGCCGGAATCTTTATTATTACCGCGCATCGCAGGCAAGCCATATACCACAAAAATAAAAACCAGGATGGCTGAAATCACAATGCCTACTATTAGGCCACCGTAGCTGCCACCTGAATTGTCGCTGTTTGTGGGGGGCGTATTAATTATAGTAGTCATACAATGTTGAAATAATTAATTATTAGTCTTGATTGTCCAATTTTACCGCCGCTTCCGGAGTGGAAACGTCTTTACCCATAAGAAATAGGCGAATAATGCCTAGGGCAATAATCCAGTAAACTATCATGGCCAAAAGAGTGGTCCATTCAAAGATACTGCCTTCCACTCTGGACATTTTAAAAACATTTAGAAATGGCGCCGCGAAAATATAGCTTAAGCCGTAAATAAAACTGCTAAAGCCCGCGTTCGGGTTGGCTGCGAATAATTTTAGGAGAAACCGGAAAGCTAAAAGTACTTCTAGAGTGCCTAAAATATACCAAACTATTTGTGTGCCGCGATATAGCGGTTTTGTGCGTGGTGATACAGATGAGTCCATATAATTTAAGTGCTTAGGACTTACGCCTTTCATCTAAATATTTAAAATATTGATGAAACCCACAAGGGGTTTGGCCGATTACTTCGTTATTTTGCTGCGGTTTTTGTCGCCGTAGGTGAACTACGTCTCCAAAAATCCTCACAAAATGCCTCGTA
>JBBREH010000010.1:0-36844 GCA_038203095.1 Candidatus Doudnaibacteriota bacterium | reverse complement strand
ACTCTTAACTCTTAACTCTTAACTCTTAACTCTTAACTCTTAACTCTTAACTCTTAACTCTTAACTCTTAACTCTTAACTCTTAACTCTTAACTCTTAACTCTTAACTATGACTAAAGCCAAAATATACGCTGCATTTTTCTTGTTTATAATAATTATCCTTTCCCCTCTTAGCCCGGCCATTGCCTTTAATACCGGCACTGCGGGCACATATTTATCCGCGCACAGCGGCAACCCTTGGAGCACAATGGCTTTAAGCTTGCTTAGTCCCTCTTCTGCGCCCAGCGATTATTTAAAAACTGTTACCGGCACAAAAGCCATAGATTTTGAAGTGCCGATTTTAGCTATTACCGCTTTAGGCAAAGACCCGAGAAATTTTGGTAATCAGGACTTAGTTGCCAAACTTGAAAGCTTTCATACCGCGGGACAAATTGGCGACCCCACTACTTTGAACGATGATATTTTTGGCCTGCTGGCTTTGGTGTCAGCGGGGCAACCGCTCACCGACCCTGCGATTGCTGACGTGAAAAGTTTTTTGCTAGCGCATCAAAACGCAGATGGTGGCTGGAGCTTTAGCGCCCCTACCGGCAGCTCCGACAGTAACACCACCGCTACTGCCATTGTCGCGCTGGCCGCGGTCGGAGTTGCCGCTGCTGACATCCACATTGTAAACGGTTTAAACTATTTAAAAACCGCACAAAATGCTGACGGTGGTTTTACTTACGACCCAAAGAGCCAGTACGGCACAGCAAGCGACAGCTCTTCTACGGCTTGGGTGCTATGGGCGCTCAATGCGTTAAGCATAGACCAGGCCACTTGGTCCAAAGGAAGCAATACGCCAAAAACCTTTTTAGAACTAACTCAAAATAGCACAGGCTTTTTCCAAAATGACACCGGCGACACTACCGAAAGCAGCTTTACCCCCGTTGCCACTGCCTATGCGGTTATTGCCTTGAACAACAAAACTTTGCCTGTTAAAATTATTTCTCCGGCAACCGCCCAAAGCTATAGTTTTAGAATTGAGGGCTCGTTAGATACTGTTTGCACGGGCAAAGCCTTGGGCCCGACGGCTTTAGACATTGTTAAAAATGCCGCCAGCCAATGCGGCTATACTTACAACATTCAGCAAAAAAGTTTTGGTCCTTATTTAAACCAAATCAATACCGACACTGCTTTCAGTTTAACCGGCTGGCAATATTTTGTTAACAATCTTTCGCCTGACGTGGGCGCGGCTGACTATCAACTTAAAGCCGGCGACGAAGTGCTCTGGTATTTTGGTGACTTTGGCTGGCAACCCACACGTCTGACTTTGTCCCAAACTCAAATTAACACGGGACAAAGCGCGCAAGCAACAGTAGAAAGCTTTAACAAAGGAGCCTGGACGGCATTATCCGGGGCGACTATTGCCCTTGGCACAAAAACTTTTACAAGCGATGTTGCCGGTATAGCGACAATGGCCAACCAAGACGGCTTTTATAAAGTCGGAGCGACAAAAACCGGATTTATCCGCAGCAACACGGCGCTACTGCAAATTGGCCAAGCGGGATCCTCGGCCGTCGGACTGACTGCTAATGTAACCGCAGGACAGGTAGCGGGAGAGACGACTGATACGGGCGGCACAATATCCTTTACAATAAACCCGGCCAGTTTAGATTTTGGCACACTTAAAGCAGGAACAAGTACCTCCAAAACTATCACAATTACCAGCAGCGGAAGTACAGGCATCCATATTGAAAGCATTGTTTCCGGCGATAATTTATTTACCGACAATCTTACTTTAAATAACCTTGTCTGGCAAGTATTTAAATTGGATTTAACTGCTGGTCAGCATCAGGATGCAGCGGTTAAGTTCGCAGTACCTGCAAATTTTAAAGGCAGCTCCGGTCAAAAAAACGGGCAAATAATTTTTTGGGCCTCCGCGAAATAATTTAAGCTGAATTTCTACCGTAAAAATCACCTGTGTACCTGTGGATTGATTTCTTAATTTCTAACTCAAAATATGAACACTGTTATTAAACTGTCACTTGGTCTACTTTTTTGCCTACCGACTATTGCTATTGCCGCCGGCATACAGGTGTCACCGGCCAAACTTGATTTTGCCGCCGCCATAGGAAAATCCGTTACACAAAATATTACAGTAGTTAACCCTACGGCTGACGTACAGGTATTTGAAGTTTACTCGGATGACTTTGCTGATGCAATAAAGCCAATGCCGGCCAGCTTTACGCTGGAATCAGGTGGCAAAAAAACAGTAAGCATTACGGTAGATGCTTTGAAAATTAATAGTGAAAAGACTGGAAAATTAGGCACAAATTTGTCCGTGGTTGCCAAACCCCTGGCCGACAACAAGTTCTCCGTAGGCACCGGCGTAAAAATTCCTCTAACAATTACAATCAATACAGCCCCTGAAGTCAAAAACAATAGCCGCTTAATGCTTTTTTCCTTAGGTCTATTTTTACTTGTTTGCCTTGGAATATATTTTAAAATGATAAAAACTCAAAAACTTGTTTAACATCCAAATTAATAAAACCTTTGCGTTTGCAAAAGGGCATAAGCGCCAATTTCATATGTTGACTTTATGCGTACGTACGTATGTTTTCAACACAAATTCATCTTATTTATCAGACTACAAAAAAAACTCCCCTGCCGACAAAGGCTTTGAGGAGTCTTTTTTAAACTTGTGCTTTATTTTTTTAATGCCGCATCAATCTCTGTTTGAAAAGTGGCGAAAGGCTGAGCGCCTACTATAAGTTTGCCGTTAATAATAAAGCTGGGGGTGCCTGACACACCGTCTTTAGTACCTTCGGCCTGGTCGGCTTTGACCACTGCCAAAGTAGCTTTGGAATCTAGACATTGGTTAAATTTATTATTTCCAAAACCTAAAGTACCTTTATTCAAACCCAAGCCATCGGCATACTTTTTTAGGCTGTCGACGTCCAAATTGGTACCGTCGCCCTGTGACTTTTGAAACAAGACATCATGATAACCCCAAAACTTACCCTGCACATTGGCACATTCCGCGGCCACGCCGGCAATTTCCGCGTTAACATGGAAAGGCAAAGGATAGTGGCGATAAATGAGTCTTACTTTTCCTGTATCTATATACTGCGACTTAATTTGCGCGAAAGTGTTGTCAAAAAAACTTTTACAGAATGGACACTGAAAATCTGAGAACTCATACATAGTTACTTTGGCATTTTTACTGCCCAAAGTGGGCTCATTGGCGCGGTCCGCAACGCTTACCGGACCGGTAGGAGCCGCGGGCGCAGGAGCTGGGGCAGGAGCTGGGGCTGCAGGAGCATTAGGCGCTGCGGGTGCGTTCTGGTTACTACCAAGAGTTTGTCCGCTGACGACCGAACCGGCTAAGCTTTTTACAATTAGGCTATTATTGTAAAAAATGCTCCCGGAAATTATCAGCGCTGCAAGTAAAATACTGGCGGAAATCGCGGTGGCGGGAGAAAACTCGCCTCCGGCCGAAGCATTGCCTTCGGTTTCTTCTACAATAATTTTACGATGGTGTTCGTGTTCTTCCATAAATAAATCCTTTATTAATTATCAACTATTATAATTATAATAATTATTTTTTACTAAGTCAATGGAATATTCAGCTCAAAACCGACCTTTAAAGTTTTCGTGTCGTTGACTTTAGTTAAGCACTTAGGGTTGGCTGAAAGAATTTTTCGCCACTGTTTACTGCCGTCCTTACCATAAAACTTTTGCGCTATTTTTAACAAAGTATCGCCCTTTTTAACAGTATACGCTGAGGACCGCGACACCCCTTGAATCTGACCGCCAGAGCTTTGAGGCATTTGCAATCCGCCGGAGGAATTCTGATAACCTTGGGGTATTTGCAGACCTTGGCCTCCGGAGGAATTCTGATAGCCGGCCGGCATTTGTAACCCACCCGAGGAAGCCAATCCTGCCTGCGCGCCTGAAGCTGTATAACCTGCTGACATTTGCAAACTCTGTAAGGGATGCGTGTCCACATTGCCTAGAGTTTGGATTTGCCCTGACCTTAAGCCTTGTACTAGATTGTTTAACTGCTGAACTTGTGCTTGTAGTCCGGAAACATCTGCCGGAACCACTACCGTCCCGCCGCCCTGACGACTGGCCAACTGACTGCTTAAACTATCAATTCGACCCTGGAGATCATTAACCTTACCTTGAAGCTGGGTAATTAATTGCTGGTCAGCGGTGGAAACAGAAACTTTTGCGGCTTCGTCCGCCTTTAACAAGGGCGCGGAGGTGTCGGCGGCTTTAAGTAGGATAGTGTCTTTTGCTGTTGTCTTGACCTCATCAATTTTTAGGATCGAGCCGCTAGTTTTAATATCATTAACTCTTAACAACACGCTACTATTTTTATTAAGCCCTTCAAGACTTAACAGAGTACCGTCTTTGTTTACATCTATCACTTTAACTAGGCCAGAGTCTGTGGCAGTTTGCCCGATGTCAGTTGCTTTAAGCAATGAGTCCTTATTGGTTTGGCCAAAATCAGATGCATTTAAAAGTTTACCCTGGGATAAATTATTTACGCTTAACAGCGAGCTGGCTTGAACGTTGTCGACAGTTTTGCCTAAGTCCACTGTCTTGAATAATGATGCCTTGTCAGTTTGGTTTAATTGATTGTTATCAATTAAACCACCATTAGCTAAATCGTCAATATTAAGCAGCTCGGTGTGAGTTTGTGCTTGTTTAGTGTCGGTTGCTTTAAGCAAATTGCCGGCTTGGCTGACATCAGCCACCTGAAGCAAATTACCATTCTGGTTAACATCAGTTGTTTTAAGCAAGGCACTTTGATTAGTTTGGCCAATGCCAGCAAGAGTGAGAAGGTTGTTGTTTTGTGAAGCAAAATTATCAACGGTCAGTAAATTATCGATTGACGCTGTTGCCGCTGTTTTACTATATACAAACGCAACGCCTTTAAGGGTTCCCGATATTACTCCTGCTTTGGCGGAAAGCAATTTTATGCCGATGCTGGAGCCGTTAGGAATGCTGGCGCTAAACTCAGGAAAAAGCATAATTTTGTTGTTGGTGGTAACAATCCTTTTTACTTCGTAGTCAGTGCCGTTAGCGGTTAGAAAAATCTGATTGTATGTGCCGCTTAAATTATTGCCGCCAATTTCTATGCTATAGCCGGCCTTAAGGGCATTGTTGGAATTTCTACCGGTTAAGTCAAACGCAGTCACCGAGGTAATTTGAACCGTGGAAAGAGTCGTGGCCGAGGAAGCACCTGTTGCCATACCTGCTCCTCCCGTTGTCGAGCCAATTGCGCCAGTGCCTGTGGTTCCTGAAGTGGTAGAAGTAGCGCCTGTTCCCGTACCGGTTTGGCCACCTGCACCTGTTTGACCTAAATCATTAAGACTTAACAAGCCGCCATTTCCGGAACTTAAATCATCAAGAGTTAATAAGCCGCCATTTCCGGAACTTAAATCATCCCTGCTTAACAAGCCATCTGGTGCTGCTACTAAATGGGCATTACTCGTGGCGGCCGGCGGGTTAACTATCAAAGTCACTGTTATAGTATCGATGGTGCCGGCTTTGCCTAAAACAATGGTGTAGGTACCGGCCGTGGTAGGCGTGCCGGAAAATGTACCGGTGGAACTATAAGTAATTCCGGGGGGCAAGCTTGTGCTTGGACTAGTCTGAATCCAGGTTCCGGGGGCAGAAGCAGAAATAGATGCGCTGTAAGGCCTGTTAATTGTAGCGGGATTTAAGGTAAGGGTTGTAGGTGTACTTGTAGTGACGGAAGGATTAACCACTAAAGTTACTGTGGTGGTATTTGCAGCGCCGGTTTTTTGCATCACAAAATTATAACTGCCGGCGGTTGTAGGTATGCCGGAGAATGTTCCTGAACTAGCGTTGTAAGCAATACCCGGGGGTAAATTGCCACTTGTTTTTGACCAGATCCCACCTGTTGGCATTGAAGCGTTGTAAACCGTGCCGACTGTGCCAGTGGCCAAGGTTAGTACGGCCGAGGCTGTAACTGTATTGCCGGCGGAGGTTTTAGTCGCAATTGAAGTACCGTTTTGATCAACCAGTTGTAGGCCATTACCCGTAACTCTATAAATTCCAAAAGTTGTACCGTCTGCCCAAGGGGCGCTTTGAAAATTAATGATAGCCGTATTTTTAGCTGCTTCCGCCGGGGTCACCGCACCGCCAGTGCCGGTTTTTGTCGCAATGGGCTTTCCGGTTGAATCAACTAATAGTGTACCGTTATTCGCGACTTTATAAACACCGTTCGGACCAAAGACCGTGCCGTCCGGCCAAGTGCCACTTTGAAAATAAGCAATTGCCATAGCTTTGTCGGCATCGCTAACCACCCCTGCTCCCGCTCCACCGCCCGAGCCTGTTGGCCTGTTGGCTATTACCGTAAACATCAAAGTTGGTAGTTGTGTAGTGGTGCTTAAGTCATCCCCAATTTTAACAGTTTGATTCCAAGTCCCGACAGCATCCGAAGTAATTTTGCCGGTCAAGACTAATTTATTATTTGCGCCAATTATACCCATTAGTGTGGTATTGTTGGGCACAACACCATTGGCTATTTTTCCGCCGGTAATATAAACCTGTTTTCCAACCGGCCCTGTAATTTCCAGTTGCCAGCTGTCATTAACTGCCAAAATCGCGTTGTCGTTAGAAGTAGTATTTTTAAAAGTCAGTCCGGTTGCCATACTGCCGGTGGAGGTAACAGCCACTGGACCAACAACAATAGCACCTCCCGGAATAGTCCCGGTGTAACTACCGCCCGTATTTCCGGTTCCGATGCCGGCCGGCAAGCCGGGGTTCACGTTGCCACCCGAAAAAGCATTATCTAAGGCTTGTTGAGCCGGAGCGGAAAGCTTGCTGCGCGCAAGTATCAGTGTGCTTGAACCATCTTGTACTAAGCCATCTTTAGTCCAGTGCGCGGTAATGGCACCAAAATAAGTAATACCCATGGCCGCGGGAATAATTTGCCCGTCAGGCATAACAATAAACCGGTTAGTGCCGCCTGGATTATTCACACCCGGTACCGGAATGCCATACATTGGCCGTAAAACATTATTTAAAACATAAGGGTTAATACCTAAATCATCCACTCCCCAGTCATAGGAACGATTTGGATTATTAAAATAATTATAATTATAGTCCAGCTGAGAAGCCATTTTGGCGTCGCTGGTATATTGTGACCAATCGTGCGAGCCATCAGCCTTGAGCATTGGCGTTGGAAAAGACGCCGGGCTACTCTTAAAGCTTTGCCAAGCCGGAGTGTTGGGAATATTTATTGGGGCAGGTGCTTTGGTTAAGCCAGTGCTTTGCGCATTTAACAACTGATAGTAAGCCGCAAAAAGCTGGCCCTGCAAATTCGGTTGATTATTATACTGCTGAAGTTGTTGGGATAAACCATCTAAGCTGCTGTCTTGAAGAAAAACAACCCCATCCAGAGTAATTTGGTAGTTAGTAATTTTGCCGGTTGAATCTTTGATTATTTTGCCAGCGGCAGTCTGTTTTATCCACTGCGAGCCGCTGTAGGCTGAAAGTACGCCGTTTTTTACATCAACATCGCCGGCTTGAGGCGCGTCTGTCCACTGATTAGTTGAGACGTTCAAAATTTGATGCACGCTCCGCCCGCCCGTAGTATCAAGCCGAGTGGTAGTGGTAGCTTTTGAGCCCGAAATATCCGTAATCCATTTACCGCCTTCGGTAATCAGTCCGGGATGATTAATAGGGTCTTTTTGGTCGTTATTTAAAACCCATTGTCCGCCATAAAAGGTTTGCGTCAGGTTGTCAACCGTACGGGTTCTGGCTGCCCACGAACCATTGAGATAATCGTAAGCAACCCCGTTATTATAACCACTACCAAAGGCCGAGTTCAAGCTGCTCCCGTCAGCCGTTGAGCCGGCCACCGGAGCCCATACACCGCCCAATCGGCTATTGCCATTACCATATTGATAAGTGACTCCGGAAATATAACCCGCACCCAGCTCATCGCCACTTTTTTGCAAGACACGGGAACCAACAGATCCCCCACCTTGTTCTCCTCCACCCGTACCCATATTAGCATTAAAAGCAGTAACTACTTGCTGGACCGCGCTGTCCGTAAATAAAGTAGTAATATCATTTCCTTGTTCGTCATAAATCCTACCGTCAGAAGTCACAGCAACATTCATTGTCAGCCTATTACCATTAACTCCAATAGTGCCTTGCTTGAGACCATTGCCTAAATCAACAGCGTGTAAACCGGCAATATTAACATTGGTATAAATTTGGGCGCTAGAATTCACACCGGCATCCAGCCATTC
Organism: Candidatus Doudnaibacteriota bacterium; assembly: GCA_038203095.1. Taxonomy (GTDB): domain Bacteria; phylum Patescibacteriota; class Doudnabacteria; order UBA920; family UBA920; genus PALSA-1336. The sequence continues at coordinate 28,569 of JBBREH010000010.1, read as the reverse complement.
TCCGCCTTGAGAAACGTAACTGTGACCATTTTCATTTTTGACTTGATGGTCAGTTAAGGTCCAGCCGTTATTGCCGTCGGAAGTATAATAATAACCGTTGGAGTTCAGAACCTGGTGACCCGCATTTTCTACCGGCGTAACTTTGCCATCGACAGTTTTATATGCGCCGGTTCTGCCATCAACTGTAACCGAATCGCCTACCTTGACTTGGGTATTGCGCGTTGTTAAATTACCGGTGTTTGGATCGCGATAATAAACCGTGCCGTTATTGCCGGAAACCATATCGTGGATGGTGTCATTACCAATTCCCAGCATATAGGCCAGGGCACTGCCGGGCACCACCCCGCTCTGCTGCATTTGTGTAACTTGACCAGCCGGGAGCTTGAGCTGGGCAATTTGTGCGTTCATTGCTGCGCTGCCATCATAAATTACGTTATTAACATTATTGCTATTTACTCCGCTATAATTGGCGGGCGCATCTACACTAACCCAATTATTTCCTGACCGCTGATACCACTGACCGTTAACTCCCTGAATTTTTCCGCTATTATCGGGAGCCGCGTTATTGCCAATGCCTAAAGCATAGGCAATGGCACTGTCGGAGGTAAAAGCTTTAGGGATTGCGCCTGTATTGGCGCCGTTGCCGAAAATTTCCATAAGCTTAGTTTGGTCAATACTTGCCAAAGGAGTTGTGGCGGCCAGGTTAGCAAAGGCTGTAATATCTGTTGGGCTATATTTTGAGGTGGTACCATTAGTGGCCGAATTATAAAGATCCCAATCCGTGCCGGTAATTATTTGCCAGTCTTGTTTAGCGCCCAGTCCGGGCACATCTCCGCCTGTTACATACTGCTGGTTCCACCACACCCTAAAAGCGTCAACTGTTGCCCACATTTTTCCCGCGCCGACTAAATCGGCTTTATTTCTGGAGGCTGCCGGCGATGTAACTACTGCGTTCGGGTCTGTGACATTGGTGGAACTACCGCCGCCAAAATCCGCGCCGGTGTAAATATACTTACCACCACCATTGCTAATTTCCGCCTTAATCATCTCGTCAGCCACGGCCGGAGGATTGTTTAAATAAGTTTGCGCCACCAAACCGGCATTAAGCTGAACTCCGTTAGGCAAGGTAATTAAATACTGCGGCAGTGGGGCAACCGGCCCGGAGACTGTAGTCAAAACCACCGCTGAATCCTGCAAGCCCATGGCGTGAGCCAGAGCCAAAGCCGTCTCCCTGCTAGCATACTGGGCGGGATTATAACCGGCCGATTTAGGATCTACTTTATACGAAAATCCGTTTAAATAACTATTCTGTAATTTAGTAGAAAAATCATTTCTGTTTGTAGATTGAATCGTGCCGTCAGCATTGGAATAGGTGCCGGTTTTGGTGTCGTAATAACCGCCGCCACCTAAATTTAACCACTGGCCGTTCTGGGACTGAAATGAACCGTTAACCACCGGCGCTCCAACAGAAGGAGTTGCGGTAGGATTAGTTACACTGCCGGGCTTGTAAATAGGATCTTTGTTGGTGGCCGAACCGTAATAGGCTTCATTTGCCGCTTTCAGAGCATCAGCCAAAGCTTGGCCTGTCAAGGGCTTTCCATCCGCGCCCATAACCTGTCCGGTAGCCAGTATTACTCTAAGCCGTTCCTGTTCAGCGGTTAAGGCGGAAGCATCGGAACCGGATGTGTTTCCGGCGCCCGAGTTTGTTGTGGCTTGTTGCTGGAGGGCTGTTTGAGTCGCGAGATTGGTATCAGTTTTCCCATAGTAAGCAATATTAGCGGCATTTAACTGTTCCGGTGTGCCTTGCCCGGTGGACAACATTACCCGAGCTTCCTCTTTAGTCATGGCATGGGCTTGCTTAATCCCGCCAAAGGCATCGCCAAAAATCTTGCCCAAAGCCGCTTTGACTTTGGAGACACCGGAGCCCTGCTGGTCTGCCTGGCTACGTACCACCGCCTGAGTATTGCTCTTGGGGCTAACCGCCCCCGCGCCGCCCATTAGCGTACTGGCAACGCCAACCCCGGCCAGAATTTTCTCGCTCGTAGTAGCTTGTTTTTTATTTCGTTTTACGCGCTTGATTTTAACTTCGTCCATATTAATTTGTTTATGAAAATTTTTAGGTTGACTAACACGGTCTTTACTCGGGCGCCCCGACGGTTTACCGCTATGGGCTTTGGGTTTTGGCATATATTTTTTTATTTACATTGATAACTATTTGAAAAATTTTCTTTTTTAATTTTATTATAATTTTTATTATTATAATCATTCTTCCCCTACGGTATTACCAGTACCGCGTTGACTTTTAAAGTCTTAGTGTCGCCCGCAGTTGCTAAAACTTTTGGATTGGCGTTTAAAACTTTACGCCATTTGGCTCCGTCGCCGTAAACTTGTTTTGCAATATTCCAAAGCGTGTCGCCCTTTTTAACTGTGTAATTTTTTTGCGTATTATCTTCGCTGACCTGTCCCGATGGAGCTAAATAATTTTGCGAGATTTGCAAACCTGTGGCCGGGGTCTGGGAAGCAGCCGGCATTTGCATAAGTCCGGATGAATTATTTTGAGGCGCCAAATTCCCGGCCGGAATTTTAAGACCCTGACCGGCGCTTAATCTCGAGCCGGAAACGGAATTGCCCGTAGGAATTTGCGAGTCCTGGAAAGGATGAGTGTCCACCGCGCCCAAAGTATTTACCTGACCAAAAGTCAAACCATGAGTGGAATTATTTTGCTGTTGACTATTGTTTTCTTGGACACTCGCGGACTGGGTGAAGTAAGTGCGGGAGCCAATTGTAATTGGTGCGGTGGCGACTGATTTATCGATGGCAACCTTAGCCATATCATCAAATTTTAACAAGCCCTGATCTTTAATAGTTTGATTAATATCTGTAATTTTAAGTATGGAACTGTCGTTCTTTACTTTTACATCATCTGCTTTAAGTAAAGCGCCTCCCATATCTGTACGTTTTATATCATTGAGACTTAACAGCTTGTCATTTTGGGTAATATCAAACGCTTTCAGCAAGCCGCCGCCGGAATCTTGACCATCAACAGACAGCAACTTACCACCAGAATTGACTTGGTCGGTTGTAGCCAGTTGATTGTCGGAGCTAAATCCGTCAACTGTCAGCAAGCCGGTGTCTTTTATACCTTGATTTACATTATTAATTTTTAAAAGATTGGCGCTGTCTGCATTCTTAATGTCCCCGGCCCGGAGCAGGCCTGTGTCTTCAACCTTCGACTTCGTATCGTCAACTTTCAGCAACCGGCTACTGTCTGTATTGAAGTCCTCCATTTTAAGCAAAACATCTTTAGGCGCAGACGTTAAATCCGGAAGCTTCAACAAATCTTCTTTGTCTGTCTTAGTTACCTCATTAGTTTTCAAAAGGCTGCTTGATTCTTGATGCAGGTCATCAACAGAAAGAAGTTTATCGTCATTTTTAACTGTTTGATCCAGGTCTGTAGTTCGAAGCAGGCCGGTTTGGTCGGTGTTTTCCAGGCCGTCAGTTTTTAACTGGCCGGTCTGCTCGGTTTGATTTAGGTCATCGACAGTCAAAACAGCTCCATCAGACATAGGCGCCGCAAGAAATTGAGGATCACGAGGCGATAAATTTTCCGGAGCAGGGGTTGGAGCAGGGGTTGGAGTTAGCGTCTGTTCGGCTACAAACGCCTTATCATTCTCACCTGAATCATCAATCATATGAGCGTCATGACCCAAGTCACCGGGCATCGGCGTCGCTAAAAATTCCGGAGTCGGGATCGGTGTCTGTACAATTTGCAAATCCGAAGTCTTCTCTCCATTAGAAATTTCTTCAAGAGAAAGAAGTTTATCGCCGTTATTTCCCAAATTATCAACGGTCAAGAGACCGTCGGGAATATTTACCGCCTTACCGTCCAGATCATCAACAGTCAAAATATGCGCCGTGTCTGCTTGGCTACTCACGGAAGCATCGGCAACCGCATTGCTGATAATTTGGTTATTTAACTCTTCTGCGTGCGCCACCCCCGGGCTAAAAACTAATCCAAAAATTTTTGTAACTACCACTCTGGCTTTGGAAGTAAAAGAGTTCTGCTCATTTTCCTGAGTCCTAATCATAGCCTGTGTGCTACTTTTAGAACTAACCGCGCCGGCTCCACCTAATACGGCGGCGCCCACGCCAATACCCGCCAAAACTTTCTCTCTGGTAGTAATTGGCTTTTTATTTCGCTGTATACGTTTGATTTTGACTTTTTCCATACTTATTTAGAACCCATTTGAAAAACAATTTAAGGCGATCCCCATTAGGCAAACCGAGACGATTGGCGGAAATAAATCCAGGCACCTTCCAGCGGGGTATTACACCCCGCTGGAAGGCTATGAAATCCATTCATCCCGCAGCAAGCTACGGGTTATTCTGGAAGGTGCCTGGATAAATTTTAACGTTTAACCTGGGTTAAGCGGATAATTTTATTCGGTAAGCGGCCGAAAGGCCATAATTGCAGCCAAAAGATCTTTTAAAATGGACTCTTAACCAAATTTATTGGTTGGCCTGCGGCAAACGCCTGAATATTGGCAATAGTGGTATCTAGAATCCTGACCATCGCCTCTTTACTATTAAAGGCATTATGCGGGGTAATAATAACCTTATCCATTTGCATCAACTCGTGGTCGGCGAGCATATTTTTTAACTCCAACTCGCTGGGATGCTTTTGGTAGAGTAAATTAATGTCCTCTTTAATATATCGTTCTTCCTCTAAAACGTCAATAGCGGCGCCCGAAATTACACCACTTTTTAAAGCTTTCAGCAAACTTTCGGTTTCCACCAAACCACCTCGCGCCGTATTAATTAAAATACTGCCTTTTTTAAAAAGTTTAAACTTTTCATCGTTAATTAAATGATGCGTGGCCGGCAAATATGGCACGTGCAAAGTAACAATGTCCGACTGTTTAAGCAAATCGTCTAAACTCAAATATTCAAAACCAAACTCGTTGGACGTTTCCGCTTTAGGATACGGATCATAAGCTACCACGTGCATTTCAAAACCTTTGGCCATCCTTACTACATGCATGCCAATGTGGCCGGCTCCCACTACTCCCAAAGTTTTGCCTTTCAAGTCAAAACCCATTAGGCCGTCCGCGCTAAACAAGCCCTGTTCACGAACTCGCTTAATAGATGGGTACATTTTTCTGGACAACGATAAAATTAAGGCAAAAGTAAATTCCGCCACCGTATTTTCGCCGTAGGTTGGCACGTTGCTAACCAAAATATTTTTTTCCCGGCAAGCCTTAACATCTATATGGTCGTAACCGGTACTGCGCGTGGCTACATATTTGACTTTGGGATACTTTTCTAATGTTTCTTTTGTTACCGGCGACGCCACAAAATTACAAATAACATCTGCTTCAGACTTGCCTTTGTCAACACCAACCTGTAAAGGATTTGCCGATGATGAAAAATCCAAACTATACCCTTTCAGCCGCTCTTTTAAATATTCTTCTTCCCAACTTTGGGTTTCAAAAAAAATAATGTTCATTTTTGTTTCTTTACCAAATTTTATAATTTATTATAGCATAATTTGGGGCTTTGGGGTTAATTTTTTAACCTGCCCACTGGGCATGTAGCGGCGGCCATTGGCCGCCATATTATGAAAGCCAATGGCTTCCGCCACATCCCGGTTGCTAATAATTTTCCGATTTACAAAATTGTTTAGAAGACGGTTACCGTAACTTTTTGCAACTTTGAGCGAGATAAGGATTTTATTGCTGTTCGCCAATGTGGCGCAGATAATTGGCCTATAAAGGGACTGTTGCCGATGGTATTTTGACTGCAAATTGAAAATTTTAGCCATTCGGCAACAGTCCCGTAAAATATTGGCAATCTGATAATCTGCTCGGTAGTGTGAACTATTATACTAATTTTGAGATAACTTCTAACTTTTTAAACATACAAAAAAATCCGAAACATTAGCGCCGGTCTGGCCGGTTTGAATTTGGTCACCCACGGTCTCAAAAAAACTAAAACTATCGTTGTTGTTTAAATATTTCTCCGGATTAAGGTTTAAATTTTTGGCCCGGGCTAATGTAGAAATGTCCACAATGGCACCGGCGGCTTCGGTGTTATCATGCCCGTCACTGGCCAGACAGGCCAAAACCTGATTTTCGCCAATCAAAGCTAATGCCGCCAACGCCATTTCTTGGTTGCGCCCACCCTTACCATGACCGGCAATTTTAACTGTGCTCTCCCCGGCACCCAAAAGGCACACGCCTCTTTTCAACCGGCTAATAATATCCGGAGCCAATTTTTTCGCCTCTCCCTGATAACTGGAGGAAAAAACTTCTACCGCAAATCCTAGCTCCTCTGCCTTCTCTTTCATAGCCAAAAGCGCCTGCTTGGCTGAGACCAGCAAAATATTGTGAGCTTTGGCAAAGTACTTTTCTTCTTTGGGCGTTTCCAGCAGGTTACAACTCGGCAATTCACATATTTCAAGCACGTTATATTTATTTAATATTATGGCCGCGTCCGCGTTGGTGCTCATGTCCTTAACTGTCGGTCCGCTGGCCACCACGTTCAGGTCGTCACCCGGCACGTCGCTAAAAATTAAATTAATTGAGGTTGCCGGATAAATAATTTTTGCCAATCGACCTCCTTTAACCGTGCTAATGTGTTTGCGCACGGTGTTGAGCTCATAAATATCCGCGCCGGAAACGGTTAGCGCGGAAATAATAGATACTTCTGTTTCGCATTCCATATTATGAGGACTACAAAGCAGTGCGCTGCCTCCGCCGCTTACCACGCAAATTACCAGGTCTTCCTCGGTGCACGCGTCCAGCATGGCAACAAGTTCATTGGTGGCTTCAATGTTTATTTTGGTCGGTAAAGGATGGGTACCAATTTTACATACAATATTGCCCAAACTGCCTTCTTTTAAATCTAACACAAAACCGCAGGCAATCCTGCCTTTTAAGATAGTTTGAATGGCGGTAACCGCTTCCAGTGCCGCCTTACCGAAACCAACCAAAATAATTCTTTTGTATTGTCCAATGTTAAAACATTGTCCCAATATATTTAACCGCTGGGTTTTAGCATCATAAATAAAATTTTTCTCAACCGCTGTTTTTGTCTCAATCGCTTCAAACCCCGCCTCGACAATGCGCAAAACGCTTTTCCTTAAACTCGACGTGGCCAATTGTTGAAAGTTTTTAATCATTTGCATTTCAAACATTTCTTTGATACTACGTAGTATAAGAATTTTGTCTTAAAATCTTTTGCAGCTGCTTCGTTAAAGGAGTCTTGTCCCGCAGTTCTTCTACAATTTCACTCAACCTTTGACGCTCTCTTTTATTAGCACTTTTAACAATTTGTTTAAGTACTAACTCCGGCCAAAAATAGGCCGGGTAACGTTTTTTTAAGCTCCTCCATCCAAGTTTATCCTCCTCTAAAATATGTCTGTCGTCCGGCTCATGGTCAATTTTTGGTAAAGCCAGCCTAAACCCGTCTCCATAGGTTTTAAGCCATAACTGAATTTTAGCGATGGTGGAATCACTAACCGGAATCTCTTTGCGGATTTGCTGATAGCTAAATCCTTTTTCCAGCAATAGAGCGATCTTTAAGCGCCGAGCCAGCATAACAGACTCCTGTTGAGACAATAAGTCCCGCAAAACTTTAGCCGCGTCAGTCTTTTTCATTCCCACTAAGGACTCTGCTAAAAGTAAAAATAAATCGTCCTGATCTTGTTTTGATATTCTGTTGATATTGCTATATTTAGCCATAATAATATAATACCATAATAATATTTCAAACAAAACTTTGATACTACGTAGTATCAAAGTTTTGTTTTAAGGGACTACTGCCGAATGGGCTTTTCAGAGGAAAATTGTCCGCCGGAGGCTGATGAGACAGTCAGTCAAAACAAATTTTGATGCTTAACGGTTAGTTAAGTGGATAAATTTTTTTGGCTGAATGACCAAAATTTTAAATTTGTAGTCAAAATGCTATTCGGCAACAGTCCCTTTACTACCAACCAACCATTTCCCAAACCTTTACGGCCACATTGCGGGGCCGGCCGAGCAAGGGGTCATGATGAAGGTTAATAAAAGGAAGGGAGTTAACTTCAATAAAGCCGCATTTTTGCTCTTTGTAAGATTTGGCAATGTCAGAAATAATAAAATCAAAACCGACTATTGGGTCGCCCAAGGCTTTAGCGGCTTTTACGAACAGCTCTTTGTTGTCAGGATGACAAATTTCAAAATCCTCGCTCGATGAGCCACCATAGTTGACGCCAATTTTTTCAGATAAATTTATTGGTATGTCTTTTGCCGGTACGGCCGATAAATTCAAATTTTGCCTTTCCAAAAATCTTTCCATGCCTTTATCGGGCACAACATCTTTAACACCGGGATGAGACAAGGAATTTTTAATCTTAATTAATTCGCCTATGCTGTGCCGGCCATCACCAATAATTTGGGGGCCGTCGCCGCGCAGTACGCCACACAACTTAAAATTAATTAAAGTGGCGCGGTAAACCGGGCCGGCTAATTGATCTTCAACAATTGCCCAGAAACATAACTGTTTGGCAACTTTAATTGCCTGCTTTAAATCGGTTTCCGATGAAACATAAGTCGTACTGTGCCTGCCACGACTGCCCGAACGAGGCTTAACGATTACCGGTTTTGGATTGAAAATTTCAAATTTCAGATCTTCCCCGGAATTTTGAATTTTTTTGAAAATCCGGACGGCCTCGTCAAAACTACTGACTGATTCTCCCAACGGCACCGGTAAATTGTTACTCATCATCAATTTTTTAAACAACCACTTGTCGTCCATCAAATCCAGCCATTTGTTGGAATACCCCACCGGCCTCGGAAGTCCGGAAAAAATTATTTCTAATTTCTGTTTTCTAATTTCTAATTTCTTGCCAGCAACATACACATCAATTGGTTTGCCAAAAAGCAATAGTTCTTCCATGACAATACCACGCTTCTCTGCCTCTTCCCACATTACCTGCGCGCGGCGGACTTTACATTTAGCCGGGTCTGTCTGCTTGGAAATAATTTTAAAAAACTCAGCCAAACGTAAAAATATTTTCGCAAAAATAATCCCCACGCCCTTTTTATTTAAAAATTGGGTGGCGCGATTATATAAAAGTTTCTGTCTTAGTGGGGTCAAAAAAATATTCAGGCTTTCATTTTGCCAGTAAAACAAATGCGGCACCGGATTGTTACCACAATAGGGACATGGTTTCATTAAGTCATTCTAACATATTATTATATTAAAATTTAGCAAAACCTGAGGTGTGCTGATGTTAGGGTGTTTTAATAAACCTAAGCTTTAGACTTTCCCCACCTCCACAACCCCGTGCCCCCCAACACAACTATCATAATTAGCCACCAAACAGACCGGCCTGATTTAGGTGTCGTAGCGCCAGACGCAACTTCACCTGGAGCGGACTCGTTCAAAGTTTTATCAACAATCCCGCTTTGTCCGGGTTCAACCCTGCCGGCGCGCGAAGGGTCAACAAACTGAATATTTCTGTTAATATTTGGCGCAACCCCGGCCGCGGGCATCTGCAACGGCTCAACCTTAGGCACTTCGCCTTGAACCTGCTTGGCCGCGTAAACAGGAGCTACCAAGATGAATGAAAATAAAATGATAATAATGTATTTCATAGAATAAATGACAAAAATAATAAAAATAATAAAATGGCGCTTAAACCTCCCGAATCAAATAAGAGCTTTTTCACTTCGCTCGGGACGATAGCGATTTTGATTAATTTGTGTTCATCATTTTTTTGATTTTCGTCATTTTTGTTATTACTAATTGCTACTCCAACTTATTTGCTGATATCCACTCGAGCTTAAGGGAAAGCTGGGCGGCGGGCTGTATAGCAAATTACCGTCATAAATTGTATTTGTGTTGCAATAACCGGATACACAGTTACTACCGCCGTCAACCCAGCTCCACGTCCAAGTACCAAAACTGGCGGTCGTACCGTAAATGGTAATTTGAGTTTTTGTGTCCCCGGCGTAATACCATCTTTGCGCGCTGCCGTTTTGTGCCACAATAGCTGCGTCTATCTCTAAATTACTCGGCGCTAGATAACTAATTAAAAAATCTTTTTGTGCCAAGAGTCCCAAAGAATTGGTGCCATCTTTGGCGGCGTAAACAATATTGTTAGGAATAATAATATTAGGCGCGGTGTTGGCGTTATAAGGTAAAACCGCGGCGGCAAGCATTACCCTGCCTTTAACCGTACCCTCCACCCAGGTGTTGTCCTCAATATAAATCAGTCCATTAGAAGGTATGGCTCGATTATTCTGGAAACTACGAGAATTGTAATCCAAACTATTATTGTGAACACTGCCATTAACATCTTGACCGGAAGGATCGTTTTTAAGAGAAGTAACTTTGTAAATATCTACTGTGCCATTATTTTTAAAAACCAAAGAATAGCCCGAGGCATTAGAAGGCGCTAAATAAATTCCACCGGTCTGCGCGCCACTTTTAATACTCGATAAATCTGAGGTCATTGAGGAAAAATCCACGTTAGCCACAGGGAACTGCCAATAATTTTTAGTGGCCTGTCCGGCGGCGCCCCAAATACCCGGTTTAGTTTGGGTAGGACTGCAGCCAAAAGTCCAAGTACAGGAATAAGTTGCTTTTGCCGAATAAATTGGCGCATTACCCGTGCCGTCAAAACGCAAACCTCCGTTGGTATGAAACTGACCGCTAATGCTTTCAGTGTCGCCTATCCAAGCGTCTGAATTTGTTAAAAACGCGTAGGTCGCCAGAGACGGGATGCCGTAACGCACATTAACTGTCCGTGTTAATTTTGGGTTAGCTGTAGTGTACCCAGTGGATTGGATAAGGGTAATAGTCGAGCCCGTGACCGGCCGGGTAATCATTAAACTAAACTGACCAATTGTAAGGTTCGTGTCCTTATCTACAAAGTCGTGAACATACGGCCCCGGAGTAGTACTTGCGTTGCCGTCCCAAAAGTCATTTGGAAAATGGGCTAAATGCCATTGATAATAATTTACCCCTGCCTCGGCAATTTGAAATGCCTGTTCACGATTTATGGAACCGCGGGTGGTTTTAAGCTGGATAGTGGCATAGGAAAGCACGCCCAACATAACCATGGAAAAAATAAATATAATTATTATATTGAAGACGAGAATGGAACCGGATTGACAATCAAATGTCAAATTACCAATTCCTAATTTCCAAATACAAATCCGTTTGGGTATTGCATATTGGATATTGGATATTGTTTTTGATTTATTTTTTGTCATTGATATTAATTTCCCAAATTTGTCTTTAAATTCCTAATCGCCGCACTGCCCGTGACGGTGTAGGTATTAATATTTTTGACTCCGGCTTTATTAAAAACCTGCAAATTAACTTTCACGAATTTCACCGCGGTAACATTAACCGGCTGCGAAAGCGAAACTTGGGTAGTTGAGCCCACATAACCACCGTCGTAATAATAAAAAACCGGGTTATTGCCATTTGCCAAATCATTTTGCACCACAATGCTTTGTTCAGTGGTTGTATTATAATTACTGCCGTTATATTCGGTAACGCCCTTATAAAGCTTGCCGTTTAAAATATAGTACCTCAGTCTTTCCACACCCGCATCGGCATCGGCGTTGGGCGAATAAAAAATAATTTGTTGATCGCCCGCTGTATCCAAAACATAAGCGCCATTTGCCCCGCTTTGTCCGTCGCGCAGCTCAGCAGAAATTTGATAAGCCAGTTTTCTCGCCTGATCGGTGTCCGCCAAAAGTGTGCTTTGCTGGGCTGACTGCCGAAATATGCCGGAATAAAGCCCCACCAATCCCCAAATAATTAAAGTAAAACCAAAGATGGCTACGAGGAGCTCTATTAATGTAAATCCATTTTGGGAAACATTTATTTTTTTTAACAGCCCCATAAAAAATTTATTTTAAATAACAAATCGCAAGCAATAAATTACAAACAATACCAAATAAACAAATCAAAATATCCAAAGTCGGCTTTTTGAATTTGTATTTTTGGATTTTTGGATTTTTTTGTGATTTGTCATTTGTAATTTGTAATTTTTGCCCCTAAGGGCTCATTAGCACCTGCAAACTCTGGTTGCCGTTAATGTTTAAGGGACTAATAACTTGCGTTTGGTAGCCTGCCAGGGTGACGGTTAAGGCATAATTATTGCCCTGAGTTAAATCGCCAAAATATACCTGTCCGGGAGTAAAACAACCTGTTACAAAATTTAAATTTATAGAAGTCAGTACAGGAGTATTTTTGTTGTTGGTAGTCAATAAATATGCTTTGTAACGGACATATCGCTTACTGTCTAAGCTCGAACCCATATTAGTGCCCGGCGTTGTAAAATAGCTCGCGGCGGTACCGTCTGGACCCACATAATCCCAAGTAGAATTATCATTGTTGGCTGCCACCTGAAACTGTAGTGTGGTGGAAGCCGATTGCGAAGACGGCGCCCAGCTCAAAATGGTATAGTTAGTCGCGGCCGTACCTGTGTCGAAAGTTGCCGATTCAACCCAGCCGGAAGCAAGATAATTGCCGGAGACGTTTTTTAACCTTAAACCGGTTGGCGCGCTATTGGCATCCACGTTACCATTGTCCTGGAAATACCTGTCCGGAGTAGTTGTGCTCCAGCCGGAAAGACCGGAACCTCCGCTCCAATCGCTCTGTACCCAAACACTACCACCTGTAGTGCCAAAATAATCTTGGGGCTGGCTGCCACCTTTTTGCAATTCCACGCTCGCGTTTTCCAGCGCTGTGCCGGTAGCCGCATCTTTAACCACTACCAAAAAACTGTTGGCAGTAGTATTAGTGCCGAGGATCATAGTAAAAGTCTGTGAGGTGTTAGGCAAAACATCAATTTTTTGAATGGGTGAAGTGCCTCGCACTACCCAGCTCTGCCCACTCAGCAAAGCGGGGGTATAAGTATCCCATTCCAAACTGTTTAAAACTACTTGCCCTGAAGCCGAAGTATAGTTATTGTTAAATTTCAGCACATTAGGGTTTGTGCCAATTAACTTGGCGCCGGCCACGTTCAAGTTTACGCCGTTAATCGGGCCACAAAATTCGTCTTGGGTTTTAAGAGTCAAATTGGACAAAAGGTCAATGGCAAAAGTAATTTTGGTGACTTGACCGTTTATAATAGTCGCATCGGGATGAATTGGGTTGGGGTTTGCACCGGTTACCTGGTAAGTCTGGTCGATAGAATAACCGTTTTTGTTTACGGTAATATGGTAGTTATTAACCGTGGCCGGCAAACCGACTTCTATCCAATAACCGGTTGCATCTGTTTGTCTGTCTAAAATTATTGTCGGTGTAGTGGTGGGATATGTAATGTGTAGGTTGGCGCCGACTACAGGGTTCCCCTGCGAATCAATTACTTGAATTTGTAAAGCTCCTGCGTTGCTAATGCCTTCCAGCCCCTTAGGCGAAACATTACTTAGAAAACTCGTCACTTGCCCGCTTGTGGTGTTTAAAATGTCCATCTTTACCTGCTTATAGTCATTCGGCGCCAAATCCGTGCCTAAAAGAATCGTCCCGTCTGCCGGATCGTCCATGTATGTAACTTCATAATAAATTTTATATGTTGTCCCGCCAATAGTTTGAGTATATGCGTTGGTCAAATCCGGTAAGGTGCCGTTGGGATTACCGTTAATTGTACCAACCTGGCTGTAGGGCATATTGCGAATAATTTCCAAATAATTCATTGAAAGCGTGGAAATTACAGCTTTTTCTCTGGAAATTTTGGTTGTCTGACTAATAGCGCCAAAAGTCGCAATCACCGCCGATGCCAAAATTGCAAAAATCAACAGGCTAACTAACAGTTCTATAATCGTAAAGCCTAGATTTGAAATTTGGAATTTGGAATTTGGAATTTTTTTTTGTATCACCGGATAAACTTTATTTGATTTGAATTTTTGATAATTTTTATATCACATTTTCCAACTTTTGATACAAATATTATACCATTTTATTCCAAAAAACCAAAAAGCCGCGCGCAAATATAGCGCATCTGAGGATAGTGCAGCGTGTCCATTTATGGGCGATCCTGGCACGCAGATAAATTGGTAACTTTTGATATTTGATATTTTTCTTCTATTTCCCCCGGCTATATAGCCCGACCAGTTCCGCGTGGCTGATAATATGTGTTTGCATTGCTTTTTCTAAATCGGCTGATGTTGAAAAACTTGAAATACTCAGTTTGGCGTCTAAAGCAAAAAGCTTAAAAAAATAGTGATGCGTTCCGCTAGGAGGGCAAAGCCCGCCGTAAACGTTTTGTCCGCTGCTGGTTTGCCCCTGTAGGGATTTATCCGGTACGGAATTTTCACTTAACTTATTAGTTTCCGGAGATATATTCCACACCAACCAATGTGTCCAAGTGCCGGAAGAGGCATCCGGATCATCCACAACTAATGCCAAGGACTTAGCTTCTTTCGGTACGTCTAAAAATTCCAGCGGTGGGTTTACCCCTTCGGCGTCGCAGGTATATTTGGCGGGAATATTTTGGTTGTTTTCAAAGGCCGAACTTTGGATTTTCATTGGCTGAATGCTAATAATAGGTTTTGACGCAACCGGAACATTCAAGTTTTTATTCTGTATTTTTAAAACCAAAAATACGACAGCGGTCAAAAATAATACTCCGACAATTATAAACAGGATTTTTTTCATACTTATTAATTACAAACTGAATTTTTATTTTGCTCCATGCATAATTTTGGATTTCCCTGACAGGAAGCTGTATTTGGTGCGCATGTGCCTTTGGGCTGTTCCAATTTTGTCGCGTTAATCAATATTGGGCGAACACGTTCCGCTGTACGATGTGGTCGGTTTAACAGAAAAAAAACCAAACCGGCTATTATGAACAAAATTATATACCCATGTCGTTTAATAGTCCCAATCATTTGAATTTATTTTTCTCCCAATTTAAAAATTGGAATTATAATTCGCCATAAACCAAATTATCTCATAGGCTTGTTGCTTAATAATTTTTAGCCCAAAATATGTTCTTTCGTCAAAACCTCGTTAAAAATTTTTAACTGCGGTTTTGTCAGAAATAACACAATTTGGATAAAAAAAGTTATTTAACAACAAGTCTAATTATTATTTGGCGTTTTATTTTTATCTGTATTTATCTAGGCTACCCCATTTTCACCGGTTCAAATGGGGTAGCCATTTCTATGACTTCCACGTTTTCCACTTTAGCTCCCGTGGGACCCTGCTTGCACCAATCAATTAACAACGCTAATTTGTCTTCCGGACCCTCGGCGTCCAGAAGTACGCTTGAGTCCGGCAAATTTTCAGCCTTACCTAAAATCCCCAAATCCACAAACTGCTCATAGGCACAAAACCTAAAACCCACGCCCTGCACTTTTCCCGATATTTTTAAGTTGATATGTCTCATAATAAAATAAATTATTTTAATCGATGCTGAAAGAACGCTTTGATGTTTAAATGTCTTACCATAAAATTTTTACTAAAAATATAAAATCATCCACGCAAAGTTTTAGTATATTTAGTAAAGATTTTAAAACCTTTTCCTCTGCATAACTCTCTTATATGTTAATTTCTTTGTGAAAAGATTCCAAAAACTTCATCCAAGTTTGTGGTAGACGGTTTTCCACAGCGCCGGAAATTACACGTTTTAAATAACCCGGCTTAATATAATTGCCACCAAAAAATTCCGCATTTTCCATATACACCCAAGCATTAGCCTCTTTAACAAATTCGCTTTTTACCGTAACCTCAACTCGGTTAAATACCTCGGGATAGCCTTCAAATTCATCCAGGGCGTCCAGCGCTTCTTGCTTCAATCCAAAAAGCACACCAAAAACCACAGAACCAACTTTGGGTCGGATGTTTGCATAGCCGCGCGTGTCCGGGCCAAATTCATAATTAGCCAGTTCAGCAGCGCCCAAAACCTGAAAATTCCACCCGCAAACCCTGCGCATGTGTTCCAGGTTCATATTTGAACCATAGGCAAAATAATGCATATAAAGCTATCATAGGAAAATTTTGCGTATAACGCAAGCGTTGGACTTTGCGGAATACGGAATCTATACGGGTATACGGAGGGAGGCACTTAGGACATTATTAGTCCGTATATTTGTATGTTCCCTCCGTATTCCGTAAAGTTAAATTGTCTTCTTTATATGCTCCATCGCGTACTCCATGCTCGAGCCGACTTTTTTGCGTGGATTAAAAATATTTTGTGGATCAAAAATATTTTTTATATCCTTAAACAAGCCAATAATTTGAGATCCATACATTTTTTTCAGGTATGGACTGCGAATTAACCCATCGTTATGTTCGGCGGTAATACTACCATTGTATTTTAAAACCAAATTATAAACCTCGTCCGATAGCACGGGAATTATTGCTCGCTGGTCTGACTTAGTTAAATCCATAAGCGGGATAATGTGAAAGTTTGCGTCACCCGCGTGCCCGGCAATGGTGTAAATTAGCGATGGATATTTAGCTAAAATATTACTTAATTCAGGCAAAAAAGCAGGCAATTGGGCTGGGTGTACTATAATATCGTCTATAAAGGGAGCGGTAGAAAGACCGCTGGCATGAGAGCGCAACAAACTAAAACTTTCTCGACGTACCGTCCAGTATTTTTCCGCCTCCTGGGCATTTTTGGTAATATGAGTTTTTAGCCGATACTTAGCCTTAACCTCTTTTTCGGCCATGAGTATTTTTTGGTAAATTTCTACTTCGGTCTCACCGGTAAATTCCGCAATTAAAATTAATTTTGGCACACCACCGGTAAGCGTCATCCAGACTTCGGGCAAAAATTGCAGACCAAGCAATATTAAATTGCCCTTCATGCGTTTAATCATTTCCGGCAAAAATTTTATAGCCAATTTAAAGGTATGATCGTCAAAACTTTCAAAGCTTTCGGGCTTGTACTGCACCACAGTATGCACAATGTCACCCAAGTTTTTTAAGTCTTTCAAAAATATTACTAACAACTCGCTTTTGGGTTTGGGCCGAACCAATTTAAATTTTATTTTGGTAATGAGTCCCAATGTGCCTTGTGATCCTGTAATGAGCTTAGCCAAATTAAACTTAGACTTATTCCAGACTTCCCAAAGTAAATAACCGGCCGAATTTTTGGACGTAGTGGGCTTGGCTTTTTGGATTAACTCGTAATTATCTTTTATTAACCGGAAGGTTTGGCGATAAATTTCGCCTTCAAAACCGGGCAGTTTAAGCTTTTGTTCCAGCTGGCTGTTGTCGAGCTCGCCAAACACGTATTCATTACCGTCGGATAGTATTACATTTAACTCCTCAACATAGTCTTTTGTTTGTCCGTAAGACAAAGATTTCTCTCCGGCTGAATTGTTTGCCACCATTCCACCAACGGTGTTCAGGCTTTTGGAGGCGGTAAAGCAGGGTAAAATTAACCCGCGCTTGAGTGTCTGTTTTTCAAAGTCGCGGTAAAAAACGCCGGGTTCAACAACTACGGAATCTGGCCCGAACATTTCCGTTCGGTTAAAATGCGAGGTAAAATCTGAAATAATTGAATCATTCAAAGCACCGCCGGACATATCGGTACCCGCGCTGCGTGCAGTAATAGAAAGGTTGGGGTACTGCTGTTTTTTGGAATTAACCCACTTGACCAAATTTTTAACATCTTCAGAATCCTTGGGGGTAACCACACACTCCGGCCGCACTTCAAAAATACTGGCGTCTCGGCTGTACTTGGTTAAAGTTGCCTCGTCAGTTTGCACCTCACCCTGAAATTGTTTTTTGATTTCCTGATAATTAATCATCTATTTATAATTATAGCATATTCCCTATTCCCTACCTCACATCCGTATATTTTTTTGACAGCGGCTTTTTAGTCAACATTATGGCAGTATAGTTGGCCACGTATTTAGCTCCAGTCTTAAAAGTGCCTTCCCCGGCAAAGCGCCGAGCCGAGGTAGCCATTATAAAACCCCAGTCAAATTTTACTTTGCCAACAGCGCTTAACCTTTTAACAATATCGGTATCTTCGCCGTAAAATTCTATTTTGGTATTAAAACCTCCAATTTGTAATAATGCTTCTTTTTTTACCGTAAAATTTCCACCCGATGCCATGTAGCCGGTAAAAAAATAAATTAATCGTGCGAGCGTTCCGTAGTAAAGCCATTTTACGCACCACTGTTGCCAAGCCGGCGTGTCATAATAAATATAAGGTCCGCTTAAAAAAATTAACTGCGGGTCTTTAGTAAATTGTTTATTTAAATCATTAAACCAGTCTTTGGAAACCAGACTGTCGGCGTCCACATAAGCCAGCAACTCGCCCTGAGCCGCCACTAGCCCGGCCTGCCGGGCTCTGGTTAAGCCCTTATTTGATTCATTAACCACCCTGACTTTAGGAAAGGCGGATGCGATTTGAGCCGTGCTGTCGGTGCAGGCATTATTAACAACAATAATCTCCAAAAGATTCTCCGGTGCGTTATCTACCACCGATTTTAATGTCGCCCCAATATATTTTTCTTCGTTGTAAGCGGGAATAATAACGGATATAGTCCGCAAATATCCCGATCCGGATTTACGGATGCTGTCCGGATTTACGGATGCCTGCGGATTCTTTCTAGTTTCTCTTAATATCCTTTTGGGTTTTATGTAATAATCTCGAAAATTATAAATTATTCCCAATTCGGAATTTAATATTTGCAAATATCTTTGCGTCTGATAATAGTCTTCTTTAAGCAGGAATGGCTTAGCTTTCATTTCTACCGGTATGCAATCAAAAATAAAAAAGTCCAGCCTGTTCCCAGAATCCCCAATCGTCAATTCCCGTTTGTAAGGAAAAGCGGCTTCTATTAAATATTTTTCATACAGATCGCAGTATTGTTTTTCTCTTGCAAACCTGCCCAACTCTTTTTGAACTTTAAAAGCAATACCATTTAATTTATATGTCTGATCTTCATATAAAAGTTTTGATTTTTCGCCTAATTGTTGCATATAATATCCGCATTTATCCGCATATCCGGATAACATCCGTATGTCCGGATAGGATTTATTTATTCAAAAACCCAAACTTCTTAACATTATAAATAACATCCTTACGTTCCATTACCATTTTCCAGCCACGATCTTTTGCGACTTTTGCCAGCTGATAGTTGGGATTAAAGGCAACCGGATGTCCGACTAAGGAGAGCATTGGCACATCGCCTTGGGTGTCGCCCACGGCCAGGGAATTTTTAAGGTTAATGTGGGGATATTCTTTGGAAATCGATTTTACTATCCCTGCTTTGTTGTAAGCTGAATCCAAATTTTTAACTTGACCGGTAAATTTACCTTTAACAATTTCCAACTCCGTGCCAAAAAACAAATCAAAACCAATGGCTTTGGCGTAAGCGCTCACAATGTAACTGGGCGAACCAGAGATAGCTACCAAAAGATAATTGTTTTGTTTGAGCTGTTTTATTAAATCCCGCGTAAATCTATATACACGATCTTTTTGCAATTCAATAACCTGCCGCGCAACCCCGGCAACTCTCTTATATTTCCGCCCGGAAATATATTTAAGATAAATTTTAACAACCTGGTTTATGTAGGCTTCGTAAGTGCCTTTGCGGTTAAGCCACGCCAAATACTCCTTGGCAATTTCTTTTTTGGCCTGGCTTGGAAATATCCCGGCCTCCACCAAAGCATGACTAAGCTCAATAACCAAAGACGAACGGAAAATTGTCCCGTCTATATCAAACACTGCGAGTTTGGTTTTTATTCCCCTCCTTGCCCCAACAATACCGTCGGGGCTTGTAGAGGAAGGATTAGCCTGCCCTTCGGAGCCTTGGCGAAGAAGGGGGGAGGTTATTGTTTCTTTCATAAATCTCTAGTTATTCTACCCCTTCCCACCTTTTTGGGCAAAAAGAAAAGGCGGCCGGGAAATATTCATCCGGCCGCCGCGAAACAAAGCCCTAGGCAGTCTCGAGATTACCGTCTGGAGCAGTTTCTTAAATGCCATCTGTGACGGCTAAAACAGCCTGTGACTCCTTCTTCGAGGCCTCCATCCCATGGCCCCACAATAGACGAATCTTCCATCGGCCGTTCTATCTCCCGACCGAGGATACTTATCGATCTGTCTAACTTGGATAGCTCCTGACTGTGTTGACACGGGTTGCACACTCCAAAACCGTATCAGTGTCACGATCGCGAGAGCTATCATAATCAAGCCACCAACAATGGCCAATGCCCAGTCGATAGCTCCGCCCTGATGTCCAGCCAAATACGCAAACCTTCCGCCGATCGGGACGACCACCGCAAAAGCAATGGAATATGCCCAATTACGCAGACGAGGCTTTTCGTACAAGGCGAAAAGACTTTCTGTCAACCTTTTCATCTGATTCCTCTTTTTTGGATTTAACAAACCCCGATTCCTCGAGATTCGCCTTCCCTAATGCTTCCTGATTTTGGCTAATTTGTCAATAGACAGCTTTTTCCAATATGTCCTGTAGTTAGCCCATTTATGGGCTGTTTATAAATCAAAGGCGGCCGATAAATCGGCTAACCCCGTAGATTTATCTTTACGGGGCTAACTACACTTGGATTATTTAAGTCTTTGAAAAAAGGTCAATGGTTACATTAAAATTAGCCGGCGCAAAAGTCCGTAATTTTTTCTAACATATATTAGACTTGTTGTTTTATAGCCCTGTTTTGCGAGGCGGCAAACTGGGAAAGTGGCAGGCAGTTTGTAAAAATCTTGGCGTTTCGGCTTTTTTTATAAATTCCTGTTAGGTGCTTCTAATATAAAGATGATAATGGTTAGTCATTAAGCAATAACTGTGGATAACCAAATTATACTTTAACGAGATTTTATTAAGCAATTGCAAAAAATACTCGTAGTCTTTGTTATTTTTAAAAATATCTCTGCGTTCCAAACCCCTTATTAATAACATAATAAAAAGCCCCTATATATTCAATTCTAAGCGGTCAGGCCATAAAATAGGCCAATAATTGATTGCTTATTAGTGCCTTTTAGTAAGGTAATTATGGCATATTTTAAACTTTTTGTTATATGTTTAGACTTGACCCCATGTTCCCTCTTCGACTTTTCGACTTTTCCCCAAAAATTGATTTGACAAGATAGTAGTAGTAGTAAGATATTTTCAAGCAAACAAGGGGGATATATCAAAAAAATTCTCTCCGTTCATAACGGAGAAAATTTAGACGTTACGTCTACCCTTGGGTATGCTACTCGTAAGGAGAATGCAAATGACTCGAGAGTCAATCGTGGCCATCGGTGCGATGGTCATTTTCTCAGCGGCCTGTTTCGCAAATTCCGGTATTACAACCGCGAACACAGCAACGGCAACCCAAACGACCACCTATATGGTGGTTACCACGGCAGTTACGGCTAACGATGCACAGAACTTCACGTTGGACGTGACCTTGATCCCAGCGACCTTTCAGGTCGCCACCGACGAAGCCAGCTTGAATGCGGACAATACAGCTACGAATGTGGCAAATCAGTTGGCCACTGCGAACTCGGTGACGCACGCCGTTCCTGCCGCTACACAGCTTGTTGACAGCAATACTGCGGCTACTACAGGAGAAACCGTTTTTACGGCACCGATTGTTCCTGGCGCAGCAAACAACCATGCAACCAATATCGCGGCGGTAGTCCTCCGAACAATGGGATTGGGGTCAAGTCTAAACATATCACATTTATGCATACAACTATTTCCCAAGTCAAAATTACAAAATTATCCGCAAAATTAGCCGGCGCAAAAGTCGGTAATTTTTGTTACCAGCTGTTTAACCTGCGCGTTCTTCTGTGCTTCTGTACTCAATCTGTTGGCCATCATAACTACTGCAGAGTAACTAGGCGCTTCCACAATTTTTGCAATTTGTTTAAGTTTTAATTGCGAATAATTTCGCAAGCCAAATACAATAAGTTTATTTCTTAATTTTACATTAAGAGTTAATTTTTGAGCAAACTCCTGCAATCTTTCAACCGATATTTCTTTTTGTGCCTTGGCCAAAAGCGGAATTTCAATATCCTGCTTGCCGGATATGTGAGCTTGCTGTATTTGCGAAACAAACTCTTTACTGCCTAAAATTATTCCTTTGTAAGCGTCTTTTTCCGGTGTCCAGCCATTGGCAAGGCTAATACAAGTAAACTGCTTAAATAATTTTATAGCCTTGTTTTGCAAGCCGGCAAACTGGGAAAGCAACCAGGCCGTTTGTAAAAATCTTGGCGTTTCCGCTTTTTTTATAAATGCCCCGTAACTTGACCACTGGTACTTTTCTGGACTGTCTACCATTTTTGCCCTAACCGGATTTAGGTGAATATAGCGAGAAAGCTCCAGCGAATAGCTGTCTTTATCTATGAGCACGGCTTTATATCGGCCTTGCATAAGCGGTCCAACTCTGTTGTATTTATGATTAAAGGCTTGGGTGTAAATACCGTCTAACTGCCTCATTATTTTTGATAAATTTCCATTGGGTGTTTCTAAATAAAGATGATAATGGTTAGTCATTAAACAATAACTGTGGACAATCAGATTATATTTTAACGAAAGCTTGTTAAGCAACAGTAAAAAGTACTCGTAATCTTTGTTGTTTTTAAAAATATCCCTGCGTTCAAGACCCCTATTAATAACATGATAATAAGCTCCCGGATATTCAATTCTCAGCGGTCTGGCCATAAAATGTGCAAATAACCTGATTATTTCTTAGTATTATTAAGGTAATTATAGCATATTTGAAACTTTTTGTTATATGTTTAGACTTGACCCCATGTTTTTTACAAGCATGCTTTTACACCCTAGCCAGAGGGTGTAAAAAATCCAAAGGAGGATGCGTGCGCAACTTAAGAACGCATAATTTTTTCTTTGGGTGAACCCGCGACAGACGGGGTTCGCCCGCCAAATTTCCTCTGTAAAATTAACTGCTAATATTATCCCCATTTCTCTGCCCCTACAGGAAGAAAGTATCTGTCGTACTTTCTTCCTTCCCCCTTCCCCGCCTTTTGGCGGTTTTATTTTGTTTTTTTAATTTTTACTAAAACGCTACAATTGCAACATCTTTACTAAAAACTTTTTTGCGACATTTAAAGTAAAAATAATTATTGTAATCAATTCTACAAATGTAGATTTGTTTACAATTTTTTTAATATCTTAGAAAAAAAATTAGTCTACTTAGTGTCAAGGGGCACCCTTGACACTAAGTACAAAATTAAAAACGCGCCGCGGATAAAATATGCGGCGCGTTTAGCGAATAAGCTTCATTATTGGGGCCTGAAGCTGGCCCGCTGTGGAAAACATCCACCACAGCGCCCCCACGACCACCGGAGGGGCCAAAAAAAATTTTACAATTTTTTTGAGGGTTTTCATTGCCTCTTCTTTATTCCTCTAACCTTACCTAATTGGCGGGGCTTTTGTCAATTTTCGCTAAAAACAGAACCCTATCCAAAATGAAGTTTCTTTGTTATTATTCAAATATGAGCATAGCTGAAATTTGGCAAAAATCTCACCTATTTTAGTGAAATATAGCGCTAGGACAGACCTTGCCTACCGGCAGAAGGTACACAGATTAAAACAGATTACACAGATGAATAACCTAACCTCCCGACTTTCCCGTTTAGGGAGTGTTTTGCTTTCTAAATCTTAAATCTCCAATCTAAAATCTTAAATAATGCACCGCATCTACGTTACTTCAACCATCCCCGATGCCCGAACCAAAGTCAAAAAACAGCAGTTTACGGATTTGGGGCTAAAACACAAATTAGGAGAGGTGTACCTGGCGGAGTGCTATACCATAGATGCTAAGCTGAACAAAAAACAACTGGTAAAAGCATGTCAACTTTTGGCAAACCCGCTTAGCCAGTTGACTACCCACTACCCACTACCCACTACCGACTCTTTTTCCTACGCCATTGAAATCGGCTACTTACCCGGCGTTACCGACAACATTGGCCATACAGCCAAAGAAACATTAGCGGATGGCGCCAAGATTAAATTTAAACCTGAACAGAATGTATATTTCAGCCAGGTCTTTTTTATTTCGTTTAATGATCCAACCCCCTCCCCCCGCTTCGCAGGGTACTCCCCCTCAGCAATGGGGAGAGGCTCCGCAGATATCCAAAAAATCGCCACCTCTCTTTACAACCCGCTTATTCAGCGAGCCAGCATAAAAACTTTTTCAGAATACCAAAAAGACGGTGGCATGGATTTAATTGTTCCTAAAGTAAAACTCACATCCGGTAGTAAAGTGAGTTTGGTGGATTTGAATGTGGGTGATGAGGAGCTGGAAAGACTGGGAAAGCTGGGGGTTGCCGATGAGGCCGATAAATCGGCACGCTACAATTCGAGTGTAGCGCGCCCATTTATGGGCCTACGAAGAGGCCCTCTCGCGCTGTCACTGGAAGAACTTAAAGCCATCCGTGTCTATTTCAATGCCCTCAAAAGAAAACCAACCGATATTGAACTGGAAACTCTGGCGCAAACCTGGAGCGAACATTGTAAGCACACGATTTTTTGCGACCCGATGGACGAGCTAAAAAACGGCATCTACAAAACTTACATTAAAGCCGCCACTGAAGCCATAAGAAAACAAAAGGGCGAGCAAGATTTCTGTGTTTCCGTATTTACCGACAACGCCGGTGGCATTGTGTTTGATAAAGACAATATTATTGCCCACAAAGTGGAAACCCACAACACACCTTCGGCGTTGGACCCGTTTGGAGGGGCAATTACGGGCATTGTGGGTGTAAACCGTGATGCGCTGGGTTTTGGTCTGGGTGCCAAACCCGTGGCAAACTTTTTTGGTTTTTGTTTGGCAAGCCCGGATAATAAGACAGAATTATATCGTTCTAAGCCTGTAGGGACGACCAGCTTGTCCGCCGAAGCCTTGGCGAAGTTGGACGGCCGCCAAAAAAATGGAGGCCAATGGACTCCTCTACAGCACAATGAACAAAAGATGCTCTCCGCCCGTCGCATTATGGATGGCGTAATTGCCGGCATAAACAGCGGTGGCAACCAGTCAGGCATCCCCACACCTTTAGGTTTTTTATATTTTGACGATTCCTACCGCGGCAAGCCATTGGTATTTGCCGGCACATTGGGTTTGTTGCCAAAAAAAATCGGTCGAAAAAAAGCCTGGGAAAAACAGGCAAAACCCGGCGACCTTATTGTCATGGTTGGCGGCCGCGTGGGCGTAGACGGCATTCACGGCGCGACTTTTTCATCGGAAGGCCTGGACTCCCACTCCCCCGCGACAGCCGTGCAAATTGGCGACCCAATTACCCAAAAAAAATTTAGCGACGCAATTTGCAAAGAAGCCCGCGATTTAAATTTATATAATTCAATTACTGATTGCGGCGCCGGCGGTTTGTCTAGCGCAGTCGGCGAAATGGCGCAAAGCTCAAATGGCTGTGAAGTAAATTTAGATAAAGTGCCTTTAAAGTATCCCGGTCTCCAGCCCTGGCAAACCTGGGTTTCGGAAAGCCAAGAACGCATGATCTTGGCTATACCACAAAAAAAATGGAAAAAATTTGAAAAGTTAATGAAGACCCGCGATGTAGAAGCCACAGCTATTGGCAAATTTACGCGCAATGGAAAATGCGTGGTTAAGTACAACGGCAAAAAAGTTTTGGACATTGATTTAAATTTTTTTCACAACGGAAGACCAAAAAAACAGCTAGTCACCAAGCGTAGCGTGCCGATTTATCGGCGATCCCAAACGCCCATAAATGGGCACGCTACAGAACTTAAATCTTTAATCTTAAATCTTTTATCCTCCCCCAACATCACCTCCACCGAATTTGTTAACCAACAATACGACCATGAAGTCCAAGGCTCAAGTGTTCAAAAACCCCTGCAAGGCCGAGGCAAAGTTAACAGCGAAGCTGCGGTTATTCGTCCGGTTTTAAGCTCCCAAAAAGGCGTAGTACTTTCTTCCGGACTCTACCCTCATTTATCTGACATCGACCCTTACCAAATGGCCGCCTGTTCTATTGACTCCGCAATTAGAGCCGCGGTTGCTGCCGGTGCCGACATAGATTATTTAGCATTGCTGGATAATTTTTGCTGGTGCTCGCCCCAAGACCCTCATCGCCTATGGCAGCTTAAAGAAGCCGCGCGCGCCTGCTTTGAAACGGCCGTAGACTTTGGCACGCCTTTTATTTCCGGCAAAGACAGTATGCATAACGACTTTAAAGGGTTTGGATCCGATGGCAAACCTGTAAAAATTTCCATCCTCCCAACATTGCTGATTTCTGCCGTAGGCGTAATTCCAGACATAGAAAAAACTGTTTCCCTGGATGCTAAAATACCCGGCGACATAATTTATATTTTGGGCGAGACAAATAACGAACTGGCTGGGAGTGAATTTGCGCAGATGATTACAGGTGTAGCGGCTGCAAGTGGCCGCCAGAAAAATGGAGGTCAATGGCCTCCGCTACAAACTGGCAACGTTCCTCAAGTCAACGCCCTTAAAAACCACCGCCTCTATAAATCTGTTTTCAACAGCAACCAACGAAGCCTAATATCGTCTGCCATTAGCATTAACCGAGGCGGATTAGCCATTGCTCTAGCCAAAAAATTAATTGGTGGTAGGCTGGGAGCGACAGTAAATTTGGCCAATGTACCCGGCGCGTGGCAGGAAAATTACGAGGCTCTCTTTTCTGAAAGCCAAGGTAGAATTTTGGTTTCTGTTGATCCCAAAAAAACCCAAGAATTCGAAAAACTAATGACCGGCAACACAATTGGTAAAATTGGTAAGGTTACCGACAAGTCGGAGCTGATAATAAAAGATCGCGCTGATAAAAAAATCTTAAGTCTCAATTTAAACCAAGCGGAAAAGGCCTACAAAAAAACGTTTAAGAATTATTAAACTGTCTACTAAATACGAAATATACTAAAAATACTAAAACGTTGACCTAGGATTTAGTACATTTCGTACCTTTTAGTATTTAGTAGAAGACTATATGCAACATCCAAAAGTAATTATCCTTTCCGGCTACGGCCTTAACTGCGAAGAAGAAACTGCAGCAGCTTTTGAACTTGCCCTTCGACTTGCTAACGCTGGCTCAGGGTCTACGACAGGCAATGCTGATATTGTCCATATTAATGACTTGATTGCCAGTCCAAAAAAATTATCCCGCTACCAAATCCTCGCAATTCCGGGCGGCTTTAGTTACGGCGATGATTTAGGGTCCGGCAAAGCTTACGCCAACAAATTACGCAATCATTTACAAAAATATTTAACCGATTTTACTTCCAAAGACAAACTGGTCATTGGTATTTGCAACGGCTTCCAAATTTTAACCAATTTAGGCCTGCTTCCCGGCACCCTAACCTTTAATGACAATAATAGATACACTGATAGATGGGTGGATGTTCGCATTCCCCTCCTTTCAAAGGAGGGGTTAGGGGAGGCTAGTCCCTGGCTTAAAGAAATTAAACACCTTTCTCTGCCCATTGCCCACGGCGAAGGCAAATTTGTGGCTGACAAAGCTATAATAGCCGGTTTAAAACGAAACCTGGGATTTGAGTCAAGCGCGAGGCAAAATGCGAGGATGTCTGGAGGCGTAAGTAACTTACGACGAGAGACACCGCAGCATTTTAAAGAAGCAATTGACCAAATCACAGGTTTCGTAGGTGGTGTATACTATAAAGGTGATATTTGTAAGTACCAAAACCTAATCCCTAACCCCAATGGCTCAACTTTAAATATCGCAATGCTAACATCAGCCAACGGAAGAATCCTTGGCACTATGCCCCACCCCGAACGCGCAATCTTCTTTACCCAAACACCTTCTTGGCCGCTGGAAAAAGAAAAACTGATGAGAAACGGCAAACCTTTACCTAAACACACCCAAGCTTTGCAAATTTTTATAAATGCAATTAACTACTTTTCCGCGTAATGCGAATCCGCCATTGGCGGAAATTAAATATATGACTAAAAATCCCGATTCAACGGCCCAAGAATTCAAAGATCAAGATTTAAGAAAAACTCAGCTTGAGGGTCATCAAGCAAACCTGCCCGGACAATCGAAAAATAATCCCCATCCAGAAAATTCCCAAGCTTGGCATAGGTGGAATTCAGGGTGGAACGATGCAGAGCGCGCAAGAAATCAAGCCAAAGACGCTATGGATACCCTTGAGTAAATAAATCTTAATTTAAGGATTATGCGCTCTAAACGCATTTGCCTCCAAAAAGGAAATGACTATGTCTGAACTTGATTTTGAAGGTGCCGATGGACATCTAACTCCAATCCAAACACAAGGACATGCCGACGCATTAAATAATTACGACAATAAAAACCTTTATACAGTCGGCTCAGATGAATATAAGAATATAATGCATACCAAACTGGATACTCAATCGGCCAAAAAGAAAAAAATCAAGTTCGCCCGAGCTCACACGAAGCTCAATAATCCAAAACTTAGTATTTAGTAATTATAGTATTATTTAGTATTTAGTAGAAAACAAGGTATAATACTTAATTCTAGTGCTTAGGATTTGCTAAAATCTCCTGGATGAGTTTGTATCGTCGATGCCTTTTTAGTCCTCGATGGATTCTCAATAAATCTTTCAAGTGACTAAAACTGCCGTCCAAGGAATTGGTAGTAT
>JBBREH010000009.1:0-36925 GCA_038203095.1 Candidatus Doudnaibacteriota bacterium | reverse complement strand
TATCTTGTGCCGTGGCTGTTTAAGGTTTTAAATTTCAGCATGTCCACCTTATTCAATATTGCCAATCTAGTCCTGTATGCGATTCCGCCGGTCGGCATCGCCTTGATATTAAACAGTGTTTATTTATTGCTTAAAAAGAAGTACACAATCAGTGCATCAAAATAAAGCTATGAGTACTAACGATCCAATTGAAAACGATCCAACGGACGAAGCCCCGGAAGAGGAAGTAAAAGAGCTAATGGAAACCCACGATCTCGATCAGGACACGGCCGAGCGTGTTCAGGAGATTATAGAAGATTTAGGAGTGGACGAAGACGACGCCATTGAGCTAGAGGAACTTCTTTAATCGACCAGCTTAAAACATCTCATCTCCTTTTGCGCTGTTTCCATATCATCAAGCACTTTTTTATATAAGAACTTAGTTTTTTCCGGATTATCTTCGGCAAATCTTATATCGTCATCGTCTACGAATCCGGCCAGTGAAATATAAGCCCCGACCAGCATCCGTATACGATCCTTGATTGCTTGTTTGATCTTGGCTTTTGGTTCCGGAAGTGAAGATAACGGATTAAATGATCCGCGTCGATGTGGTATGTGTATGTTTTTAGCAGTCGCGAGAACCGCCTCGATGTCATCGTCCTCCATAGCAAGCAAGAACATACGCTTGCTCTCGGAACAAGTCTAGCGGTCAGTCATATTTCCTTAACTTTTCCGAAGTTAAGCAAATCGTCCTACGCACTCAAATTTCGTCTTACGGTTTGGTCCGGGCAGAACAGGTGTCAAAGGTCTACTCTTGGTACAAAGCTCGCCCAAGGGGCAAACAAATGGCAGGAATCGGTTACTTGCTGGTGTGCAGGAAGTCATAGTTATAAAACTTGGCAACTTTCTTGATATTGTTCATTTTTTCGCGTAAAGTAATCATATATTGCTTATCCTCAAGCACTGTTATAAGACCCGTCAGTGCATGACCCCAAACATTTCATTTTTATAAAGTTATTATCGCTCTGCTCAGACGTAATGCCTGAGTCAGGCACCCAAATAATCGATTTTTCAATAGTATTTTGATATACTACAAATATGACAATTTGGAAATGGCTTTTATATATTACAAATAATGAAAAAGAGTCCCGTCATGAACAGCATTTTGATGTTGCCTTTTTTGTCGTTAATACTGTTGCCGTGCTGGCAGGCATTTATCTATTTTTGTTATGTAACGAACCGCAATGGATTGCCGTGCTTATTATAGAATACACTTGGGCGCTGGACAACATGCGCCACAATCGCCCGTAAATTTAAGTATTATAAAAACTCTCCCGCCGTTTGGCGAGAGAGCTTTTTTATCTATACATACTTTATGGCGTGGGAGTAGGGTTTGGACTGGTCATATGGAATTATGCCAACGTTATTGGTGGCGGATTGACCAAATAAAGTAGTAGGGGAAGATCTTATCTTCCCTCCAGTTCCGGGCGGATGAGATCCGCCCCTACTTAGAACCACATATTCTGTATGACCCCTAAATTCCATGTGATCCGTCAGGACTGGTTGGCGGTGTGGAAGTAGAATCAACTTGAACCGGCGGGACTGTTTCCGGGGTAGAGGTTGTAGTTGGCGCCGGAGCTGGAGTAGGAGCGGGCAAAACCACACTAGAACCTAAAACCGTCCCCTGCTGATCTAACAGTTTAAGCAAAGCTTTTAACTGTTCTTTGTTTATACAAACTTCCTCGGTGCATAACTGCTGGGCCTCTACTTTCTTAGCCTTAACCAAATCCACATCGAGTTCCGCCGCGTAAACTACTCCTCCAACGCGAAGGTCTTTTTGTATGGCAACACTTCCCGTTACGGCAATATCACCAAATACAGAAGCATTTGTCATATTAAGGTTGGTTAGTGAAGCAAGCCAAGTAACATCGGCAGATTGATTGGCAGTAGACTGAATAAGATCAGCAACTTTAGGCTGGTAATAAGTAGGTTGAATAAAGACTAATATAACGCCTTTGTTGTCCGTGTTTATCTGTTGATTGCTATCTGTGTTAATCGGTGGGAAATTCTCCAAAGCTCTTCCCAATACATTACCTGCCTCTTTAGCCTTCATTGCAAACCCAGGCAAAGTTTTAGAAACAGTTAAATAATCTCCAATTTTAATATTTCCGTTTTCAGCAGAAATTTTAACCGGGACTCTTCCTGCCAAAGCTACCGGTACGCTGGATGCGGTTTTAAAGTCTTCAGACTTGTAGCCGTTAAGCAGTACGCCCGGCTTGGTGGAAATTATACCTAAGATGTTACCCTGTGTTCCCTTCTCCCCTGGCGAGGGGAGAAGCCCGAGTGCATCCGAGGGCAGAGAGGTCGAACCATTAGCTTTCTTAACATAAATTGGTGATGTTCCGTCTGCCATTACTACATCCCCTGCTTCTAAGCTGGTATCTCTAGTAGGATAATTTTCCGCCACATCCGCGCCCGTGGTATAAGTGCCTACCGCGTAAACCGTTCCTGCCGTACTCGCACCAGTGCAGGTGTCGTTATTGTCCACACACAAATACCCATTGGCAATTTTAACATTCATTCCTGCGGAAGCACTACCTACGTGCAATCCTGCAGTTGGGGTGGTGGTGCCGATGCCGACGTTGCCGGAACCAGTAATACGCATACGCTCAACCGAGTTATTCACTGTCCCAGTTGGATTCGTAGAAAAGGTCAAATTTGCAGCGGAGGTGGTACTCGACCAATTTTCCTCTGCCGTTGCCACAATTCCCGGAGATTGCACATAACTGCTACCGTTATATCCCAAAAAAATTATGTGTCCGAGATCGTTACCACTAAGCACTCCCGTGGGAGAGCTCTGTGTCCCACCAGTCCTAATGAAATTAATTTGTGGAGCGCGAAAATAAGTATTTGAGTGTGTATATAAACTTATGCCTTGAGCAAAATTACTATGCACTTCAAGAGGATTAACTGAAGATGAATTAATGTTTACCGCTGAAGAACCTGTGCCACCAAAGTTTGCAAGTATACCAGAACCTTCAACATCTAGCAGGGCTGTCGGACTCGTCGTCCCGATGCCGACGTTGCCGGTGCTATTTATCGACAATCTCGTCGCATTATTTGTAACATCTTTAATATTAAATGTTCCATTACCGCCAGCAAGACCATCTCCTAATTGCCACTTACTACCACCATAAGATGTCCCGTCAAGCTGTAAACCTATGCCAAGTGAACTATTTTTTATATCCAATATTACGTTTGCGTCGGGAGTCTTTCCAATTCCTAACTTTGTAAAGCTTGGATTTTGTGAGGAGTCAATACTGAAAGCTGTGGTAAGAACCCCGGAAGTATTTGCAGTCTGAAATACCAGTGCGCCACCGGTACTATTATTTTCACTATAAATTCTACTAAAATTATAACTACTACCATTTGTCCCTGCGAATGTAAGTGCCCCACCATATCCCGAATTACTTCCATTAGAAATGGTGATACCACCAGTACTGTTAGCAGTAGATGGTCGAGCGACAACGAGTAAATCACTCGGACTCGTCGTCCCAATCCCGACGTTGCCGGTTTTGGTGATCCGGAAGAGTGAAATGCCGGTGGAAGAAGCAACGTCTAAAATATCTGTTCCAGCCGAACCTTGTATGGCAACTTTTGTGGTTGGTGTAGCAGTGCCAATACCAACAAAAGTGCCGCTTGTTAACACCATAGTCGGAACGTCAAGCGCAGCCCTCCCGCCACTACCCGGCGAGAACCACATATCATGCGATACACCAGTTTGCATATAGGAACGAGTATTATCTGCACCAAAATACCATTTATTTTGGGCGCCATTAAACCTTAAAATAGCGTAGTAATCCAAAGGACCAACTGATCCACTAGCAGACGGAAAGTTAATGGTGAAGTCCGATGTGCTGGCATTAGCCACCGCGGACATTGTGGCTCCGTTATAAACTCCTGTTGAATCATTAATTAATAAAGAGCCTCCGTTAATATTTAAATTTCCGCCTGACGTAACCGTTAATAATTGAGCACCACTGGAAGAGGCAATCACAAAAGGATTAATAGTGCCGCTACCCTGAACAAATAAAGTTGAAGTTGGGGTAATGGTTCCAATGCCGATGTTGCCTGCATTATCTAAAAACATCCGCGCAGTCGATGTAGTCGCATTATTGGCTGTAGTGTAAAAAGTCATTTGCGTACCTTGATTGCTGGCAGTCCAAGCCTGGGAATTGGCAACGCCAAATGCCGGTTGCGGATTACTGAAAGCCCCGGCCGAGGTATAACCTGAGGTTTGAAAATAAAACATATTATACCCTGCAAATGCAAGACTGACAGGTGAAGCGGCTGTGCCATTGGACCTTCTTCCAATAATGGTTCCGGGGAGACCATAACCGTCAACTACTATCGCCCCTTCCTGCCCATTGGCTCCACCAACATGAATTAAAGGCTGGATCGTATTACCAACTCCATCCGTTGTTGGCGGTGCTAGAAGTGCCGCGGGGTTCGCGCTAACGGTTAGTGAGCTGTCCGGACTCGTCGTCCCAATACCTACCTTGCCATTATGGTCCACATATAATGAACTTTGCACTTGCAAAACATTACCTAACCCGCTGTTATGAATAACAACCCCTGCACTAGTTGGATTTTGTGTCCAGGAATCTATACTAACGGTTGAAGTAGCCGAAGCCACATATCTGTTTATCCAAACGTTGGATTGATCTGTCAGGCGGTCATTACCCACGGCAATTGGCCAAACATAAGAACCTGTTGTGGGGTTATGGTTAAACAAAGAAAAAGCAGTACCATCGGTAAATCCGGTAATTGATGCCCGGTGATCAATCCCAAAAGAATAAGTAGGATAATTGGAAACAGTAGTATCGTTAAAAATTAAACTAACAGGAAAAGTTCCACTGCCGTCTATTTGAACATTACCACTGCCACTACCTCCGGAAACTTCTAATTGCTGTGATGCCGTACTCGTCCCAATGCCAACGTTGCCGGCGCTGGTCACAATCAAGTGCGTGGCATTGGTGGATGAGGCCACAATAAATTCCGGGGTAGTAGAGCCACTAAAACCTTGGATAGATAGCAGGGCGACGGGAGTGGTGGTATTGCCAACGCTTAAAACGCTGCCAAAGTAACCAACATCACCCACGCTTAACCGGCCGTCGGTCATAATTCCGCCTTTGCCTACGTTAAGACCTGTGCCCACATATAAGCTGTTGCCAACGGTTAAATTATTGGAGTTCCATAAATTAGCACTTTGTAGGTTGCCAATGTTAGCTGTCGCAACATCTAAACCTTTTAGATCAATAACCAAAAAACGGCCGGGGTTTTCTTTTGTTGTAACGTAAGCATAGCGGCCTACGACAGACAAACCAATTATGCCTGAAGATACTGAATAGTTGCCCACTAAAACCGGATTAGTAATTGTAGAAATATCATAAATATCCAAACCGTTTACATAGTCGGCTAAATACAGTCGGTTGCTGTCTATCTGCAAGCCGTAAAAATTACCCGCAACAGTAGTTACCAAACTTGGTGATGCCGGATTAGAAACATCAATAATGTATAAAAATTGATTACTGGTAGCCTGATTACCGCCACCTGTCCCATTGGTCACAAAAGCATATCGACCGGAAACATAAATTTTCATATATGCGTCCAGTCCGGCATTGGTATAAGTACCAACCACAGTTGGGGCAGTGGGAATAGTAACATCATAAACTGTCATGGTATGTGTGCTACTGCGGGTTACATAAGCATAGTGGCCGTTTACGTATACGGCGTTAACTCCTGAGTTACCGCCTGCATTGGTAGAACTAAGCAAAGTGGGGGTTGTGGGTTTGGAAATATCTAAAATTTCAAACCCCGCGTTGCCAGTGGCTAAATAAACGTACTTACCCGAAACATAAGGAGTACCAACACTAAAACCGCAACATGGGGCATAAGCGCCCACAACAGTAGGAACACTTGGATTAGAAATATCCACGACACGCAGATGCGTGCTTCCATCCGCAAAGTAGGCGTATGATCCGGCTACAGCTACGCCGGTGCCAAAAGATACTGAAGAAATACTACCAACAAGTACTGGCGAGCTGGGATTAGAAATATCTAAAATTTCCATTCCGTTATTGCCGGAAGAAATGTAAGCGTATTTACCTTGCACTACTACATCGCGCCAAACGCCGTCATTGGCACCGGATGTATAACTGCCTTTTAGCGTGGGAGTTAAAGTACTACCAAAAGACAGCAAGCCATTACTAATTATGGTATTACCAGTAACAGTTAAGGTGGCCAAGGTTGTGGAGGCAAGAGTTGTATTGCCGGTGGAGGTAAAGGAAGATGCGGTGGCTGCGCCGGAAATGTTTATACTGCCGTTAATTGTAGTGTTGCCGGAAACAAAACTGCCGGCGGAAAGGTTGGTAAAACCGGCCAATGAACCACCGGTAAAGTTTTGATTCTGTGTTGCGGGAATGTAAGTAACTATTGGCGTACCGCCAATAACAGATGTAGTTTGGCCGTTACCGTTTTGCACCATACCGCTTGCGCCACTAAAGCCTAATGCTAACCCTGTATCGCCCTTATCCCCTTTTGGCCCAACAAACTTTCCTTCAGCCAAGTACTGATTTAAGACATTTTGGATTTGCCCAATTAACGAAACATCGGAAGCGGCCAGAACTTTGCCACTTTCGGCAGAAGCATTATTGGAAGCTTGGCTAGCAACATTCGCGGCTAAGACTTTTTCCGGAGCTTGGCTTTTGGCAGTTTTGTGGACAATAGGAGTATTTAAAATACTTAAGCCATTGTTGTTAGTAATATTAATTTGGTAATACAAAAAGCCGGACACGCCAATAATGGCAAGTCCTAGAGTAAGTAACGCATTCAGTCCCGCAAAACCGGCTTGCTTGAAAACTGCGCTACTTGGAATTTGTTCGTTAGGTTTTAGAAATCCCCCCCCCCGCAAGCGTCTTAGAATTCAAACTTTGAAATTTATAAAACAATTTTGACTGCCTGGCTTCCTGTTTGGCAACATATTCCAAAACAATTTCTTTGGTAGTCATCCAGTCACGGGAAATTTTAACCGCTTCCAGTTTACCTTTTCTGACCAAATAGCCCAAATACTCCGAACTGTACGGAGTAAATTTAGCCGCTTCTGATAAAGAAATTAACAAACCCGATGTTAGCAAAAAATGCTGTCTGGAGGGTGACATATATTTAGTTGTATTTTAATTTTTGTTTCTTATCTTAATCGGTTTTTCTTAATTTTGAAGAAAAGCCGATTGTATTGGTCGGTATTGGCACTTGTTAGCAATTAGCCTAGTTTTAGCTATTAGCATTGCCTATCCGATGCACATCTACTCTTAGTTTAGCACATATTTTCCTTTTTGTAAAGAGGCATGGCGGTAACTATTCACCATTTCTCGATGGCTTCCTGTAGCGTGCCCATTTATGGGTGATCCCAGACGCCGATGAATCGGCCGCGCTACACCATATCGATACTTTTGGAAACAGGTGAATAGTTACGCAGTCTTGTAAGAGTTCACAGCTCTGAATAAAGTTTGGTTTTTGTTGGTCTTTCTTGAAGGCAGTCTTCCGGGGGCAGCCCCCGGAAGACTGCCTTCAAGGCGTACAACTCAAGTTTGTAAATAGTTACAATGCTCGTTCTGGCAAAATTAAACAAAAACTGATACACTAAATAAGATAAATAATTAAACAAAATTCTAATGCCACACAAACACATACTCAATCAAACTTTTAAAGCCTGGCTGCCTTTGGCTGCCGGAATAGTTATTATGTCCGGGCTCGTATACGGCGCAGTTCAGCAAAACTACCGCCAGAATGCCAACGACCCACAAATCCAAATTGCCCAGGACATTGCCGCGGCTATTACCCAAGGCGCGCCGGCCAGCAGTATTGTGCCGCCTACAGGCACCACGGAAGTTAACGACACCCTCTCCCCTTTTGTCATGATTTTTGACGACTCCGGAAAACTGATTGGCTCCTCCGCCATTTTAGACGGCAAAAACCCAAACTATCCCAAAAGCGTTTTAGACGCGGTTAAAAAATCCGGACGTGACGCGCGCGTAACCTGGCAACCTAAAGCCGGAGTGAGAATGGCTACAGTAGTTACCCGCTTTACCGGCAAAGACTCCGGCTATATTGTTGCCGGGCGTTCCCTAAAAGAAGTAGAAAACCGAATTAGCCAGCTAACTTTAATGACCGCTATGGCAACAGCCTTGGCCTTAGTTGTAACCTTGCTGGTAATGTTCTTCCTGCAAAAAACCGGTCACGGCCATATAAAAACCGAAACAACAATAGAAATCACGGAAGAAAAAGTTTCGGAATAAATTTTATATTGATAGTTTAATAAAAAGTCCGGGGCCATGCCCTGGGCTTTTTATTTTTGTGTTAATCCGGGCCATACGCAAATTGTTCGAGTTGATAGCAATTTCAAAACGCTAGGGTTTATCAGTTTCTTAATTCAGGGTGTAGGGGAAGATATTATCTTCCCTCCAAATCGGGCGGATGAGATCCGCCCCTACCGGGATCTTCAAGCTCAGAACTGTGCCCTGCACCGGTTAGGTTCGGCTAAATTGCGCATGACTTGTTAATCAAATTAGACTCGTGTAAACCAAAGCCTAGCCAAGACTCGCCCATAAATACCTGGCGACGGTTGTTCTGTACGGACGCCAAGAGTCTACCAACTTGTGATATTTTTTAGGGTGGCGTTTTTGGTCAAGCTTATACCATTTCTTAATCGCGTTTTTTAATCCTAAATCGCCATTTGAGAACACGTCCGGCCGGTTTAGACAAAACATTAAAAACATTTCCGCTGTCCAGCGGCCAATGCCTTTAACTTTAATAAGTTGAGCAATAATTTCCTCGTCGCTCAACTTATTAAATTTGGAAAAGCTGATTTTATTATCGGCTACCAACTTAGCCAGGCTTTTTATGTAGCTGATCTTCTGAAAAGATAGCCCAGCCGTCCTTAAAACTTTATCGGACTTTCTCAACACCTGTTTGGCCTCCGGGAACTTTCCTATGCCAAACAAGTTACGAAATTTTTTTTCTATTGTCGCCGCGGCTTTGCCGGAAAGCTGCTGGTTAATTATGGCCACGCACAAAGACTCAAAATAACGCTTGTGGGCTTTGTGTTCCTTTAATTCTGTTTGACTGATGATTTTAGCCAAAATTTTATCAACTTTTTTTAAATGCCTGTTTGCCTGTTTCATATACAAATATATGTCGGACATAAAATAACGGCCGTTAAATTCTGTCCGATAATTATTACAACAAATTAAATTTCTTTTTTAACTGCCTATCATCATCCATTTCTTCGACTTTTAACATTCAAACAAAATTAATTAGTTTGCTTTCTTTTAAATATATAACGGCTTCTCGGCAAAAAGAATAGGGACTAATGTACACGCCGGCCTGAAGCTTAACAAACTGGTTTTTCTTTAACAGAGTCCTAAATAAACTTCTTTTTTCTTTGCTTGATTCGGGTATATCAAAAATGACAAGTCTCCATTTACCGTCCCATTCTTCAGATCTTTCCACTGAAACTTTTTGGATTAAACCCTCCAACTGGCCTTTATGAGTCAATTTTAAAAACATTTTACCGTTTTTATAAACTGCCTCCAAGTAACCTTGATTCCGGAGCCTATCGGTCAGCCGCCTATAAGAGTCGGGGTCAAAACGCCTAAGCCTGCCTGCCCAGGCATATTTTGTTTCAAATGGTCTGGTAATATGTGAGGAAGAATTGTAACAGAGTCAATTAAAATCTGAAAAATGATTTCCGATATTGACTCGCTATCTTTTTGTATTTTTTTCATAAAACTATAATAGGACATAATTTGACGGCCGTAAAATTATGTCCGGACATTGCATAAATATTTTCCAATTCTATATTTAATAACCGCCGATTTCCTTAAGCTGCTTTTTTAATTTAACTGTCCAGGCACGGCCCGCGTCCCCGCCCCAAAGCTGCCAGGCAATATAGCCGTTAGAAGGTTTTTCTTTGTTAAAAAAATTTTTGCCTTTTTTATCTACCTCATGTCGAGCAAAATAAGAAACCATTCTGAATATTATTTCCGGCGAAATTATTTCACGATTTTTTAGCTGTCTTGCCCGGATCCAGCCTACTGCCGTTCCTCCTCTGCCAAATTTTTTATGAAGCTCTATACCCTTGGCCGCGGCTTGGGCCACAGGCAGTGGCGGTTGTAAGCTTATTTTTAACATGCTACTTTTTACTCCATACTCTAATTAAATTTTTTTGTTCTGTGGTGCTCAAAAAAAACTTTTTTGTCATTTCTTGCCTTTGCCTAAAAATCTCAGCCAAACAGACCGCGGCCGTAACCGACAGGTTTAGACTTTGCACAAAGCCCTGCATAGGAATGTAAATATGCAAGTCCGATTTATCAATGGCGGTTTGGCTCAGCCCGCTGTGCTCGTTGCCAAAACATAGAGCGATTTTCGGACGAGTCAATTTGGTCTTATACAAAGACTTGGCCTGCTCATCAAGCACGGTCGCAATAATTTTATAGCCCTTTTTTTTCAAGTTCATAAAACATTTTTCCGTGGAATCGAAAATTTCAAAATCCAACCACTTGTTGGCGGACGAGGAAGAAGCTTTCCCTATTTTGCGCGGATTAAATTTTTTTTGCTTGTCAAATATAAACCAGACTTTTTGGATACCAAAAGCATCCGCCGTACGCAAAACAGCGGCTGCGTTGTGCGGATCATGAATGTCTTCCAGAACAATTATTACCTCCTGTCTTCTTGAGGCCACACTTTTAATCTTATTTAAGCGTTGTTTACTAATCATAAATATTATCTCTTTTTTAAAATCTTTTTTAAAAATATTACAGAAAATATTGACATACCCACCAAAACTATCCAAAACTGTCCGGCAAACTGGCTCACATACTCCCAATTACTGCCAAAAATATAACCTAAAATGCAAAAATAGGTAACTTCGCTTAATTCTCCTAAAAATTCGAACAATATAAATTTCCTGTAAGACAAGCCGGTTAAACCCGAAGCGACATTTACCGCCGGCGCCACCGCGGTCATAAAACGGCTAAAATAAATAGTTATAATTGGGTGCTGTTCAATTTGTTGTCTCGCGCCTTCAAGTTTTTCCCGGTTAAAAAATTTTCCTAAGCCTAATTTTTTTAAAACCGGCAAACCATAAAGCCTTACCAGCCAATAACCGGCATTATCCCCTGCCAAATTACCAGCTAAACCGACCAAAAAAACCAGAGGAAAATTTAAATAGCCCTGAATGGAAAAAGCGGCGCCTGCCATTAACACACTACCCGAAGGCAAGGGCAGGGCAAACGCGCCCAAAAATGTAATAATAAATATTGCCGCGTACTTATAAATAAGCACGTAAGAAAGCAAAATGGAAAGAATGTTACTCATGCCCTACTTATTTAGTGTTGAATAGTTTTGGATTAGAATAACAACCCTGACGAGCAAATTTTTAGCGTCAATTTTTTGGGCTTTAGCCAGACTGTTAATCGTCAAATTGGGATAATTTTTGTCGCTTATCTTTAACGCGTCTTTAAAATAATTTGTCGGCAATTTAAAAACCGTATTTAAATACCTAAAAGTCATCCATCCCTCAACAGCTTCGGGCTTGGAAGCCGTTTGACTATTTTGTAAACGCCAAAACGCCCGACTACGCTTCTCCGCCCGCATATGGCCGCTTAACCTTGTGCCTTCAAATTTGCTGACCAGGGAATATAAAGTTATCGCCACAATAGTGGTTATAACAATTAGTACCGCCCATGGCCAAAAAGTTTTTAATTGGTAATTTTTCATACTTTTAATAATTGCAGACCATTTTGTAGGTCGGATTAGGCATCCTGCCGCCACTGTAGCCGGGTAAAACTAATATTACGCCTTTTGAATTTTGAAAAATGACTTCCGTGCACCAAAAGCATCTCCCTCCAAAAACAGCTTTTTGAATATTTTCCATATTTAGTCCTTTTAAAAAATTAAAATCTGTGCTTATTAATATCGATTGTTAAATTAAAACTAACCATTATTCCATCCTTCATTAACAAACTTTTTTGTAGCTCTTTCGTTGCCGTCCAGTTGCCCTTTATACTAATTATACCCTGATTATTCAGCACGCGCCACCAAGGAATCTTGCCGTCAGCCACGTCCAGGTTTCGTAAAATCGCCCCCACTTGGCGCGCGGCTCTTGGACTGCCCGTCGCGGCCGCCACCTGTCCATAACTAGCCACTTTGCCTTTGGGAATTTTTTGCACAAAAGCAACGACCCTGTCTTTAAAAGATGTCATATGCTAAATTTTATTATAAGATTTTTATAGAAAAATAGGTGCTTTAGTATTCGACTTTATAGGGAACCTAAATTTTGTCGTCATCCGAACAAAATATCTTCTACATAAAGTCGAAGGATATTTTGCCCATTACCCCAAATCTCCGA
Source organism: Candidatus Doudnaibacteriota bacterium (assembly GCA_038203095.1). Lineage (GTDB taxonomy): Bacteria > Patescibacteriota > Doudnabacteria > UBA920 > UBA920 > PALSA-1336. The sequence continues at coordinate 24,477 of JBBREH010000009.1, read as the reverse complement.
TATATTCATTCAAACCCGTAAATTATGTAATTAAGCTCTGACTTTATTAAAATTCTTCAACTCCATTCTCAACTTTTTATACTCCGGTACGGTTTTTGCCACCAAAGCCCAAAAGTTTTTGCTGTGATTAAATTCTTTTAAATGGCAAAGCTCGTGAACAATTAAATAATTCAGCTGGTCTTGAGGAAGATGAATGATTTTATAGTTAAAATTCAAATTGCCTTTTTTACTGCAGCTGCCCCAACGGGTTTTTTGATTTTTAACACTAACCCGATTAAAACTAAAACCATAAAATTTATTTAACTCTTTTACTTTTAATATCGCTAACTGTAATGCCGCTTGACGATACTTTTTGTATTCCCAACGGTTAGATTTAATTACATACCGGTGTGTAAAAGGCTGGAATTTTTTAAGCGCGGCGGCAACCCAAGCAAATTTTTGTTTTAAAAATTTTTCTGCCAGTATCATGTCAAAACCCGTTGGCATGGTTAATACCACGCTTGAGTCACAATAGACCGCAAGTCTCATTCGCGTAGCTCGGCGGCTTAAACGCACCGAATAAGGAATATTTTGGTATATATAGTTAGAGGCTAATAGCATCTTAAAAATTTAAATTAGCAGGTACAAACTGATTTTTGAAAGCCGCAAAAAATAACAGAATAAACATTAACCCGACAAAAAATAAAACTTTGTCAATAATTCCGCCCACCGGCGTGCGCATGACTTTGGGCACCAGAGAAAAACGCTTAACAAATGGGTAGAAAAACCCGACGCCGGTATTTAGGCCATCAATTAGCGCATGACTAAAGTAGCTGACAGCCGCCACATAAGGCAAGGCGGGAATGGTATTTTTAAAAATAATTACCAGAATAATGAAAATTAATACTGCCACAAAAAGTGAATGCATTATGCCGCGGTGGTGGAAATATTTACCATGAAAACTACCTTTAAAAACCCGAAGTACCCCGCCCAAGGCATAGTGAATTTTAGCCGATGAAGCGTCTATGTCCGGTAGTAGGCTGGCTATAACCACCACCGGCAAGAGTACCAAAAAAGACCGGTCTAAGGGGCCAAAAAATGGCGCCAGCCACAGCGCGTTAAGTCCTACTGCAATATGAGTTCTCCAAGTCATATTGGTACTATATCAAAAAATTGAATGATCTGGAACATGACGCACATTGTAGAGTTTTAGAATAAGGATATCAGTGTAGCGATAACGAAGAACAATTTAAAAAAGCGCACCGCTGCGCTTTTTTAAATTTATGATAATTTTTTAATTATGCTTATGCTTTCTCATATGATGCCATAACACACCAATCAAAAGCATTAGCACTACCCAAACCAATGCCACACTAATTACTAACATTAGACCAAACCATGCTCTTGGACCTTCATAGCCATAATTATTGGCAAAACCCTGGCTCATCATGGAACCAGGAGCACCTTTAAAAACCTGATAGTCCACATTACCACTGGCCGTGGATTTGAGTGTCATCATTTTTTGTGGCTGGGTCATTGCGCCGTATAAATCTTTTTGTTCGTCGGCCGTTAATGTACCGGCCTGAAGTTTTTCCATCATCGCTCTAACTTTTTCGAAATTCGCTGGCAATGCCTGAGTTGTTGGTGTGGCTTCAGCCGTCCCCGTTACTACCATCATGCCTGCGGGTCTGTCCGGCTCGTAAACCGCCGCGGCCAAAGCCTGCCCAGCAATTAAGAGCATTCCTGCCGATATTGAGAGTGCTAAATATTTTTTCACTCCGTTAGAAGTATTTAACTTCATAAATTTTCCTTTTTATATTTTAATTATTACTACTTCCCCATATAAGCCCTTTTTAAAGAGACTTCTAACGGGATTCATTTATTTTCCTTTTAATTATTTCTTACAGTATAACACACTTTGATGATTGGATGATAAAATGTTAGTATATTAGTATGATTCCATCTATTATTTGTTTCGGTCAGCAACCAAACGGATTTTTTCCCAAATGTTTTTTTATTGCCAAAATCAACACCGCGAGGGCATTACAAAAAGAGGTTGGCGGTAAAATTGTCTTTTTTTATCACGATAGCGATGCTGACTATCGAGAAACCATTACCATAATGAAAGACCGGCAAACCGGTGCCGAAGTACGCCTAAATTTTACACAGGAAAATAAACTTCAAAAAAAACACTCCCCTCTTTCTCTCAAAAGGATTCCGGATGGTTGGAAACAGGAAATGTTAAAACAGCTGCCAAGATTCGTAAACAAACCGCTAATTGATATTTTTTTATCAGTTGATAAAAATTTAGTTGCGGATTTCTGTTTAGAAATGTACCAAAAAATGGGACTACTTGAAGGCATTGAAGTGGTTAGATCATCCGACAAAGATTTTAGACAGACGGCTTCCGATATTGCCGAAGGGTTTGCCGATGTGCCGTACGACAGCGAAATTGTGCGCGCAAAAATTGAAGCCACTCGCCTGGCTCTCCACGAAGGCGGCGCGGTCTACACATATCTGCCCAAACCTGATAAAATATCAAAGCAACAAATTAGTCCGGGCAAAGACGAACGTTTTTTATGGATGAATTCTGTTATTCACTCTACCCACTACATTACCGGAAATTCGGAATACGAATACTTAAAACGCGACCAATTTCCTGAAGTTAAATTTATTAAGCGAGACGAAATTGACAATCAAAACGAAGCCTTTACTAAAATCTTTCCACCAAAGGCGGATCTGCCTTTGGCGGTTAATCTTTAATCTTTAATCTTTAATCTTTAATCTTTAATCTTTAATCTTTAATCTTTAATCTTTAATCTTTAATCTTTAATCTTTTTATGAACATCCTCGTTTTTGCCGCCCACCCCGACGACGCCGAATTTGGTTGTGGTGGTTTAATTATCAAAGAAATTAAAAAAGGTAGCCGAGTAAAAATTGTGGTTAGCTCTTTAGGCGAGGCCGGCACCAACGGCACGCCTCTGGGAAGAAAAAAAGAAGCACAAGAAGCCGCGCGTCTGGCCGGCGCGGAAATTGAATTTTTAAATTTGGGCGGTGACTGCCACATTGAGGACAGTCCCAAAAACGCGATTTTGTTCGCGGGCATTATTAGAAAATTTAAAGCAGATATTGTACTTGCACCGGAATTGCAAAGGAATCAGCATCCCGATCATTACACCGTAGCCAAATTGGCCCACAGCGCTTGTCGCTTGGCCAGATACGGCGGCTTAAAAGAGCTAAAAAAACTTCCCGTGCATAAAGTCGGCAGCCTGTATTTTTACCCATCTCGTGCCGAATGGACTATCCGGCCGGACATTATTGTTGATGTCAGCGATTTTAAAGACCGGTGGGAACAAACTATGTCCGCTCACAAAAGCCAAATGAAAACCAAAGCCTATCACGACTTGATTTTTAGCAAAGCCGCGGCAATGGGCGCGAGCATTGGCGTAAAATACGCAATTGGGCTATGGGCAAACGACCCTATCCGTGTAAATTCTCTTTCTGACTTAAATTTATCATCTAGAAATTACTAATGCGCGCCTCCTACAAACTACAAACCACAAACCACAAACTAAAAATTGGCATTGTCTGCTACCCGTCCGTTGGCGGGAGCGGAATTGTGGCTACCAATTTGGGCATTGAACTCGCACGTCTTGGGCACGATGTACATTTTATTTCCTATGAAACGCCTTTTCGCCTAGTCAAAAAACACCCTCGCGTTTTTTTCCATAAAGTCTTAATTAACGAATACAGTTTGTTTAAATTCCCCGATTATACCTTGCCTTTGGCTGTAGCAATTGAAGAAGTCCAAAAAAAGTTTAAGTTAGATATTTTGCATGTGCATTACGCTGTGCCTCACGCTACGGCCGCCCTACTTGCCTGCCGCATTATGCTTGCCAATAACACCCCCCAGCCCAAAATTATTACCACCCTTCATGGAACTGATATTACCCTGCTCGCACGTGACAAAAGCCTGTTTGAAGTAATTAAATACTCAATTGAAAACTCCAACGGTGTTACCGCGGTTTCTCAAAGTTTGAAGAATGATACAATCAAAGTTTTAAAAACTAATAAAGAAATCCAAGTCATTCATAACTTCTACACTCCCCCGCCTGTCACCAAGTCAAGATCTGCTATCCGCAAACAGTTAACTATTAAAGACACAGATTTTATTGCAATTCACCTCTCTAACTTAAGACCCGTAAAAAGAATTCCTGATCTATTAAAAACCGTCTCTCTTGTTCGAGATTCTAAATTCAAACTTCTCATTCTTGCGGGCGGTGATTTCTTACCCTTCAAAAAGCTGATAAAAAAACTCGGCATTAACAAAAAAGTGGTTGTACAAAAAAATGTTACCGATATAGGCAACTACATTAATGCGGCCAATGTTGGCATTTATACTTCCGAGGAAGAATCTTTTGGTATGGGCGTACTGGAAACAATGTCTTACGGCAAAGCCGTGCTTTCCACTAACCCCGGCGGCGTGCCAGAAGTGGTGGAAGATGGCAAAAGCGGCTTTTTATTTAAAGTTGGCAATGTAAATGGGATTGCAAAAAAATTAGACTGGTTTATGGCGCGTCCGGACGCTTTAGAAACAATGGGCCAAGTTGCTAAACAACACGCCTGCGAAAAATTCTGTTCGCAAGTCATTGTGCCGAAGTATGTGGAGTATTACAAAAAGATTTTAGCGGAAAAATAGCTAAAAAAATGGCTATTATTGGTTTTATTTAAATTTGCAGAGATTTGTAGTGCAGGCCCTTGGCCTGCTTTATTTAAATAAGCCCCGGTCTAATTTATTCGGGCAGGCCGAGGGCCTGCACTACATTTTAAAAAAGGTAAATAGTTACTCTGCACCCCCTTGCATTTTCCTAAAACCTGCTACAATAACTGCACTATAAAAAAAGACAACCGGTTCGGCCGGCTGTATATTTTTGTAGAAAAAATTGAAGGAGGGATGACACCATGTCACCCGCGGAAAAAAATTTACATATGATTTTTGATCCCATTTTAAATGGGATAGGGCATATTCTGCCCTTTTTCATCCCCTTGTTTGGGTAAAAAACCACAAGGCTCTTGTAGCCTTGCTGGTTTTACTGCTGGCGCTGAAACACTGAGAGCCGAAAAATTACAAACGCGCCGCGACAATCATTCACGGCGCACTCACTTTTTATACTCTACTAATTTCCCTGTTTTTATTTCAATCTTCTCCGCTCGGCGGAGATTTTTTATTTGGGTGGGTAATAATATTTTAAAATGTTTAATTTTGTCCAAGCGCGCAGGAATTTCAAAAAGATTGGCCAACAATGTCCGCCAGTTCTCTTTTACCCCCTCCCTTCCACCCAAGGCAGATCCGCCTCTGGCGGAAACCCTCCCCATTCCTCCTTCGCTAAAACTACGGCAGACAAGCAAGGGGAGAGAAACTGCAGGCTGGCATCCCTTAACACTGATCAGCGATTGAGAGGTTTCGCGGTGTTTTATTCCCCTCCTTTCCAAGGAGAGGTTAGGAGAGGTTATTGTATAAATATCAAAATACCGCAAATCAAACAACTCACTATGCTCCCTTAAAGTTTTTTTGCCGTTGTCCAAAAAATATTCGTGGAAGTAAGACATTGCCAATTCACGAATATTTTTATAAACCGGCTCCCGGTAGCGTAAAACAGCGTGATTGGTTTTACTTATGGCGCCGAAGCAGCCAAACTTTTTAAATACACAAACCACGTGGTCAAAATCGGCATCTGTCGATCGCAAATCCATTAGCCAGGGCTTATGGCCGTGGAATTCCAAAATCGCGGCGGCCAGCATTGCGCCTTCCATACAATGGGCCGTTTTATATTTTATTACCATCCGCGGGCTAAAACACGTCTCACCTTTTAATTCAAAATTAAACCTCAACCCATTCAAAAAATCTTGAATTTTTTGCGGTGAATTCAATTTCTTAAAAAGTTTAATCTCGCTCTTGTTGTAAATCGACATTTTTTATCAATTTAATTTCAAATGTCGGATTTTCCATTTTTGCCCAATCCGTACCAGTTGGCTGACCGCCTAAATCTTTTTTATTTACGCCAACCGAATACAAAATTTTCTTTTCCGCGGAGTAGCGAATTGGTTGGCCGTCAAACAGATCAACAGGAACACTGGCAAGATACTTGGGCACTAAAGCGTTTAAATCAATCGGCAAAGAACCATTATCCGCTATATATCCCTTTAAAGCCAGCTCGATCTGCGCAATATTTGCCACCAGATCATTTTGGCAATCTTTTGTCACCGCGCTGCCCAAAGCAATACCGGTAAGGCTAAACATCATTTTTCCTATCGCATTTTCGGTAAAAAGTAATTTCCACTTGGCTATTGGGCTTTTACTTAACCCAACTTGTTGGTCTAAATCATTCAGCTCACAGCGTGTACCAACGGCAGAGACTTCCCGGCTGTATAAACTTGTATATAAATTTTTTGTTTGGTTAGGCTTGTAATAATATTTATACTTTACATAGTTGGCGTAAGCAGGGCTGGTTTCGCCATTTTTTATCATTCGCTGCAAAGTGGTCTCCAGCTGGGAGTTTGTTGTTTCATCAATGGAATTTATTGTGTGCGTATATTCAAACCTAAAAGCGTTCTTATAACCTTCTATATTTTCACTGGATTTTTGTATGCTATTTTGGACTGTCACTAGTGTAGTTTGCGTTGGATTGCCGTAAGGCAAAATTTCTAAAATCGTTTGTGAGCCTAATTGCTCAATCGCCAAACCCACAAGAGCACCAATCAGGTTATTATGGCCGTTAATAATTTGGTGGCCTAACTTGTTCAATTTCACGGCTTCCAGTAAGGCTTGGTCTGGCTGACCTTGATAAGATAAGGACAAAGCCTTAATGGCTTGTAGCCTTGCAACCTGGCGCCATGAGTTCATTGGATAAAGCCTTAATTCCGTGTGCAGGTTGGCTGGGTCAGCATAGTCAGGAATTTGAAAATTATTTTTTCTGACCGCTTGGTCAAATAATGTCAAAGCCTGCTCGTTAGCCTTTAATACTTGATCGACCGCAGACTGATCCCACTTAATAGGCTTGGTGTAATTTGTGTAAGCAAGATCATCAAAACCTTTGGGAATGGAGATTGTCGGGCTGCAGTCCGATGGGCTGTCCGAAGTACAATTATTGATTTGGGTAAAATCGTAAAAACCATTATCCGCGTCGGGGACGGAAACAGATTTTAATAAAAGCTGAACATTATCTACTAAAGGCGAATCTTTCGGATACAATAAGGTCAAAATACGTGGCAGGTTATATACTCCCAAACCAAACAATACAGCAACTACAAGCAAAGTTAATAGTAGCTTTTTCCACCACTTCATTTTTTTTATTGGCGCGGGAGCTGCCGGCTGATTGAAAATAACGGGCGAAACAAATTGATTTGGATTATCCATTTTAATTTTATTATTTTTGATTTTGTACATTCCAACATTCTGCAGAATGTTGGAATGTTATTTTCCCACTCCATGTCCACCAAATTGCTTTCTTAACAAAGCCACAATTTTATTGGAAAATCTATTCTGGTTTTTAGGGTCAGCGGATTCTTTTCGGACGTTTAAAGCGTCCTGTATAACTCTTACATCCACGCCTAACTCTTTACCGGCATTCACTGTCCACTCCCCTTCTCCTGTAGCCTGAATAAAGCCCGATGTGGCTTTAACGTCTTCCTTTTCAAAAATATTTTTGGTTAAATCTATAAGCCAGCTCTTAATAACACTGCCTTCCTGATAAATTTTTGTCACCTGATTTAAATCTAAATTAAAATGTGAAGATTCTAGAATACCATAGCCTTCCCCAATGGCTTCCATCATGCCGTACTCAATGCCGTTATGTACCATTTTCACAAAATGTCCGGCGCCATTTTCTCCAACCAGGCCATAATTTTGTCCTGACGACAGAGCCCGGAAAATTGGCTCAATAACTGGCCACTGCTCCTTTGGTCCCCCGGCCATAAGCGCAAAGCCGTTCTTTTCTCCCCACACACCACCGCTCACGCCACAGTCGTAAAAATGTATGCCGTTGGCCTTAAGCAAAATAGAGCGATTCACTGAATCTTTGTAAAAAGAATTTCCACCGTCAATTATTATATCGCCTGGTTTTAAATACGGCCCGAGTTGGTTTTGCAAAAATTCTGCCACAATTTTATGGGGTAACATTAACCAAAAAATCCGTGGTGTTGATGACATTTCTGTGACAAGCAATGATACTTCGGCAAAAGTTTTTACACCCACCTTTGCTACTTCATTACGAGGTTCATCCGACCGATTCCACGCCAGCACATCAAAATCGGCGTTTTTTAAACGCCTGGCAATCTGCCCGCCCATCCTGCCCAACCCAAAAATAGCGACTTGCATAGTTGTTATTTTAGTTATTAAAATCATTCCTTGAAGGCAGTCTTCTGGGGCTGCCCCAGAAGACTGCCTTCAACAAAAAAATCGTTTACCTTGTTTTGCTTTCCAGAATAGGTTGATTTGTAGTTGATTTTTGCATTTTTTGGGCATCAATTAATTTTTTCCCCAGATCAAAAACATTTTCCGGGGTTTTTATTTCTTGAATTTTTCCGTAATCGCTTAAAGTTTCATCCATACTTAATTCCGCGTCATAGCTAACTTCAGCAAATAAATCCAATACTTGTTGCTGGGGGTTGGCTGATGACAAGCTCTTGCCGGAGCCGCTCATATCACTGGCCAAGCCGGCTAAAGAAACTATGGAAGGCGCAGTAGCAATAAATTTATAACGATGCAGTAAAAAATCTGAACTTCCCACCCAAGTTTCAAAAGTCTTAACTTCCGTCCGGTCAATAACGCCGGCCAAAACATTTTTAATTCCTTCTTTGGCTTTTACCGCTTCGTCGGCCGATGTTTGGTTTTGGGCCACGGCATTTTTAATCGCGGCATCAATAACCTCGTTAAGCAGAGCTTTTAATTCAGGCTTGTTTAGCTCGTTACTAAAATGAAAAGTTGAAACACCTTTAACATCTTCCTTGCCCATAAATTTTTTCATAGTAACCAGCTTGCCCGAATACTTTTTCATAATCAACTTGTACTCTTCAATTCGTTTAGAATAGTCAGCCATTGCCGGAGGGGTTGAACTGCCGGTTTGCATTGCTTCTTGTAATTCTTTAGTGTCAATTTTTATCCATTCAATTCGTTCGCCCGGACTCAAATTCGCGAAAATTCCGGCCAAAAAGGGGCTATTGCCCAAGTTCATAAAAATGGACTGGTCTTTAAAAATAAATTGCATGCGCGAACCAAAGCTGGTGTCGCCACTGGCCAAATTATAATTAACATCCGCGCTAATTTGCAGCGAGTTCATGTTTCTTTCGTCAACATATTCCGAACCGTTTAAAGTCAGTTTAAGCTGAGAAAAAAACTTGGCAAAAGGGTTACTTTTTTCCTGTTCCGGGGTTAACTTGCCGTGATCGGTGTAAGACACATCAAAATTCGCCTGTACCGCGGAAGACGGAGTAAAGTCTTTAGCACTAAATTTCTGCCAAACCTTACCCGGGCTGGCATACGCATTATAAGAAAACCAGCCAACAACGACTAAAACCACCGCCCCTGCGACTACAAATGCCGTCTTTTTGCTTGTTTTTACCTCAATCGGTGGCATACCGCTTGGCTGTTCAGGCACTATCATGGATGCTTGCCGCGCCGGCTCTTGCTCCAACCCATTATTATTTTCCATATGTATTGATTAATTATTTTTAAAATTTTAACTTCTTATCTTGATTTACTTTTTATTGTTTTTATTACTGATCATTTTTGTCATTTGATTTGCCCCGAATCTTAAATCTTAAATCTACTTCGTCCACCACGCTAAGCGTGGTTTGAGACCCGCTTAGCGGGTCCACCACTCCTTTAAATCCTTTTTCATAAACTCTTCCGCTTCTTTTGGCCCGTTGCTGCCGGCTTTATATTTGCGCAAAGGAAGCTTTTTAAATTCCGGGTTTTCGGTAATACTGTCCACAAACTTCCAGGCGGCCTCAATTTCATCGGAACGGATAAACAAACGCTGGTCACCTTCCAAAAAATCAAGTAGCAGGCGCTCGTAAGCACCCGGGATTTCGCCTTTAAAATTCATTTTATAGCTAAAATCTAAATTGGCCTGGCGGAGCTTAACACCAAAGCCGGGAATTTTGTTGTTAATTTGCAAATGCACAGCTTCGTCCGGCTGAATTTGAAAAGTTAGCACGTTGGTGCCACAACCTTCAAATAAACAGCGGATTGGCTCGCGGAAATGAATGGAAATTTGCGTTAATTTTTTGGAAAGCCGTTTGCCGGTCTTTAAATAAAACGGCACACCCTGCCAGCGCGGCAAATTAATGTAAGTTTTCAGAGCAAAAAAGGTTTCGGTCTGACTGGGTCCAGTGCTGACATTGCGATTAGCTTTTCGCGCTTCCTTAATGTAGCCTTCATACTGCCCTTTCACCATTCTTAAAGGCAATTTTTCTTTTGTTAAAGGCTCCAAAGCCTGCAAAACTTTTAATTTTTCGTTGCGTATAAATTCCGCGGTTAAGTTGTACGGCTCTTCCATGGCAATTAATGCCAACATTTGCAAAATATGGTTTTGCAAAAAATCCTTAATCGCCCCGGTGCTATCGTAAAAATTTATGCGTCCTCCCACATTGTCTTTTTCCAAAACGCTAATCTCCACATGATCAATAAACCGGTTATTCCAAAGCGGCTCAAACAAACTATTGGCAAACCTGACTACCATTAAATTTTGGATGGTTTCCTTACCCACGTAATGGTCAATCCGGTAAATCTGGTCTTCGGTAAAATACTTAAGCAAAAGCTCATTCAAACTGCGGGCAGATTTCTGGTTAAAACCAAAAGGCTTTTCTACCAGCACACGAGCCTTTCTTTCATGCTCGGCACAGGTCATTAAAAGCCCGCTCTCCTTTAAAATATGAGTAATTGAGGCAAATTGCTGGGGACTGGTTGCAAAGTAGAATAGCCGATTATTGCAAATATGTTTTGGCTTATCAACGTCCGACAGCAATTTGGCCAGTTCCTTAAAATTTTCCGTATCGTCAAAATTGCCTTGAAAATAAATTAGATGCTTTAAAAAATGCCGCTTTTTTACCGGGCTAAGTTTTTTTAAAACGTGAGATTTTTTTAAAATAAACTCCAAATAAGTTTTTGCGTTTAACGGCCGACGTCCAACGCAGACCAGTTTAAAAGTTTTCGGCAATAGCTTGTGCTCGTCCATATGAGCGAGCGCTGGAATAAGGTAATCTGCTGAAAGATCCCCTGTCGCGCCAAAAATAGTTAAAATTGTCGGCGGCAGGGCCTGGCTAATATGGTGCAAATTTAAGTTGGAAGATTTTCCCATAGTATCTTTATTGGGGTAGAAATTATTTTTTTGAACCTAGCTCAATCCTGGCCCGATAAATATCCAGAAGCGCCATAAACATTGACATTAAAATTGGACCGATTAAAAAACCCAAGTAACCAAATACGCCAATACCGCCTAAAATACTAAGCAGGGTAAGTAAGGGATGCAAATTGACTTTATGACCAATAAGCCTCGGGCTAATAAAATTGTCTATCCCCTGAATGGAGGCAAATGCCCAAATGGTCATGCCAATGGCTGGGCCGGTGTGGCCGGATATGAACAAGTATAACACCGCCGGAACCAAAGAAAGCAAAGTGCCGACCGTGGGCACCAAGGCGGCTAAAACAGTAAATATCCCCCAAAGCAAAGGTTGTGGTACGCCAAAAATAAAAAAACCAATGGTAGAAACACTACCTTGCAGCAGGGCAACTGTAAATGAACCTTGCACCACGCCTTTAATCGCGTTTTCCAATTTCTTCACTAAAACCAACTCATGATTGTGGGAAAGGGGCAAAATTTCTTCCACAAAAACCCGGAATTTTTTTCCGTCTCGCAAAAAATAATACATTGTAAAAATGACTAAAATAAAACCGACCGCGAAACCGGCAAGGTTGGAAACCAGGCCGGTAATCCCGGCAAAGGCCGCGCCGGCTAAATCGGTAGCTTTTTGGCTGGCATTGTTTAAAAACCCATTGGCCGCGTTTTGAATTGGCCCGGGTAAATGGGCCATAAACGCGCTTTGACTTAAATTTAGCAACCCGTGGCTGGCCTGACTATATACGCCGGCGACTTCGTTAAATACCAGCTGGCCAATAGCATAAACAGGTGCCAAAATAATTAGCATTGCCAAAAATAAAGTCAGCAAAGACGCGACAGATTCCGACTTAATCTTTTTAGAAATTTCTATTTTTATCGGATAAAATAAAACCGCCAAAATCCCGCCCAGGGCGATTAGTTTAAAAAAAGGCAAAAACATAAAAACCACGCTTAAACCCACAACGGCTAAAAGAATGAAAAAAGTAATACTCTCCAGATGATTTTTTTGTGATGGCATATGGCTAGTGCTTTTATAAGTAAAACAGGACGGATTATTTAATTAAATTATCTAGATTTTAAATAAGTTTATTGATTTACTAAACTGTCGGAATTTGTCTATAGCGACACTGACTAATTTATAAAGGTATTATAGCAGAGAGTTGACAAAAACCCAATATTCATGCTATATTTTATTCACCTTGCCCCGGCAAATTGCGGAGCATTTTTTAATGAAAGATTTAAGTTAGCAGATTAAAGATCCAAGTATCTGCACCTCTTTAATCTAAAAACCTTAACCTTTAATCTATTTACCATGAAGAGAGACAACATTCGCAACATCGCCATCATCGCCCACGTTGACCACGGCAAAACCACACTTGTGGATGCCATGCTTAAGCAAACTCAGACGGTTAAGGTTAACGCCGAAACCAAAGATTTAATAATGGACAGCATGGACTTGGAACGGGAACGCGGTATTACCATTCGGGCAAAAAATGCTTCCCTAATTTACAAAGGCACCAAAATTAATATTGTTGATACTCCCGGCCACGCGGACTTTGGCGGCGAAGTGGAACGCACTTTAAGAATGGCCGACGGTGTGCTTTTGTTGGTTGACGCCCAAGAAGGCCCCATGCCGCAAACCAAATTCGTCTTAAAAAAAGCTTTGGAACTTGGCCTTAAAGCTATTGTGGTAATTAACAAGGTGGACAAAGACGGGGCCGACCCGGAAAAAACCATCAACCACACTTTTGACTTATTCGTTAAACTCCACGCTACAGACGAACAGTTAGATTTTCCGATTATTTATACTTCCGGCTTTAAAGGCTTGGCCGATTTAGATTTGGAAAAATTAAAAGAAAAGATTAGCACAAATGCCGCTCCGGACGTTACCCCCCTCTTTGACACCATCATTAAAAATATTCCGGCGCCTGACGTAAAACCAGAGGACCCTTTTGCCATGTTAGTGCTCGCGCTGGTTTACGACAACTACAAAGGTAAACTTGGCATTGGCAAAATTGTTTCCGGCTCAGTCAAAAAAGGCCAGAATATTTTACGCGTAAAAGCCGATGGCGCAAAAACTCCAAGCAAAGTCACGAGCTTACAAATGTACATTGGTTTAAAGCCGGCAGACGTTGAAACTGCTGAAGCCGGTGACATTGTGGCAATTGCGGGCTTTGACGATATTGGTATTGGCGAAACTATTACCGATCCTGTTAACCCGATTCACCTAGAGCCGGTGGAAATAGAACCGCCCACCATAAAAATGACTTTTGGCGTCAATACTTCCCCGTTTGCGGGTAAGGAAGGGAAATTTGTTACCTCCCGTCAGCTTCGCGAACGCCTTTTTAAAGAATTAGAGGTTAACGTAGCACTAAAAGTCGCACAAAGCGAAGAAGGGGCGGAAAGCTTTTTGGTTTCCGGCCGCGGCGAACTGCATTTGGGGATTTTAATAGAAACAATGCGCCGTGAAGGTTTTGAGCTTCAAGTCTCCCAACCACAGGTTATTTTTCACGAAGAAAACGGCGTAAAAATGGAACCGTACGAAGTTGTAACTATAAATGTGCCTAACGATTACCAAGGCGCGGTAATTGAAGAAATGGGCAAACGAGGCGGAGAACTCCAACAAATGGACTCATCTAGCAACAACGAGCTACATGCGGAATACCTAATCCCGACGCGTGGTTTAATTGGTCTTAAAAACCTGCTTCTTACAAGAACCCGCGGAACAGTAATTATGAATAACCTGTTTGATTCCTACAAACCTGTACACGAAATAGACACCCACGTTAACGACCACGGCAGCCTAATTAGCTCCGAAACCGGCGTGAGCAATGCTTATGGCCTCAACAACGCCCAAGAACGCGGCATTATGTTTATTGCCCCGGCTATAGAAGTTTACGAAGGCATGGTAGTAGGTAAAAATGCTTTAAATGATGATATAGAACTCAACGTCTGTAAAACCAAAAAACTCACCAACATCCGCTCTAGCGGTACCGATGAAGCAATTATTCTAACTCCCCCGCGCCCCGTTGAACTCGACTTTGCCCTTGAATATATTGGTCCCGATGAACTGGTTGAAGTCACACCCAAGTCCATCCGCATCCGTAAAAAGATTTTAGATGCCACTGCCAGAAAGCGTTCGGAAAGAAAATAGATTATTACTTAAACAAAACCCATGTCGCAAGGCGTGGGTTTTAAATTATACAATTTCTCTTTAACTCTTCCGAATAGGACTTTAACAATCTTAGGCGAGACGAAGAGAAAAAACTGAGGTTTATCGGTGATAAGCTGAAGTTTTTTCTTAAAGTCGCAACCAAGATTTTAAAGTCATAGTTCGGATGGGTTAATGGGAAATGATATTGCTTAAACAGCTCGGGCAATAAGAAATATGCTATAATATAGGTATATTATTAAACTCTCAAAAAAATGGAAACAAACCAACCAATGGGCCCTAGCTGCGCAAATTGCAAGTGCCCGCATCACAAAATGGTTTCGGTGTTTATAGTCTTAATTGGCTTAACCGTTTTGCTTAAAAACCTTTCCGTCCTCTCTATGGGCGCGGCCGATGTAATTTGGCCATCTTTGCTAATTCTGATTGGCCTGCAAAAAATGTTTGGCGGTATGTGCAAGTGCTGCAAAAAAAGCTAAAGCCTGGTAACTATTCACAGCCTCGAGTAAGATCGGAGTTTTATGAATATTCCCGGATGTAGCGCAGGCCATCGGCCTGCTAAATACTCGCAAATATGATAATCCGCTCAGTCTTGTGAACTATTACAAAGTTTGCAGAGTTGCCAAATTACAAAAATTAGTTTATCATAGGTTTATGAATAAGTTTGCTCCACAATTACAAAGCGTAGTCGTCGTTAGCCGGATTACCGGTTAGCGAACTTTTGTAGTTGCAAAATTTTCAAGCAAATACAAAACCGCTCTCCGGAGCGGTTTTTTTGTTATGTATTTTTGGATAGCCTTCCGAAAGGAGCGGTGGGGTGTTCAAAAATAATCCTAAAGGAGGGATTATGCCAACTGTACCAAAAACGTCAATCAAACGCAGAAGGAAGATTGTCTACCATGACGGTAAATATATCTACATTACAAGAGTAGAAAAGAAGTTCGTTGGGTCGATCTATAGATGCCCTTGTGGGGCACAGGGAACGGAGAATGAGCTAAGGCTACACGATTGCCCCAAGGCTCACAGCCCCCTGCCCCCTCGCCTAGGGACAAAATAAGGCAGTCAAAGGGCATCCGCTCGCGACCACAACCGCGACGCTGATGCCCTAATTCTTTTTTTACTTATTGCCCTATCCCCTTTTTCCTAAACTGCCATAAATATATTAGTCCTATAAAAATCCCGCCCAAAGTGTCGGCAAGCATATCTTTTTGCGCGTCCCAAATGTCGCCTTGGCTGCCCAAAAAAGCCAGCCCAGCGCTACCGCCGTTGATTACGGCAAACTGCCATTCTATAAGTTCATAAGCCATGGCCACAAAACCAATGGCAAAAATAGCAAACAAAAACATCACTAATTTATTTTTTACCAGCTTATATTTTTGTAAAAGCTCACAAATTGGATAAGCATAAAAACCCACAGTAAAATGGGCCATCCTATCATACATATTGCGCTTGTAGCCCAGTAAATTGTCCACAAAACTAAAAGGCACGCGTTCAAAAGTGTAATGCCCGCCAATTGTGTGCAAATAAATTAGCACGCTCATAAGCACATAGGAAGTTGCCGAAAACTTTACGCCTTTGACATAGGCAATTACTAGGGCGACCACAATTAAAGCAATGGGAATATTTTCCGCCCACCAGTCTGCCCGGTCAAATGGGCTAATACCACAAACCACAAAAAGGACAACGTAGCCGATTAACAAAACTTTAGCTGTAGCATTTGTTTCAAAAAATTGCATAATTTATGTTATTAGCATCATTCCAGTAATCACTCCAAGTAGATTGTAACTTGGATTAACAGACTTCTTGTTCAGATGAATTTGGTCGAAATGGAAAACTTAGATAGTTTAATGGAAAATTTTATACCGTGCCCCCAACGAACATTAATATTATAGCATTAAAAAACTCCCCGAACAGAAATTGTCGGGGAGTTTTTAAAAGTCTAAAGAATGCTAGTTGCCACCGGTTGTGGTGGTTGTCGTGGCAGTCGAAGTCGAGCAAGACTTAAGCGCCGCATCCCGAGTAGCTTTGGCGGCTTTTACTGCTGCCTGGTAAGCATCCGTACCGGCCTTTTGAGAAACTTTATAAGCAGTGTAAGCGGCTGTTCTACCGGCTTTGTCTGTGGTAGTGGCTAGCGCGGTTTTAAGGGTAGTGCGAGCGGCCTCCATAGCTGCTTTTCTGACACCTGCGGCGGCCTTAACTGCGTCCTGGAAAGTCTTTCTTACGGCTTGGTTGGCGGTATAGCAAGCCTTGCTTGCTTCCATTTTGGCCTTACGGTCAGCCATCATTTTTTCCCTGTCAGCCTTTATTTTGTCGTTAGCAGCCTTGCGGTCAGCCATCATTTTCTCTTTTTCCGCAGCCATTTTGGTCTTTTTTTCTTCTCTGTCAGCTTTCATTTTTGCATTGGCAGCTTCACGGTCTGCCTTCATTTTCTCTTTTTCAGCCTTCATGGCTTCCTGCTTAGCTTGCTTGTCGGCCATCATTTGAGCCTTGTCAGCCTTCATTGTGCCGGCCGGGGCAGTGCCGTCGGCCGCAAAAGCTGAAACCGCGGACATCAACATGCCGGCAGTGACTAAACCGACTGCGGCAAATTTTGTAAACTTATTCATTCTGGTGACTCCATTTTTCCGGTGCCTTGGATTACGAAACTCATTTATTTATTAAATTTCCCATATCTGGCGTAAATTTCCAAAAAAATATTTTACCTTAATTAAGTTATTAAGCCAAAAATTTTATTTGGAAATTTCCACTCAAATCTAGAAAATTTTCTAAACAAAACAGTTTCATGATTCAAGGCGTGTGGAAATTTAATTGTTTTGTAATTTTACCATATATCAACTAACATTAACAGCCCCAGGAGTGTGGATAACTAAACCAATAACTGGGAAATTATTAAGTCTAATAGGACTTTGGGCGGTATTTGGGAAGTTTTCAGTTCTTCATCCAGCGCCTGCAACTTATTTAATAATTCTAAAACCGTTTTTGGCTTAAACCTCGCGGCAATTTTTCTTATAACAAACAGGCGCCCGCTCTTCCAGCTAGTAGCCTCTAAAATATCAACTTCCGGTGTTTTACGAGAGGAAAAATCATGTACCGCTGCCACGTTCCTAAACTGCTCGGAAAGCAGGGCATTTAACTGGATTATCGCGCCTTTTTCGTCGGCACCGGCTTGATTTTTTAAAAACTGGTGTAGCAAACTCAAAGCAATTTGTTTTTGATTATCGGCAATGGCATTAGTTAAATCAAACACGTCCACTTCCCCATTTTTTTCACACATAACCCTAACATCGGCCTCTGTAATTTCTTTGCCCGATGTGTATGCAATTAATTTTTGAATTTCACTGTCTGCCTGCCACAAATTATAGACTTCCCGGACTTCCACAACTTTACCGCCAAACTTGGTTTCTTTAGCATCGTCTCGACCTAAAGCTATGGCCAAAGCTTCGACTGCCGACGCGGCGATTGACCCATGATAAAATCTTACCCGCTCTGTCAACCAGTCATTCAGTCCCCTGCCGTGAGGCAGGGGGAATTCTTTTACTTCAAATACTTTGTTCGCAAGCAGGTCTTTATTTTCTTTTTTACGCTTGTCCAAAGACTCCACACTAACTACAACGTGATTGGTTGATGCCGTAAAATCGGGCACTCCTTTGGAAAACTCGGGCAATATTCCGTTAAACCAAAAAACTTTTGGCTTGGAAAATAAATCCGTTTGTAATAAATCCGTCAACTTTGGCAACTCATCTGCATTCCTAAAAACTTCCAAACTTGCGCCCAATTTTTGGACTAAATTTTGGACAAAAACTTTTTTGCTAAAATCGTCAGGGCCTAATAATAAGTAAGACATATAAATATACTACCAGTTAAACATAAAATCATCAAAAAACTTCCGTCTGATGACGAAAGTCTTTTGGTGGGTCGGGTGGGGATCGAACCCACGACAACCTGCTTAAGAGGCAGGTGCTACTACCAACTGAGCTACCGACCCAGAATCCTATATATTTTAAACCATATTCACAGGTCTGGCAACTGTCTTTAGCCTCGCCCATTTTCTCTCTACCTTTATAATATGGGGTTCTATATCCGCTAATACAGCCTTAATCCAACCATAAACTCGGTAGCGCAAATCAGTGCTTTTAGGAACTTCTATCCTTATGGTGCCGTAATACAAATTATTTTTCTTATAATTTTTACTTAAAGGTTTAATATAACTTTTTCCAAAATTTACCAGCGGTATGCCTGTTAAATCTGACCAGAATGTTTTAATATTAGACTCATTCTGTTGAGGATAAATGTTCAACCGAGCTTTCAAAATTTTTGCCTGGATATTTAATATTTTATTTAACCATTTAACCCAAAATAATATCATAACCGGGTCTGAATTAGTCAACTGAAACAAGCGTGTCTTACTGCCTTCAGCCCAATAAAGCGCCGCTCCAATTAACCGGTATGACTGCATGGAAAGGGGTTTGTTTATTTCATCCTGCCCATTTTTAATAATTAAAGCAACCTGCTTTTCTCTTCTCTGTTTTTGGCTTTGCGCCCCGGCATTTAAAACACCCACCGCTCTGGTATATAACTTCTTTCTGTATTCCGGCTTTAATGGCACCGTTTTTAACCACAAGCTCAAAGTGCTTTTAGAAACTCCTAAAGAGCTTTTGATTTGCCCCTAACTCAATCCGGATTTTCTCAACTTTGTGGCTTTGAATTTTAATTGAAAATAATCTTTTTCCATATTAAAGACTATACCACATATGGCGAATGGACTCAAGTGGTGTGCCCGGAGGGATTTGAACCCCCTGCCTCTTGGTTCGAAGCCAAGCGCTCTATCCAAATGAGCTACGGGCACATAAACAAAAAATGGCCTCTCTTAACAAGGCTCACTAATTATAGCCTTTTTTTGGAGATGTGAAAATAAGTCAAAAAGTAAGCATTCACCATTTTCCGATGTGTCCTGTAGTTAACCTGGTTTTCTGGACTGTTAATCAATCAGGGCAGCCGATAAATCAGCTAACTACACTTGGATTATTCAAGCCTTTGGAAAATGATGGATAGATACGTCAAAAATGTAAGAAAAGAGACTTAACACTATAAAAATATAATTAGGACTTATGCTTTTGAGGCAATTTCGAGGCATTTTGCGAGGATGTTTGGAGACTCAAGCTGAGCTACGGCGACAAATACCGCAGCAAAATAACGAAGAAATTGGCCAAAGCCGCTTTGGGCCTTGAATTACCAAACTCATTTATTCATTAAAATTCCCATCTTTGGCATAAATTTTCAAAAAACTTTTTACCTTAATTAAGCTATTAAGCTAAAAATTTTGTTTGAAAATTTCTGCTCAAAGCTAGAAATTTTACTAAACAAAGCAGTTTCGTAATTCAAGGCTTTGGGACTTCGGCTCCGCCGAGTCTAAAGCGGCAAGAGCGTAAGTCCTAATAACTACTTTCCCGCTTGAAACGGATTCTTGGTAATCCCGCCGGTTGGCTGAAAAACGGCTGACTGCTCTATTCTTTTTACCGCCTGGTTATAACTGTCAAAATTTATCCGCACCCCTTTTTCTGTAGCCACCGGTGGCGGTTCTCTACGGAAATCTAATACAATATTAACTGAGTTTTTAATTTCATAAATTTCCAGACAGATTAATATCAAAAATGCGACAAAAAACACATAGCCGAAATTGTCAAAAAACCGGGTAGACGAAGCCTTCAAAGAATCCAGATTGAGAGAAATTTTTTTCATTAAATTGTTATTGTGTTAATTAAAGCGTCTCCGTAAATTGTAGTAAAACCTGTGTAGAGATTATTAGTCTTTTTACTTTTTAAACTACATAAACTGTCTCTAACGGGATTACGGCCTTAAATAAAAATCGGCGGTCATTGAAGCTGCAACGCTGCCTTTGTCGGCGGCATTTACAGATACGTTGTTGACATTAGTAATAAAGCTTAAATTTTCCAAAGTTTCAATAAAATCCACGACCTGCGCCAAACTGCCCTTAACATTAATAGAATAAGGAATTACTAAAAGTACGCTGACTGTCTGGGCTTTGGGTGCGGTATTGACCGTGCCACTAATCCCGGACAGTTCCATAGTTAGGTTGTACTTTTCGCTTAAGCCTTCCAGAGTTTTAATTTCATTTACCAAGGTAATATCACGGCTAAAAAAATTCTCAGGTTGGAATGATTCTTTGGACAACTGAAGCAACTCTCCTTGAGCCTGCTTATAACTTTCAAACTGCGCGGCGAGTTGAGCCTTCTCCTTTTTTTTCTGTTGGTTTGCAATTACCAAAGCCCGGTTAGAAACATCTAAAATATTAAAAAAGTACATAAACATAGCAACACTCAGGCAAAGCCAGAGAATTACCAGCAAGATTATTTTATTTTTTGAACTATGTTGTTTCATTACGCTACAATTATTTCAGCAAATCATCGTTAATATTAAAGGAAAAATGAAAAGATACGTTATCGGGCTTGGCCACATTTTCTATTGGATAATCTATACCGTTAAAATCTTTTTTATCATTTAAAATTATATTATAAAGCTGGATAGTCAGTTCTCTGGTCGGGCTAAACCCGTTAATTGTAATTCTTTTTAAGACCGGATCTATATTTAAGCTATTAACTTTAATTCCATCCGGGGGTAGGGATGCGAAAGCTTTAATGACTTTTGACCATTTAGGCGATGCGTCTATTAAATTTTTATAGTCTAATATTAAATCATTAGCCGTTTTTACTTTTGCTTTTACATCGCCGTTTTCCTTTTTTTCAACCTGAGTCTTTAAAGTATTAATTTCCTCCTGCAAAGATGCCGTTTGGCCGGTAATATAAAACCGTACTCCAAATTGGCACAAGAAAACCAGGGCAAAACTCATTACCGACATTATTGCAACCGTTTGAACGCTATAAAAAATCGCATCGTAGCGTACTTCCTGTTGTCTTACTTTTGGTAATAAGTTAATAATTTTCATATTTAAAACTTTATTTTTCTAATCTACTTTATAACTTGACCCTCTTAGACCCAAACCAATTGCCGTAACAAATCCCAAAGAATCCAGCTCTTTAATTGGCAAATTTTGTACTCCGGCCAAATTAATAAATGGATTCGCCGGTTCAACAAGGCTGACCCCCGACTCGAGCAACTGGGGAGCTAAAAATTCAGTCAAATTTTTTAGCTTGCCACTGCCCCCAAATAGCAAAACTCGGGTGGCAGGCCGCTCAGAATGCTCAGCGTGAAATTTTAAAATATTTTTTATCTCTTCGCTTAAATTATTTAAAACAGGCAAAAGCGCGGTTTTAATATTCGGGTATTCACTGGTATTGCTCAAGCCAACCTTATTTTTTATGTCCTCTGCTTTGGCACTACTTACGCCCAAAGACCTGGCAATGCTTTCTGTAAAAGTATTGCCGGAAATGGGGATGGTAGAAGTAAATTGTAAATTACCATCCTCAACCATAATTAAGCTGGTACGAAAGGTGCCTAAATCCACCATAAGCAGCGTTTCATCATTACCCAACGGAATTAAAGCCCGGTGGCAACTTTGCGACTCCACCTCCAGACCAACCGAATTTAGACCGGCTTTGTCCAAAATCTCCAGGTATTTGTCTACAAAATCTCTAGGCGATGCGATTAACAAAATACTCATTTTATTATCGCCGGCATCGCTAATTTTTTGCCAATCTAAATATACCTGATCAACGGGCAACGGAATAAAACTTTCAGCCTCATATGGCACCGCGTTTTCTGCCTCGGCATCACTCATTTTTGGAATCTGAATTACCCTAACAAAAGATTTTGACTCAGGCAGACTGGCAATCACACGGTTTGTACTGAGTCTGCCAAAATCCGGCTTGTCTAATGCCGTCTTAACTAAATAGTCAAAGGTCTTGGTATCGGAAATTGCATCACCAAC
Organism: Candidatus Doudnaibacteriota bacterium; assembly: GCA_038203095.1. GTDB lineage: Bacteria > Patescibacteriota > Doudnabacteria > UBA920 > UBA920 > PALSA-1336. Next base: position 2,024 of record JBBREH010000009.1, on the reverse strand, counting down.
CATAACTCCTTTTGGAAAAGTAACGTCGGAATAGGATTTAATTTCTGAATTTTGAAGAGTCTTTCCAATTTCGACAATCTTAAAAGAACCACCGCTAACGTCGAGTCCAAATGCCGGAAGATTTTTGGAAAGAAAATTTAATTTCATAATATTTTATTGTCTTTACTAACTACTAATTTATACTAATATACTAATTTTAGTCCTGAGCTTTATTATTCGTATATTGGCAAATATTAGTAGTTAGTAAAGCTTACTGAATGTTTTGGCTAATGCTATAAATTGGGGCGATTAACGCCATGGCCAAAACCCCTACCACGCCTCCTATGAACAACAGTAGCAAAGGCTCTATGATTGAAGACAAATTGGTCAAAATGGTATCAACATCACTTTCATAATGCGCGGCCAGCTGTTCCAAAATTTCCTGTACCGTGCCACTTTCTTCTCCAACCTGGATCATTTGCAAAACCAATACCGGAAAAAGTGTTTCGTCTTTGCCTAAAGACTCGGTTAATGATTTTCCCACTTTAACGTCCTGCCCGGACTTGCTGACCAATTCCCGATAAGGAATATTATCTAAGGAGTCAGCAGCTACATCCATAGCCTGAACTATAGGGATACCGCTTTTTAACAACGAGCTCAAAATTCTGGAAAAGCGCGCTAGGTTAATTTTTTTAATTATATCATTTATTAGCATAAAGTGCAGAAAAAAAATATCAAATGCGCGCTTGCCGGAATATGTTCTGTGGATTGCAACAACCCCCACCACCAAACCCACCAACCCCAAAACTACCAGCACTGAATGTCCACTCATAAAATCGGAAATAAACATTACGGCTTGAGTAGTTGGCGGCAAATTACCGCTAAATTGTTTAAAAACGGAGGTTAGCTTAGGCAAAACAAAAATTCCCATAAACACGCCAATAATTACCATGGCAAAAACAATTACTGAAGGATAGATCATTGCGCCTCTGACTTTGGATTTTAAATCCGCCTCGCGCTTTAACTGAATAGATAAATATTCAAGGCTTTTATCCAGACCGCCGGAAATCTCACCGACTTTTATCATACTAAAAAATATGTTGGAAAAAATATTTGGATATTTTGACAAAGCTTCCGAGAGTCCTTTACCCTGCTGGACTTGGGTATAGACGTCTGTAAGAATATTTTGCAACTTAACATTTTTTGTTTGTTTAACCAAAATTTGCATAGCGCGGCTAATAGAAATGCCGGCTTTAAGCATAATCGCCAAATTTTCAATAAAATTTATTTTTTCGGCTAAAGAGACACCTTTAAAGAAACCCATAACATCAAAAGAAGTCTTGCCTCCCAACTCTTTAAGCTCCAGCGCCAAAAGACCCTGCTCTTTTAGCAAGTGCCCGGCCGCGGCCGCGTTTTGAGCCTGGATATTGGCCGACTCCCGATGGCCGTCTTTAGCAATGGCTGTGTAGGAAAATTCCATTGGAGAAATTTTAGATTTAGGATTTTAGATTTTAGATTTATGCTTAGATGCCGAATTACTAGAGGCTACCATAATTGCCGTAATTTCGTTAGCTTCTTTAAGTAGACTGTTGACCAACCCTTGTTTTAAAATGCCAGCTTCGATAATTATTTCCAGCCAAAAACAGGATTCATCGGCTTCTTCAATAACAATCCCGAGCTTGGCAATAAATTCAGCAGTTGATCGCGCCCGGCATACTGCCCTATAATTGGCGCCAACCGATGTTCCAGACCTTAATAATTGCTTACCGACAACTCTTGCTACATCTATTTTTGGCAAAGCTTGTACTAATTTGATAACTCGCAAAGCAAATTGCTTGGTTCTTAATTTAAGCTCTTGTTCGGTCATGCAATTTCAGACTTACGATTGTCTATGGTCTAAAATCTTGGTTTAATGGTAAATTCGTGAGGCTACTTTCGTAAGATTTCCTGTATTAGTTTCCATCGGCGTTCTTGTTTCAATCCGTTGTGGACATTTAGTAATTTCTTTAACTGACCAAAACTGCCGTCTAGGGAATTCGTGGTAT
>JBBREH010000008.1:0-43133 GCA_038203095.1 Candidatus Doudnaibacteriota bacterium | reverse complement strand
AAAGACTAGGCTTCTAACAAGTCTAAATTTTGCGTCGCGGGATAGAGCAATTGGCAGCTCGCAAGGCTCATAACCTTGAGGTTCCCGGTTCGAGTCCGGGTCCCGCAACCAAGCTAGTATTTCATAATTATGGAATTTTAACTTGGTTGCCTTATGTACTATACATATGTGATAATAAATCCAAAAGGTGTTCTATATAAAGGTTCAACTGACAATTTAGAGAAAAGAATTTCCCAACATAATGGGAATACAATTTTCCCAGGATTTACATCAAATCGTGGACCTTGGAAACTTGTCTATTTTGAAAGATTTCAAACAAGAGAAGAAGCGCGTGTAAGAGAGTTCTTTTTTAAAACAGGCAAAGGCAGGAATTTCCTGAGAACCGTTATCAAGTGAGTGGCTCATAATCCGCCTAGGCGGATTCCCGGTTCTAAGGCCTAAGTCCCGCAACCAAGCTAGTATTTGATCTAATTGATGGAGAACTAGCTTGGTTAGTAACCAAAGCTATTAAATCGTGACAGCCATTTTCCTGCTGTCATAGCAGGTTTTTTGTTTAATAAAATGCTCGACGGGCCACGTCGCTCGCGAGCGACGTGGCGGGATAGCTCAGTTAGTTAGAGCGCGGGACTCATAAGCCCGAGGTCTGTGGTGCAATTCCACATCCCGCTACCAATAAAATAAACGATTAAAAGTTCACAATTTACGATTAACATTTCGTGGGACTGTAAATTGTCAAAGGTTAATTGCTAAAAGTTTTTTCAAATATGGACTGGTAGCTCAGTTGGTTAGAGCGCTCCCCTGTCACGGGAGAGGTCGCGGGTTCGAGTCCCGTTCAGTCCGCCATATCAAAAAAACAGGCAAATAGCCTGTTTTTTTGTTGGCCCCTTGTGGATCATATGGAATTTAACTATTGTTTTAACCCAGATCATACTTAAGTCCAATTAATACGCGGGATGTAGAGTAGGCCATTGGCCTCCATAATTTAGGCAGGCCGATGGCCTGCGCTACATGCTTGGCCTCCCTTGATGGCAGTCATCAAGGGGACTGAATAATAGTGTACGTACCCAGTACCTAACTAAATCGGCATGCTACAGGACCAATTAGAGAAAGATAAAAGTACTTGATTTAAACAAAACCACCCTTATTTTGGGGGTGGTTTTGTGCTCAAAGAGAGCTACGAGAATTAAGCGCGTTTCTTTTTGGAAACGGGTTTTTTCTTCGCGACTTTCTTTGTTGCTTTTTTCTTAGCAGCCATTGTGCTAGTCTCCCGAAGAGTCGGCTAATTTTGGCCAGCTCTTCTTAATTTTCTACCTTCCCGCTTAACGCGGAAAAAAGTAGTAACGTAAATTTTTTTCTGTGTGTCTGTTAATTAATAACAAGACTGACTGATTTTCTGTCTTAAGATTTAATTTTGATTACTATAACCTTACTTACCAATAATTTAAGAGTTAAGTATTTAAAATTGCCAGATATATATTGTCAACTGAATATAATTTTACAATATTCAAAGTGCTTGGATTTATTTTACCGTTATTTAAAATATTTGTCAAGAAGATTTGGGCTGTTGATAACTTTTTTCAAAATATTTTTTTGGTTTCTATTTTGAATTTTATTTATCTCTTTTTCTAATTTGTTTTTTGATAAATTTTTGGTCAAATACAAATTATTTTTAATAGCTGCTTTGGTTTTTAATTCCAATTTAAATTTTAGAATCAAAGCAAATCTTAATGCTCTAACAATTCTTAAAGGATCTTCTTCAATTCTTTTTTTCGGATGCCCGATAAATCTAATTAACCTTTTTTTTACATCAGCGATTCCGCCATTATAGTCAAATATTTTGCCGGTTTTAGGGCTTAAATATAAGGCATTTATTGTAAAGTCTCTTCTCTTGCTGTCTACTTTAGAGCTTTTTATAAACTCAACCTTGGGGTACCGGCTTTTAGTATGATAATCTTTTCTGAAGGTGGTAATTTCAACTGTGTGACTCCCCCGTCTTGCAACAATACTGCCAAAATTTTTGTTAGTGTCCGAAGTCTCAACGCCATGTGTTTTTAACAAACCGATAATTTTCTCAGGAGTCGCAGACGTTGCAATATCAACATCACTAATCTTTTTTTTCAATATAACATTCCGTACTATGCCACCTACAAAATAAGTTTGCGGAAAGTTTTCCACAAGTAAAAAGTACACTTGGGCACTAAAAATTCCCAGTTTTGTATTTTCGATAGAGCGTGATATTGAATTCAAGTATTCCAATTTATGTGAATTCATTTTTTTGATGTTCGGGTAAATTCCATCTTATTTTAAAACATTGAGCATCATTATAGAAATGATGCTCAATGTAAATTATTTATTTAGTATTCCTGACCCGACCAATGGATTTTTTCTGTGAGCATGTTTGCGGGCTATGTTAATTCGTCCTAAACTTCTTTCCAGGTTCGCGGCTACCTTAGCGTATTCTCCAGAAGACATTTTTACCTGTTTCAATTCATTTTCTGCACGCTTTTTTGCTTCTTCGGCGCGTTGGGCGTCTATTTCATAGTGGTGTTCAGCGCTATCGGCAAGAACTATCACTTCATTATTAGGTCTTATTTCAACAAAGCCTCCGGCTACGTAAATAAAGAAATCTTGTTCGCCGTTTTTAGCATGGAGCTCTCCAGATTTTAGTTGTGCCACTAGCGGGAGGTGATTTGGGAGAATGGTAATTTGCCCCATTGTTGTTGGACAACTTAAAGAAGTGAGTTCTTGGGAAAGAACGGTTTTCTCAGGGGTGACAAGTCTAAAGTTTATCAAGTTCATATATACTTCTACTAAATACTAAAAAATCTAAATACTAAACCTGGTTTTGCAAATTAACAATTCGCTTGTATTTAAGTCCAGAAGTGGTAAAGTTTGCCAAAATTCCTAATTCGAGATTTAAGGCTTTGATGTAACTGTGCACCTGATGTATATTTTTAATTTCAAAGTTCTCATTCTTTTTAATTTCCAGTACTATTTTAACGCCGTTAATTTCTACAACAAAGTCTGTATAAAATTTTCCAATTTCTTTGCCATCAAATATTAATTTTACCAGAACCTGCTCTGTAAATTTTATATCCGCTTTCCTCAGGGCTTCCGCAACTGCCTTTTGATAATGCTTTTCTAAAAATGTTCCTCCCAAAGCTTTATAAACCGAAAATAAAACCCCAACTATCTTAAAGCATTCATCCTTATATATTAAATCATCCCTCAGCATGATATTAGCTTTAGTATTTAGCTACTTTAGTATTTAGTAGACAGGTTACTTGACCGTTTCTATCCCGCCCTTCATATAAAAGGCGCTCTCAGGTTTGTCGTCGTGTTTTCCGTCGAGGATTTCCTTAAAGCCTTTTACTGTGTCTTTTAGGCTAACAAATGCGCCGGGAGTGCCGGTGAAAATTTCGGCCACGGCAAACGGCTGAGAAAGAAAACGCTGAATTCTGCGAGCGCGACCAACAATTACTTTATCTTCTTCAGGTAATTCTTCCATGCCTAAAATGGCAATAATATCTTGTAAATCCTTATAGCGTTGTAATATTTTTTGCACACCGCGGGCAACGTCGTAATGTTCTTGCCCAACAATTAGCGGGTCTAAAATAGTGGAAGAAGAATCCAGCGGGTCCACAGCAGGGTAAATGCCAAGCTCAGTTAAAGCGCGATTAAGAGAAACGGTAGAGTCCAAGTGAGCAAAAGTTGTGGCAGGCGCCGGGTCGGTTAAATCGTCCGCCGGAACGTATACTGCTTGAACCGAGGTAATAGAGCCTAAGTTGGTAGATGTAATGCGCTCTTGAAGTTCGCCCATTTCGCTGGCAAGAGTCGGCTGGTAGCCTACGGCGCTTGGAATGCGTCCTAAAAGCGCAGAAACTTCACTACCGGCTTGGGTGAAACGGAAAATATTGTCTACAAAAAGCAATACATCTTGCTTTTCTTCATCACGAAAATATTCAGCCATGCTTAGGGCACTCAAGGCCACGCGGGCGCGGGCTCCGGGAGGTTCGTTCATTTGCCCGAACACCATAGCAAGTTTGTCTATAACTTTGGCGTCTTTCATTTCGTGGTACAAGTCGTTACCTTCACGGGTGCGTTCACCAACTCCGGCGAAAACAGAAACACCGCTATGAGCTTTGGCAATGTTGTTAATAAGTTCTTGAATAATAACTGTTTTACCTACCCCCGCACCACCAAATAAACCCACTTTACCACCCTTTAATATAGGACAAATTAAATCTATAACTTTAATCCCGGTTTCTAAAATTTCGGTTTTAATGGATTGGTCGGTAAATTTAGGACTAGGCCTGTGAATTGTGTACTTTTTTTCTGTTTTTGGAGTAGGTTGACCATCCACAGCCTCCCCTAGAACGTTAAAAATGCGTCCCAGCGTCATTTTTCCCACCGGAACCGATATTCCCGCGCCGGTGTCTATAACCTCTGTGCCGCGCTTTAAACCATCGGTAGATGACATAGCAACGGTGCGCACAATGTTGCCTGGAAGCTGCTGCTGAACTTCGAGTGTTAACATTGTGTTCCCTGTAGGGAAGGGTCTAGACCCTTCCCTACCGTCGGTTTGCGATGTTAATTCCAACGTCAACGCATTATAAATTGCCGGCACCTGACCTTCTTGAAATTTTACGTCAACGACCGGGCCGATGACTTGAGTGACTGTTCCTTTGTCCATATAGTTATAAAATTAATTTATAATACTTATCCCTATCGTTATTATTAAAAGATCGATTAAATTCACGGACTATTTCTAATGCTTCACTTATAAGTTCATTTGGGTCCTGACTGGTTTTGTTTTCCATAGCTCCTACACGTAAATTTATGAAATCTTCTATACTTTGCTTAAGAAGTTTAATCCGTAAAGTAATTACCTCCGCACTAATATGAGCTGCGTGGTCATTTGAAAATTTAAAAGCAATTTTTAAAATTGGCTCAGCATAATTCTCAAAAGAATCAAATTTCTCCCTTAAAAGGAAAACCCTATTCGATGATTCTATTCGTCTTTCCCAAGGATTTGTTATCATTGTTAAAGTTTTATTCCAACCTAACCTTGCCTGTCGTAATTTCGGTAAGCTCGACCCGTCTCCGCTAAAGATACGGCGGGTCTTCGATTGTAAATTTATTCTAATGCTATTTTCCCTGCTGTTATTTCTGCTAATTCCGTAGTAATCTTATTTTGTCTTAACTGGTTATAGGTCAAAGTGTAATCGGCAATTAGGTCCCCAGCGGCTTCTGTGGCGTTTTTCATCATTACCATCCGGGCGGAGTGTTCGGAGGCATCGCTTTCTAAAATAGCTTGGTAGATTTGGGATTCTATAATTCTCGGCACAAGGTGGTTAAGGACAAGTTCGGGGGAGGGTTCAAAAAGGTAGTCGGACTTAGTTGGTAGTTGGTAGTGGGTAGTGGGTAGGCTGGTTGATTGCTCCTTTTTCTGTCCCCTGTCCTCTGTCCAATTAGCACTCGTCTCTCCAAACGGCAATAACTGCTTCACGCTCGGCTTTTGCGTTAATGTAGAAACAAAATGGTTATATACAATTACAATTTTTTTGTACTGTCCGGTGACGTATGCGTCGGTAATATATTTAGCTAGGGGAAAAATATCTTGCGTAGTAATAGTTCTGTCCTGCTTTTCAAAATCTGCCACCATATTTTTATGAAAAATTCTGGCAAGATCTTTTGCTTTTCTACCGTAAACCACAACCTCGCTAATGACTTCCGTATCTTCGATATTTTTAAATTGGGCAATCAAGTTGGTATTTAAACTACCTACAAACCCACGGTTAGTGCCAAGCAGGATTATGCCAATTTTTTTGGCGTTGGGGTAGGATTTAAGGAGGTGGTCAATACCGGGCTTCTCTAGTGGTGCCATTCTAAATGCATCTGAATAATCCCTTTTTTGAGATCCCTCGGCCGCGCTTTGGATGACGCCGTTAGCAGAACCTGTTAAGTTCGTAATTAACTCCCACGCCAAAGAAGAATAAGTTCTGCTACTCAAAACCGCCATTTGGCTTTTGCGCATTTTTGCCGCGCTCACCATTTGCATTGCGCGGGTAATTTTGCGCGTGCTTTGGACAGACCTGATCTTAGTTTTTAGTTCTTTAATGCTGGGCATGAGTTATTCTGTTAGAGAATATTTTGTTAAGCTTTTGTAAAATAATATTGACAAAAATATGAACCAAACAAGAAGAGCTGTTGATATTATGCTAAATAAAAAAAATAACTTAGGAGCTAAAACTTGGGCAAATCCATAATTTACGTCTAAACCACCCGAGCTCATTCTTGGAGCTTGCCATATTCCATATGTCAAGTATGAAAGATAAAATGTAAAAACATCGGCTAATAAGATTATTCCTAAGCCTATGCTACTTAAAATTCTTTTAATATTTGCATTGTTACGCATTGTAGATAATTTAAATATTATACCTCAAGCTTTATTAAGTGTTGCTGCAATGTCGTTAAATGTTGGTTCGGACATAAATTTTTTGTTTAATGATTTTTTTGTAGTGCAGTCTTCATGGGCGTATTGGGTTGAAACATTTTGCAGGTGCTTTGGACAGACTTAATTTTCGTTTTAGTTCTTTAATGCTGGGCATAGTATATTAGTGATCTAAATCTGAAGTCAGTCTAGTAAATTCATCTACTGCTTGTTGTCTTCGAATTGCTGCATAAATTAGCAACATATGCCCCCTGGCCCGAGTTCCGTCAGTGGGATTAATATATTCTAATTGCAAAGTATTAATAGCCTCTAGTAAGTCGGGGTTCTCCGCTGTGATTTGTTTAATAATCTCCAACTGAGTTTCATGAGTTCCTTGTCTTTGCTCTGTCGATATTTCACTAAACAAAGAAGCTACTACTTCACTACTCACTCTTGGCAAAGAGGGGGTAGTATTTTCATTTGCATCTCGAGGTTGTCTTTCTGGCATATTTGTAATGATTATATTTTATTTTAAAGACTCAACAAATTGTTTAATTGCTTCCTTCAGTTTATTTTCCGTATCCTCATTCATCTCCCTCGTCTCCCGAATAGCTTTTAGTACATCTTTCCCATTTACTTCCATAAACTTATGGAATTTGATTTCCGTTTCAGCCATCTTCTCCACCGGAATTTCATTTAAAAATCCATTGTTAACCGCATAAAGAATAGTAACTTGCTTTTCTAAGTTAAATGGCTGGTATTGTGCTTGTTTTAGGACTTCGGTCATTCTTTTTCCAAGTTCAAGAGTGGTTTTGGTGGCTTGGTCTAAGTCGCTACCAAATTGAGCAAAAGCTTCCAACTCTCTAAACTGCGCCAGTTGGCCTTTTAGTTTGCCGGCAACTTTTTTCATAGCTTTGGTTTGCGCCGCACTTCCTACACGGGAAACGGAAATACCAACGTTAAGCGCCGGACGTATGCCTTTATAAAACAAATCGGTTTCCAAGAATATTTGTCCGTCGGTAATGGAAATAACATTGGTCGGAATGTAGGCAGATACATCTCCGGCTTGAGTTTCAATAATTGGAAGCGCTGTAATACTTCCACCACCAAAATCTTTATTTAATTTGGCTGATCGTTCTAGTAAACGAGAGTGAAGATAAAATACATCGCCAGGATAAGCTTCGCGCCCGGGTGGGCGTCTTAAGAGTAAGCTAATTTCGCGGTAAGCAACCGCTTGTTTGGAAAGGTCGTCGTAGATGATGAGCACGTCTTTGCCTTGGTCCATAAAATATTCACCCATAGCGCAACCGGAATAAGGCGCAATAAAAGAAAGTGCGGCCGGCTCGCTCGCGGAAGCAGAAACAACAATCGTAAATTCCATAGCACCATTTTTTTCCAGTGCGCTTACAATTTTGGCAACTTTGCTTTCTTTTTGCCCAATGGCCACATAAATACAAATCATATTCTGGCCCTTTTGGTTTATAATTGTGTCTATGGCTACGGCCGTCTTCCCTGTTTGGCGGTCGCCAATAATTAGTTCGCGTTGTCCGCGGCCAATGGGAATAAGGGCGTCTATAGCCTTAATCCCGGTTTGCACAGGCTCTTTTACACTTTGGCGAGTAATAACACCAGGGGCAATTTTTTCCACGGGATAAAAAGCGTTCTCCTTAATAGGGCCTTTGCCGTCTATTGGTAAACCCAATGCGTTTAGAGTTCTTCCAATTAAAGCGTCACCAACCGGAACTGATAAAATTTTACCTGTACTCCGAACAGTGTCACCAACCTTAATTTTGGTATAATCGCCCAAGATAATGCTACCAATAAGATTTTCTTCCAAGTTAAGTGCTACCCCGGAAACATCGTTCCCGAAGTCCAGCATCTCCATACTCGCCGCCTGAGTCAGCCCGCTTACGCGCGCCACGCCATCGCCAACTTCCAACACCGTGCCGACTTTTTCGACTTTTGCGCTGGGTTCGAAAGCAAGAATTTTAGATTTGAGTTGTTCAGTTAAATTTTGAGCCATATTAGATTTATGATTTAAGATTTAGGAGTTTTTGTTGAATAGCTTATTAACATTCCAATACCTATGAACATCCAAGCGATGATTATGATAATCAGTCTAAAGTCTGGGAAACAAAAAAGTGATTGGCTGACGGAACACCTCGAAGCTGATTTTATAAAGTACACTATTAGGACTATCATAATTGACGCATACCCCCAGCCGAGTCCTTTAGAAAACTTGATATTTCTGGCAAAATAGAAACCTATTAAGAAACTTATTATTACAGTTAAAACAAGCAACATGGTAGTTATGATTTTAATGAGTTATTCAAGTTATTCAACTGCATTTTTACTTAGTTTTTGTAGTTAGCCCATTTATGGGCTGTTTTATTAACAGCTGATAAATCAGCTAACTACACTTAATACACCTACGATTTTAAACTCCTATTCAAATTATTCAACTGCGTTTTTATACTGGCGTCTATAAGTGTATCATCGACTCTGACTATTACTCCACCTACAATGCCTTCGTCCACCTGTTTCTTTATTTCCACCTTCTTTCCAACTATTTCGTTTAACTGATTTATCAAAGAAGAATTTATTTTTAGATCGGAGGCAACGGTTACCCTAGCTTCGCTAATCCCCTGCTCTTTCATTTCCAGTAAGTGGTATTCTTTTTCAATTTCCGCGTGCTTGGACAAATCACCGTTTTGATTTAAAACTTTAACAAAGTTGTCTAAAACTTTGTCGTGGTCTTTGGTCTCACGCACGGCTTCGTATAAAGCTTGGGCGTATTGTTTGCTTGTAAATTTCATAAATTTTCTACTAAATACTAAAATATACTAAAAATACGAAACTTAGAAATTTAGATTTAGTACTTTTAGTACTATTTCGTATTTAGTAGAGATTATTTAAGGTTTGATAATGACTCACAAATTAACTGCTTATCCTTCGCGCCATCTAACTTCTGTCTTAGTATCTTTTCCGTAGCATTGGTAATTAAATCCGCCAGTTCTGATTTTGCAGATTGCATAGCTGCGGTTTTTTCAGACTCAATTTGTTTGCGGGATTGGTCCACCAATTTTAGCTGGTCTTCTTTGGCCTGTATTAAAATACTATCTTTGACAGCGCCGGCATCCTTTTGAGCGGCAGATATTATGCTACCTGCCTCAACTCTGGCATTTTTCATTTGCTCATCTTTCCACACTGCAAATTCCTGCTTTTCTTTTTCCGTAGTGTTAGCATCCCGCATAGCTTTTTCTATTTTGGCCGTTCGTTCCTCCAATTTTTTTGTAACCGGGGTAAATACCCATTTCCATAAAACAAATAAAACAGCCGCAAAATTAATGAGCTGGGCTATAAATTTCATCCAGTCAATGCCAAAAGTACCGGTTATACCGGTGTTTGTGGCTTCTTCCGCGGCGTGGGCTATGGGTATAAAAATATCGAAAATCATAATTTATCTTTAAGTTTCAAAAGCGGTGGTTGTAATAAGGATGCTCCGCGTAAGCGAGACGGAAGGGTTGGAGTTTTCAAGTAATACTCCAACCACCTCCCCCGGCTGCGCCGGGTACTCCTCCTTGAAAAGGAGGAGATGCTCCGCGGTATGTCCTAATGATTTACAACTCACCAATCTAAAACCTATTATTTTAACGTAAAAGTAACCACCAAAGCGTAAATGGCAATGGCTTCGGCAAAGGCCATACCAAGCAACATTGGAACAAAGATTCCACCGGCGCTTTCCGGGTTTCTGCCAATGCTTTCCATAGCTTTGCTGGCAATTTTGCCAATGGCCAAGGCCGGGGCAATACCACCAATGGCAATGGTCATAGCTTTTGCTACATTAAGGACTGCTTCTGGGTTCATATTTTTTCTCCTTTATCCATGGTCGACGAGTTATTTTTTTTTAATGTCGCCTAGATAAATTAATTAATTACAAATTTCGAATAGTGAATAGTGTAAATTCCCAATGCGAGATTCATAATTTACATTGTAAGCACCTGGTCTTCAATAACTTCAATATGGTCGGTTTCAGCATGTGCGTGAACCTTTGCTGTGGCTATAGTTAAGTATACCAAAGTTAATATGCTAAAGACCATAGCCTGAATAACGCCCACAAGTAACTCTAAAGCCATAAACGGCAAAGGAATAAAAAATGCGCCGTAACCGGCTATTAAAGACCCTATTACCGTAAGAAGGACTTCGCCGGCGAAAATATTGCCAAATAACCTCAAGGAGAGTGAAACCATTTTGGCAACTTCTGAAATAACTTCCAAAAGTCCAACAAAAAATTCAATGAAAGCAACCATAATGTTTACCGGTTTACCGCTCTTTAAGCCGTGCCAAATATCTCCCAGTTTAATAAATTTGTTGGCGTACTTAAAAAAGCCAATTGTAATAATGCCGACAAAATGAGAAAGAATAACTGCAAATACTGCCATTGCAAGGGTCAGGTTAAGGTCTGTGTTAGCCGGCCTTAAAAATGGAATTAATTCTTCGCCGTGCCATATGCCAATGCTACCAGTGCCCGGCAAGAGTCCTAACCAATTAGAAATTAAAATAAACAAAAACACTCCGCCTACCACCGGTAAAAATTTTATAGTTTTTTTGCGGTCGTGAGTAACACCGTCAATTTGTTCTAAAATTAGCTCCAAAATGCTTTCGAAAAAATTTAACAAACCTTTTGGCGCAATATCCGGCGTATAATATTTTTTTATTCCTTTATTTAAAAAGAAAGCGAAAACTACAAAAAGAACCAACGCCATAAAGGCATTGATCATAGAGTTGGAAACCTGCAGGCTTCCTATATTGAATATGGTTTCAGCCGCGAGCGGTGGTAAAAATAAAGCCATAATTACTCTGAATTCCTTTTGTTGAAAATTTCCTGATAAGCTTTTACGCGTTTATAAATCGCAAAAATGGTAACCCCTAAACCGGCAAGTATGCCAATTATAACAAAAAAATTATGATGGAGCTTGCTGTCCAGCCATTTTCCAGCATAAACACCAGCAATTAGCGGTCCACCAATTAAAACTGCAAATTCAATTCCAGCTTCCATCATTAAAACGCTGATAATTTTGCTTGGATTTGACTTTTTTGGTAATTCTTGATTATCCATCTAGTTTTCCGCTTAAATAATAGGAAATTTAGCAGTATTTGTCAAGACCGGCCTTTTTTTACGGCCTTGACACTTGTCTTCCGATGCGCACATACAAAAATAATAACACGTGATTTTGCTTACTGGTAGAGGCGGATCTCATCCGCCCTCCTGAATCGGGAAAATAAGATTTTCTCCTACCAGTTACTCTTTGGTCCTAATTTAGGCAGTTTTGGCGACACTTTCCATTCGGTAAAAAACGACTTTTCCAAATATACCCGATTGGCTTTATGAATTCTGGCAAGTAGTACATCTATCATCAGAGGACCAAAAAAGCATCTGGGGTTGTCCGAGAGTTTTAAAAACTCGTCAAATGTTTTGTACTGCGGTGTAATTTTTTCCCCCGGATCCAAGTGTTGTTTGGCGACTTTTTTACAATCCCGCGCCACAAAAAAATAAACCTTTTGCAAAACTTTCCCACTTGGTTTATAGGTCTTCCAAAGCTTAATGTCTTTCGACACAAGACCGGTTTCTTCCCTAAGCTCCCTTAAAGCCGCGTCACGAGGCAGTTCATCTTTTTTGTCCATGCGTCCGCTGGGCAAATCGTAAAACCATTCCGTACCCGGTTGTTTTTGTTTGACAGTAACAATTTTGCTCCCAACAATTGGCACAATAACAACAGTATTTTGCCTCACCACTCTCTCAAAAGTTGCCGTACTCCCGTCAAACATTTTTTGCGGCCACTGAAAAACATCAAAAATCACTCCGGAAAAAACCTTTTTCGCGTGGTTGGGAATCATAACTACAAAAAATTAAATACGCTACAAATGACTACAAATTTCTAGGAGTTGCTTGCACTATGAGTCCTCTTAAGGCGGACAAATCAGTCGAGCCGAGGAGAGGAACTAAACCTCAGGCCTATGGTTTATTTAGACCGTTAAATATGGAGCCGGCTGTCGGACTTGAACCGACCACCTGCGGTTTACGATACCGCTGCTCTACCAGATGAGCTAAGCCGGCACAAAATATGATATAATGAATAAATGAATGAATCAGAAAAACAAAATTTTATGCTAGATCTAAAATTGAAGCGAGAACAAGCAGAGATTGATTCCCTACTAGGAAAAGGAGCAAAGCCGAATGCGGGAACAGATCTCAAGCTTGAAAAGAATGATAAACCAAGGCATTTTAGTCCTGAGTACGATGATGTCTAATTTTTATAAAGACTGGCTAAATTTTAACCAATCGTAATTTTATCTTTTTCCCAATTAACCTACTTGCGACTTTTTGAAAATCGGGCTTAATATCGGTTACTCGAAATATTCTTTCGCCATTTTTTGACAATTGCCCAGCTATTTCAGGATGCCTAGTTAAATAACTTGCCAATTTGGCCGGAATAATCTCGTCTTGACTAATTACGGTAACACTTTTTCCTATAATCCTCTTTGCCGACGTTTTTAAAATTGGATAATGGGTACACCCTAAAACAAGCGACTCAATCCCTTTCTTTTGGAACACCCGCAAATATAATTCTAGCGATATTTTAGCTTTTTGTAAAGAATTGCTTTCTATTAGCGGGACTAAATTGGGAGTCGCCAACTCATAAATTTTCGAGCCTCTGTTTATTTTTACCAATTCTTTTTTGTAAATGTGAGAAGCAATTGTCGCCTTAGTGCCTATCACTCCAATTTTAGTTTTCCAATTTGTCCGGATTTGCGAACCAAATGAAGGCTGCCTAAATATTGATTCCAAGGTAGGCACAACCACTCCGAGCACTCGATGCCCCGGGTATTTTTTTTGTTGAAAATCTGTTTGGATTTTACGCAAAGCCAAAGCAGACGCGGTATTACATGCCACAATAACTAATTGACAGTCTTGCTTAAATAAAAATTCTACAGCTCTCCGCGTATAGCTATAAATTTGTTTGGCTGACTTTTCACCATAGGGTAAGTTCTTTGTATCACCAAGGTAAACATAGCTATATTTTGGTAATTTGCTAAATATTGCTTTAGCAATAATTAGCCCACCCAGACCGGAGTCAAATATTCCAATTTTACTCCTAACATTTTTAACATTCATATTCTTTGCCATAACTTTTTACATTGATTTCTGGCTTATAGGTGTGCTACTGGCTTGGGTATTTTGAACCTTGCCCCCAAAAAATTTATTTAAAATTTCAATAATATCAACCGAATCTGCGGGCACAGTCAAAACTTGCTGTTTGCCAAGTTCGGAATAGCTGGAATCAAAATTTAGTTCAGCGTTAAATGGTAAACTTTTAATCTCGGTAAAAATATCCGGAACAACTTTAGAAGTCAGGTTCACGCAATTTTCGGGAGATGACGGACAAACAACAGCAGTCTTGAGTTCTTGCGGACTTAGTTGAGCAATGCCGGCTTTGTTGATTCCGGTGTTGGTACCCAAACAAAAAGTCAGAATGTATGACGGGTAAATGTTTTGCCCGTTAACTATTTTTGGCTTACCTTCCGGAGAATACCAATAAGTGTTGTAATAATCGGTGCAGGTACCGTCTGCCGGGACCGGCGAGCTTGGATAGGCCGCTAAAAAGTTTGGACTTAAATTTTGCGGTATGCCATTTAATCCCTCAGGGTAACCTTTATTTGCGGCGAAAAACATAGATAAGGCCGCAGAAATTCTTTTTGTGTCATTTAACCTTATTGCGTCTCGCCTCTGCGCCTGACTATCTCCCATTGGTGAGGATTGAAGTATGTCTGTACTGGCCAGGTCCGCAACTGAAGGCAGACTTATAACAAAATGTATTTTATAAAGCTGAAAGTCATTTTGCCCAATCCAAGTATCAAATTCTTTTATTTCAATTTTATTAACTATCGTGGCAATAAAATCCTTTTGATCATTTGTCAAAGCTTTGTCTGAAAATTGTGGCTGGCTTAAAACCTTTTCAATAGATGCTAATATTTTTGCATTTAAGGCTTGCTTATCTATTTCATTTTTTAAATGAAAAACTGCCACGCCATTTTGAGATTCTTTAGCAAAAAAATTACCGGGTTTAATAACGTTTTCCAGAGCTAACCTCTTTAAATCTTCAAAATCATTTAAATCATTTTTTTGCGCACTTTCAAAGCTGCCGGACTTGCCGGTTTTTTCATTAGCATATTTTTCCAGCTCGCTAAAATTAATCTTTATCCAAGGCGCGGTTTGCTCCCCAATTATACTTTTAAGCTGATCGATTTTACTAATGTTAATGTATAAAATTTTGTCTAAAAATAAAAGATCAAAACCGGTGCTAAAACTGTCGGCATCATTTTGAAAACTGCCCTTTAAGTGCTCGTTTAATTGGTAATTATTTACATCTGTGGAATTCGTGTATAGGGTGCCTGTCAAAATTGCCTTGATAGGTTTAGGTTTGGCCTCGACAGAAGATTTGTCGGCGTACTTAAAGCTATAGCCAAGCTCAAAGTCTGATTTATAAATATGATCCGAAGTTGAACCGGAAAATTTTTTCCATACACTCGCGGCTGTGTTGCTGAAATACTTGAAATATACAAAAGTTCCACTTCCTGTCAGTGCTAATACAAAGACAAAGCCGGCAATGACAATTTTTGTCAGACGATTTTTGCCGCTTCTCGAAGCAGGAGATGTTACATCGTTGAAACTGACAGCTGGTTGTGAGACAAAATTTGGTCCTAGATTCTGACCCGCAGAATTTTTTGGCTGGGAATACTGCATTAACGTAGAAGAAGGGCTTTTATCTGTCAAAACCTCAGGTCTGGGTTGCAAGGAATTATGCTCCGAGGCCCTTGCGAACACAACGCTTTGTTCAACAGTCTCGGCCTCCCAACCGGCATTTAACAAATTCTGTTTTATTTCAATCTCCGCCAGACCGTGCTTTTGAGCCTGCTGAATGTAATCTATTATTTCCTGGTGCATATACTTAAAAGATAATTAATTTTTTTATTTTTAAATTTAATACCTGTTTTGAGTACCAGGATTCAAATTTTTGGTTTTCCAGAAAAATTTGATATAAATGAGCTTTATTGTTCATTTGGCTTTTTAATAAAAATATATGCAGTCCGTAACGGCTGGGGATAATAGTCGGCTGATCATTATTAAGTTTAAGTACGGGCTCTCTTAATTCTGGGAGAAGTTGAATAGGGTCAACAAAACCTAAGTCGCCACCGGTAATTCTACCGGCTTTGTCATCGGAAAATTCATTTGCTAAAGTTTCAAATTGTTCTCCTTGTTGGAGTTTTTGCAGGATATTTCCGGCCGACGTGTAATTGTCGCTGTTTAAAACTTCTTGAGAGTTAAACCAAACTCTTAATTTATTGTTTAACAACTGGAATTTAATAACCCGGTTTTTGAATTCATTTTTGCCAATACCGTATTGAGCTATGGTTCGGGAATAAGTGTCAGGTCCATTGCTATCCGCCAGTTTACTTTTTTCTAAATACTCAGTATCAATTTCATTATCGCTGACAAAAACCGAATTTCGTCCCGCAATTTGATTTAAAACTTCTTCGTCAATTAGCCGAGTAAAAATTTTATTATAGATTTGCTCATCGGCCTCAACCTGCTGAACTTTATTTAAAATAACATTGGCAGCGATTACTTTTTGGGCAAGTTGTGGGCTAAAAATAATTTTTGAGCCAACCAATGCAACAGGATACGGTATTATCCCGGCAAACCTAAACTTTAGAGGCGTTAGTTTGCCTGAATAAAGCCAGCAACCTAAAATAAACACCACAATCAATAATATAGCTACCGACCAAAATAAATATTTAATGGCCCTTCTTAAATTTTGCATAAAGTCTATTCTGAAAAAAAATAATTCCACCATTTTTTAAAATTGCTTCCTTCATGTTCTGCCGTTATAGGCCCTGAGTCTGTATGTGGCAGTGTCGAAAAAGCATATACCTGCTCTCCTTGCTTTTTCAGTCCTAATTGTTGTCTGGCCACTCTCTCTTTAAAACCAACAGAATTTAAATACTGTAGTGATTGACTCAGTTCGTTATTTTTTTTCTCTAAAAGATCAGCCTGAGCCTGAATTTTTCCTTTTTGGGCCTCAATATCACGCTGATTTTTCCATTGCCCATATTTCAAATTACCAATGAACCCCAAAAAGGCAATTAACATTATAATTACTGTCTTGGAATATATTGATTGATTATAAATTTGCATAGCATTTTGACTGGCTTAATGAATATGCAATGAGCTTTGCCAAATTGAATCTTTAACATCTTCCGGATGAGAAACATTCTTAAAAATTATCGGCTCCTTTAAACCCTGTGTTTGGATTACTACATTTCCGGTTTTAAAAATCACATTCCAAAAACCTGAAACTAAAAAACTTGCGTTTAATATGCTCGTTACGGGCGCCTCGATTACTTTTTTATTAAACAAGCTAAAATACTGTATTTGGATTAGTCTTTTGTTCGTAATTAAATTTATATTTAAAAGCCAGAGAAAATAGGTATTTAGAGCGTAAAGTAATACTAACAAAGACCAAAAAATTAATAAACGCAGAGAGTTCTGTACCATTTCGAATTTAATCAAAAAAAACCAAGGAAAATATATGAGTACAAAAATTATAAGGACAGGCTTAAAAAGGACCGATTCCGCTTGACGGTAAACATTCTTTACTTTCTCGCCATTTAATAATTGCAATTTAAACACAGAATTTAGTTACTACTTATAAATGCTGAGCCAAAAAGTGCCAAAACCATACTTATTACGACCAAGGTCATAATCACGGCCATAATCTTATTTAGATGTTTACGATTTTTGAACATAATGTTATTATTTTACCATATTTTTGATTAGACTTGTAGCGAATTAATTTTTTAAGCCAAAATTTGATATTTTAGTCAAAATCGAAGTTAAAAATTTTGATGTTTAACTTTAGTTATGCGGAAAAATTTAACAAGAGTTTTGCCTAAGGAGCAATTTTTGGACAAAAACTAATTTACTACAAGTGAATATGTATCCAAAACGGAACAAAAGCAACTATTTACAACTCTAAGTGGAATCTTCATCTTGTTAATGTTTCAGAGTGTGGTTGCTGTATTCTTTGGCGAATAGGCCTCATAAATGAGGCAGCAACACTAGTTACTCGGTTCTGTAAATAATCACGTACAAAAGAAATTGATTAGGGGGGCACTGTAGCGCGGCCACAACCTGCCTATTGGGTCAAGTCACCAGCTCTTAGGAACGAGTCCTCAGTCTTAGATTCAAAGGGAACGCTGAAAATTAATATTGCGCACAGATAAATGACCCCGACCCTATAGCTATCTATTTTTGCGGATGAGTGTTAAGCTTAAGTACTGGCTTAATATCTATAAATAGCCATTTAATCCGCTAGCCGCTAGCTTTTTATAGATATATAGCGCGCGCAAAGGAAATTACATGTCTGACGAACCAACACCGGTACCGGCAACTCCTGCCGCTCCTACAACAGAACCAACACCAACTACCCCTGCCGCTCCGGCAGCAATGTAGTCCGTCTAAATACAAAAAACCTCTCCCTGATCCGCCATCCGTCAACTGACGGAGGCGGAGGGAGAGGTTTTTTAAAAAGCGAATTAAGCTCTTTGTACGTTGACAGCGTTCGGACCCTTTGGGGAGTCTTCGACTTCAAAGCTTACCGTGTCGCCTTCGTTGAGTTCATCGAAGGTAACGCCGACTAAAGACTTGCTATGAAAAAACAAATCTTTGTCTTGTCCGGCTACAGTAATAAAGCCAAAACCTTTGTCGGTCTTTTTCTTGATTACACCAGTCATTTGAGTATATGTTAGGTTGATAAATCCAGTACTATTGTGTTGAGCAATAAGTCTGTTTGCTTTATATTGCGCTATGTAATAGTGCTAGATAAAGTGGCAAGTTTAAATATGCTTGGTAAATTCGACTAGGTTCCTTGCATAAGTACTTACATAACAACTATAGCACAAAGCCGGGATTTTGTATATAGGTCTATAGTAATCCCTAAACAGAAAATTTATCCTGATTTCCCAGTATTAGTGTACTGCGCCAATTTATCCACGCACCATCTGATGGTGCGTGGATAAATTGGCATTCTAGAAAGGCCATAAATGGCACGCCATAGCACCTTTCGTGAGCATTTACGCCCACACAAGTGGATTAATAATCGATGTAGGGATGGGTCTAGAGCCATCCCTACATACAAAACTTAGCGTAAAAAAGCTTAAAACCTACTTAAAAACGAGTTTGTCCAGTTTTGGTAACCTAAATCGTTAGGGTGAAAATGGTCTGCGGCATAGGTAATTTTTCGATTATTGTATGGAGCTGACGACCAACCAAAATCGTGAACATTTACAATTTTTGTTCTTTCAGTTTCCAAGGCTAATAGTTGTGGATTGAGACTTTTGGACCTTAATTCAATTAATTTTATAAATAAAAAAGGTAAGGTTCGAGCGCCGTTAAAATTTGGCAGGTTGCTTAAATAAATTTTTGCTTTTGTCCCCTGTTCCAGTTTTGCAATAATGGTTTGATAATTCTGCAGAACCTTCCTTGCCGACACAAGATTCTTTGCGTCATTACCGCCAACGCAAATAACTACAATGTTAGGCTGATAACTAATTATCTGACTTATCTGCTTATCAATCACGTCTCGGGTAGTAAAACCGCCTACAGATATATTTTTGTATTCAACTTTGTTAGTTTTGGTAAAGAATTGAGCAATTTTATAGGGACAGGTGTTTTGTTTACTACTAGCTCCAATACCTACGCCGATACTGTCCCCCGCGGCTATATATTTTAATACCGGACCGGCGCCCAAAACCTCGTCGCTTTGGTCAGGCGACGGCAGTCTAAGGTTTGGCCTCACACGATAAAAATACGCCAAAATTTTAACTGCGACATAAACAGGCAACAATGCTAAAATAAGAAATATTATTTTCATTTCATGATAATTCATGCAACCTTTTGCACTATCGTACTAGTACAGTAAAATAAAAGGGGTATCATATATTAAAAGCAGAAGTCTCAATAACTTTATTTTCCAGATTAGCAAAAAGATTTTTTAAATCCCCGCTCTTGGCTTGGACAGTTTGGGTTGGGAACAAAGGGCTGAACAGCAGCCATTCTTGCTCATAAATTTTCGGGTCTATATAAATGTCAAACTTTTCGTCAAAGCCAAACGGGTACGCGCAACCCGGCTCAGCGCTAAAGTTTTCCATCAGTTCATCAGAAGAAGCCAGTCTAACTTTCTTGGCTTGTAAAGATGTTTTTATTGCGTCAAAATTCACTTTTTTGCCCTGTATAGTTATGTAAACAATAAAATCATCGCCAACTTTTAAGATCAAGCATTTGCCCTCTGTGCCAACAAATCCGGCTTCTTTTTGCACCTCGGCCAAATCTTGATAACTTAAAGCTTTTTTATGCTCAAAAATCCTATATTCAACGTTTGAGTTTTTTAAAAGGCCGATAATTTTATTGTAAATTTCATCTTTATTTACCATTCTATTTTTTCACTACCACAATCGTACAGTTTGTAAGCAAAGCGGCAATAGCGCCGACAGCTGCTAAAGTCGGGGCTAAAATAGCGCCCACCGCGCCAAAGGTTAGCGGAATTTCTACAACCGTGTTGCCTTTTTGATTTTTGATAATAATTTTCCGGGCATTCCCCTCTTTAATTAGCTGTTTCACCCGATCTTTTAAGTCTTTACCGGAAACCTTAAACTCCTCTTCGTTTTCGTTTGGCATAATATTAGATGTTAAGTTATCTACCTTCTAATAACTGATTATAGCAAAAATCTGTGCAAACAGCATAGGTTACTGTTCGTGCGAATAGTAATAAACAAAAACCCTAATTTTTGATAACGTTTAAAAAGTGTTTTAAAGCCGGCTTTTGTTTTTTAGCCAAACTATAAAAAACCAGCGAACTTTGTTTGGATTTTTCTAAAGCGTCTATGGCTGATAAAATTCCTAAATGCTTTGATGTTGCTTTTAGCGTCAAACCCACTTCCTTGGCAATTTGGCCCACGGAGGCTCGTTGAGTACTTGAAAGGTGCTTTAATATTGCCAGCCTTTTCCCATTTGCTAAAGCTTTATATTGGCGTTCAAATTCATTTATATTCATAAATAATTGCTGGTTTTATTTTATGCTACTATTCGCGCGAATAGTAGCATAAAAAATTTAGAGATATTTTTGCAAATTATTAAGCAAGTGAGCAAATTCTGTGTATCCAGACGCTCGGTTAAAGTGGCCGGCGTTGGGTATAAAGGTTAATTTGGTGCCGATGTGCTTGGCCAGCTGCCTGCCATTTTCCACATCCACGTATGGGTCGTTATTGGAATGGTAGACAATAAAATTTTTGGTGCGTGATTTAATTTTTTTCCAGTCAAAATTAAAGCCGTTACTAAATTCAAAATCGCTTTGATAATTCATTATGGGCTTAATGCCAATTGGCGAGGCAACAAAAAAGCTAACTTAACCGAATTTTGTAAAATTTCTAACAGTCTCAACGTAAATATGCAATCCAGACTGTGGCCAATGACAATTGTGTCTTTATCGATTTTCTCGATGTCTGACCCAAGGGTTTTAAGCTATGCCTCAAACGACTGACCTTCGGGCGTGGGAAATTTAGGCACAAAAACTTCCAATCCTTTATCTTCCAGCTTTTGTTTTAACCAAGGAAACCAATTCTCCTCCGGATAACCGCTTGAGCCGTGAAAAATAAAAACATTTTGGAAAACATTTTTTAATAAGTGAAGCATACGAAGGGAAAATTATCCTGTCTGCTTTGGTGCAAAATTTGTCCTAACTTTGTAAAATGCCTTCAAGACTTCCTCCTCGTTTGGTAGATTGAGCCTTATTTCGCTATAAGGCTTAAAAAAAGCACTCGGTGGAGCAGAGTCGTGGAATACCACACTGACGTAACCGATTTTGGCACCATCTTTTCTAACCACATAAGAGTCTGCTGATCTGTTGCCAATTATACTGGGCGTGAAAGACAGACCGTTCTCGGCCAATATATCACCATAATCATAGCTATAATCCATTTCGCTTCCGTTTGTCATATAATTAAATTTTATACATTTATGATAGAATAAATATTACTTTTTAAGGACCGCCAAAAATGCCTCTTGTGGTATTTCTACACGACCAATTTGCTTCATTCTCTTCTTTCCCTTTTTTTGCTTGTTTAAAAGCTTCATTTTACGGGTAACGTCACCACCATATAAATATCCGGTAACGTCTTTACGTAATGCCGATATGGTTTCGCGGGCGACAATTTTTCCGCCAATGGCGGCTTGAATGGCAATTTCAAATTGGTGGCGGGGAATTAAAGTTTTTAATTTTTCCACCAACTCTTTGCCGTCTACATGAGCAACAGAGCGATGCATAATTGCGGAAAGCGCAGCCACGGGTTCTCCGGCAACCATAATATCCACCTTTACCAAATCCCCCACTCTCTCTTCTATAAATTCATAATTCAGCGAAGCATAACCGGAAGATACACTTTTAAGTTTATCATAAAAATCAATAATAATATTGCTAAGTGGCATTTCAAAATGCATATCCACACGAGTGTTACCAATGTATTTAATATCCTTAGATATTGCCCGCCGCTGGGTGGCAATTTCCATAATCGGGCCAATGTACTCCTGGGGTGTTAAAATTTCAACCTTCATCCACGGTTCATACATTTCTTTTATAACGCTCGGATCCGGCATTTCAGCCGGGTTGTGAATATACATTTCTTTTCCGTCAGTTTTAACAATCCTGTAAGCTACGCTGGGTGCCGTTAAAACAAGATCAAGATCGTATTCGCGGGTTAAGCGCTCCTGCACGATATCCATATGCAAGAGACCTAAAAACCCGGTGCGGAACCCAAAACCGATACTTGGGATATTAATAGGTTCAAACTCTAAAGCCGCGTCGGATAGCTTTAATTTGTCCATAGCGTCACGCAGTACCGGATAGTCGTCTCCACTCACAGGAAAAATTGTAGCGTAAACCATTGGCTTTACGTGTTTGTAGCCGGGGAGCTGAGCAACATCGGTCTTACGATCGAATAATGTAACAGTGTCCCCAACCCTCGCTTTGCTGACATCCCGCAGACCCGTAACAATATAACCTACTTCACCGGTTAAAATGGCGTCGCTTTTTTCTTTTTGTGGGTGGAAATAACCGACTTCCAGGCTCTCAGCCTGCATTTTACTGCCAATCATATAAATTTTCTGACGATTTTTTAATTCGCCGTCCATTGCGCGCACAAAAACAACAACCCCGCGATGAATGTCGTAAAGCGAATCAAAAATTAAACCGGTGAAAGGCTTAGCACTATCGCCTTTTGGAGGCGAAATTCTTTCCACTACGGCTTTTAAAATTTCTTCCACACCTTCGCCGGTTTTGCCAGAAGCATATAAAATTTCGTCGTCAGTAAAACCAAACGCCGCCTTCAGCTCATCGGCAGTTTTTTGCCGGTCGGAATTAGGCAGGTCAATTTTATTTACTACCGGAATTAATTTTAAGTCGTGTTCCAAAGCCAAATACACGTTAGCCAAAGTTTGAGCCTCTATGCCCTGTGTGCTGTCCACAACCAAAATCGCGCCTTCACAGCAAGCTAGTGATCTGGAAACTTCATAGGTGAAGTCCACATGGCCGGGAGTGTCAATTAGATTTAAAATGTAGTTTGTAGGGGAAGATATCATCTTCCCTTCTCCGGAAGCATTGTCCGGGCGGATAGGATCTGCCCCTACACCGTCGTACTTATAATTCATCCGAACCGGCTGCAGCTTTATTGTTATTCCCCTCTCCCGTTCCAAATCCATTTGATCCAAAAGTTGAGCCTTCATTTCACGTTTTTCTACCGTATGAGTGACTTCTAAAAGCCTGTCGGCCAAGGTTGATTTTCCATGGTCAATATGTGCAATAATGCAAAAATTTCGGATATGGCATAGATCAGACATGCAGTCAGTCTACCAAAAATCCCAGGAAAATAAAAGAGTCGCCTATACCCAAGCATCAAATGTTTAAACCAAAAAATTATTGAACGATCTCTGGCTTCAGAGGCTTTCTCATGGCTCTTAATTCTTCTATGGCAACCTCCGGAGTACCTGAAAGTCTCATGAGATGCTCTGCCCCCGCAATATTACTTGCTGGGTCCGGTGGAGTTTGTTCAACCGTAAGATAACCCTGCTCCGCTTCAGCAATTTTTGCGTCAACGTCCAAGCCTATTTCTTCACCCAGCTTATTTCTTTTACAAAATTCTCTAAAATCGGCTACAGTTTTTACTGTATTGTTATAGTCGTCAAGAAGCTTATCACCGTCAGAATCGGCAAAGATACCTTCTTTGTTTAACGAGCCAAAAAGGATATTCACCATCATTTCGTTATATTCAGGGGTGGTCCTAATTGCCTCCCAATTTGTAAAATCTTCGGATCCTCGCATAAATTTATTTTTCTTTAGTTAATTTATTAATCTATACTTGTTATTATCCTTTTAAAATCAGATTTCGATTCTTCCTTAATTTCCGTATGCTTTCTCTTGCCCGAGGGGAAAATTAGCCTTGGGGCATAAAATCAACAATTTTGTAAGTAGATTTACCACCTCAGTTAAATAGCCATTGGGTTACCTCTTCTTTTATTTTTGGTGATAGCCAGATATGACGTTTCTAGAAACCCAAAACGAAGACCAAGGAAGTAAGCGGGTCGCGTGCTTTCTTCTTCTACTCTTTTCTTCATCTTTTCTATTTAAGCTCTACAAAAGATATTTGACTAAAAGTCTTTACAAATTGGTCAAAATTTAAAAAAGATGACCTTGCAGTGTTATGTGGATTTTCAATTCTAATTGTATTTCCTTGAGTTAAGAATATCGAGTAGGCATGCAAATTAAAATATATATGACCCCCGGACAGTTGTAAAATTTTAAGCCTCTTGTATGGGGTATTGGCAGTAATAATAAAGCGACCCGGTTGCGCTGGAGCGGTTCTCTGTAAAAAATTTTTCGTCGTTCCTACTTCATTTTTTTCTTCTAAGGTTTTTGTGTCGTAATCAGAAATAATTTTTTTTGTGGCAATTTCTGGACCCAACAAATCATAAAGTGCCCTATGTGCAAAACCACCTTCGATTGGTAAACTCCCGAATGGTGCCATCCAATTAAATTCATTATCCTTTACTCTTATTAAAGTTTTTCCGACTTGCTTTTCTTCTATTCGGCTAATGTAAGAAGCATAGGCCCTTTCCAAAATAAGGTCTGGTAAATCTGCACTGACGCCTCGCATAGCCCAAGAATTTAAATCCTCTTCGCTTACAGGTATCCAACCGTTAAAATTATTACCCAGATATGCACGCATTTCCTCTAACTCCATTCCCAAAAATTTTACTTCCCAATTATTTGTCGTTGGGTTTTTCCGTAAAGTTTGTGAAAGCATATGTAAATACAAATCCGGCCGGGTTTTTTTAAGGCTATTTATTCCCGCTAGTAAATAACAGTCACCTATATTTCCTTGTTTAATTTCACTTTGCGGTAAATATTGAAGCACTTCTTCGTAGGTGGCCGGCCTATCTTTGCCCACCATTTTTGCTAAGAAATCGGCCATTTTATAACTAAGGCCGACTCTGGTTGCGTAAAGTTCGGGCAAAAGTCGCTTAAAATTTTCCGAAGCCGGATATTTTTCTTTCCAATTTTGTTCTGGGCGACCGGATTCCATTGGCATAATTTGAACAAATTCTTTTCCAACACGCTGAATAATTTTCATCAACGCTGCTTCGGTAAGATTTTCAACATTTCGTACAGCAACCGTCAATTTTGAGGACGGGGTGTCTACAGAAAAATACTCTGGGGAAAATTTAATGTATGTTATGCTTGAAACTATAATTTTTTGTCCAACCGCCATATTTTTTATACTCCGCACAAGTTCTGCGGGAATTTTGGACTCATTTTCTAAAACCCGGGCAATTGCATCGCGTAGCCCATTTGTATTAGTAAAATTTTTTATGTCTTCGGGGTTACCTGCCCGATACCTAAGCTGGGCCATGTTAAAAGTATCGACAACTTTTGTCCATTTATCCGTCCTGATGTTAATAAGAGGGTTGCCAGGCAAGACTCCGGACCTTTCTAAAGCGAAAAATAGAGAGAATAATTTCTGTTTTGTATCTACTAAAGGTAAAACCCTTTGGTATTCAGCCAACGCGCGTTCCGGCGAAGCATACTTATAAATTTGGGTCTTTTCAGGACTTTCGGAAGGACTGGTGGTAATTCTTTGTCCATTTCCATCAAGTAACCAAGCCCCACCGTTAAGTCTTTCGGTAGTAGGCCCAGCAATTTCAATTTGGACTAAAGTTCCCAGATCAGATTCATTTCGTTTGTAAACAACCCAATCGCCAGTTTTTAGGCTGGCGGCAACATATGGGTTCTTTGGATCTAATTCGCCGTCATTATTTTCTCTGGGTCTGTCTTGACCTTGACCGTCTCTTTTACCTCTATTTGGCATACAATATATTGATAATACCCTAAAATTAATTTTTTATATCCTTTTGACTTGTGTAAATATAAGTAAGGTGTATTTATTACATTCAAAACCCCATATCAATATTTTGCGAAGCAGATTTTTTGTCTAAATCGTCATCACCGTAAGCTATTGTTGAATTAACTGTATTTTTTCCTACTCTTTTTTGAAAAACAGTTATTTTACTGGCTAGTTCAAGGTTAACTCGGAAAGGAGCCGCTCCTTTATTTGAGTCTTTTTTATCAAACTCAACCGTTCCCGAATTCGCGTTAACAGTTGCTTCTTGGCCAACAATCAATAATTGTTCCGGATTCTCCTTCGATGATAAAACTGCCGAATTAGCCAAAGGGAGTTCTGCAATGCCAACTTGTATGTCGTACCTTTCAAAAGACTTTTTTAATCTTTGCCAGTCGCGCTCTTGGACGGAAGCATCGTAATCACTACCGTCTTCGGAGGCTAGATTTACCAATAATACCATACGAAATTTTTCCAAAGCCCCGGGTTTTTCCTTAAGCAGATTCATAATTCTATCTACAGTTGAATCTACAAACTTTTGCTGGTCTTCTTGGGTAAATGCTTTGGAACCCCGTTGTCTAAATTTATAACCCAAAGAACTATTTGGCGTTATGTGTCCAAATAGTTTTTCTTTGCCATTAAATCCATAAGCCGTAACACAGCCAAATTGCCCGGTAGTATATACATCGCAATCTGCCCGAACAGTGGCAGCAGAATTGGTGTTAACGTGTACGAGATTATCGGGAATATTACTTAAGTCTCTGACTTGGCCGTTTAGACAATCTTCCGAATGTCTTCCCTCAAAAGATTTTACTACATTGGGGTAATTCGAGTAAAAACTTTCGTATGACCTGCGGGTTTCGGGAATAGCTTCATTTTCAGCTGCAAACCCAAGACCATTAATATGCTCACTTGTGTGCAATTCTTTATTTAGGATCATAAAAGTTAGTTACCAGTCAAATTAACCCAGGTAACAGCTCACAAGACTAACCGGATTATCAGATTTACGAGTATTTGGCAGGCCGATGATCCGGGAATAGTTGTAAAATTTTGAGAATGTCATTTAATTATGCTTGAATTCTAATATATTGATTGTTTTTGTCAAGAATATTTAGACATCATTGAGCCCAATGTCCTTTTCAAATAATCCAAAATAATCTGGCTTTCTCGGAGCTTGAGACCGGAGCTGGCAATAAAAAATACAATAAGGCCAAATAGTCCCGAAAGACTTACTTGGAGTAAAAGCCCGATTACCGTATGCGTATTCGCAAACCTCGCTAAAAAGTATATGCTGCCGTATGAGGAGAGAGCCATTGCAATACTGGCCAAAATAATTTTAGAGAATACGGTAAAGAGCTCACTGTCAAATTGTTTCAGCGCATCCGGGCTTAGCGAAGTTTTGGTAAGCCGCATCCGGAGCAACATAAACAGGACTGTGCAGTTTAAAATGCTGGCAATGGAAAAAGCCGCGGCTACTCCTATTATCCCGTAACCATTTTTTAACCAAAAAGCCAAAATTAAATTTACTAACATAGCGCCCAAATTAATAGAAACCGGAATAATGGTATTTTGCCGCGCAAAAAAAGCGCGGGACAAAATGGGTGTTAAGCTTTGGCTAATAACCGAAAAAATTAATACACCTAAAATGTTAAAAGTTAAAATTGTATTTTCCCAGGTAAAATTACCGTGGCCCAAATACAGCCTAACGCCCTGGGCGCGGAATATAAGCATCAATAATGTCATTGGGATCATAAAATAAAAAATTTGAATCAAAGTTTTCTTTAACATATTTAAAAAAACCGATTCGTCATTTTTGGCAAAAGCTTCGGATAAAGCCGGAAAAACGGCTGTTGCCACGGATAACGCAATAATACTAACCGGGATGCTTAAAATATTTAAAGCTAAAGTAAATATACCAATCGATCCCGCTTTGAGAGTCGATGCAATAAAAGTGCTAATTAACAAGCCAAATACCGAAAGATCAACAGCAAAAATTCTTGGGATGTAGAGTTTAAAAAACTTTTTTATGGCAGGGTCTTTTAACTGCCATGCAGGATAAAGCCGAAATGAAGCCCTTGTCAGTTCCGGCAATTGGACTAAAAGATGTAATACTGCTCCCAGTAAAACTCCATAGCCTAAACCGTTAATGCCAAAGTGGGGATAAAAAAATAAAATACCAACAATAATGCCAACATTATAGAGTATGGGCGCGAGGCCGGCCATAATAAAACGCTTGTAAGAGTATAAAATATTAGTGCATATATTAGAAAGCGTAAAAATAATTTGGGAAAGAATAATTATTCTTGTAAGTCCGACTGTTTGACTGAGTAAAATTTGGGAAAAACCGGGAACCAGCAGTTTAGTAATCGGCCAAGCTAATACATATAACAAAAGAAAAATTCCCGCCATGGTCAACATGGTTAAAGTAATTACAGTATTGGCAAATTTTTCGGCTCTAGCCTTCTCCAGAATCATAATATCAACAAAGATTGGAATTAAAGCCACGGAAAGCGTGCCTAAAATAAACAGACTAAAAATAAAATCCGGGATTCGAAAAGCGGAATTGTAAACGTCTAAAACGTAAATTTTATCGCCTCCAAATTTTGAGGTAAATAGCGGGTCGCGGACTAAAGCTAAAAGTTTCGAAGCAAATGCAAAAACACCTACTATAATAGCGGCTTTGGTAATAGTAAACTCGTTTTCAAAAGAAAAAAGTTTTTTAAGCATTTATTTTTTTTCGCTAAAAGAATAGCGGATTGAGAACGCGGCGGGCTCCAGAGTGGAGCGATTCTCGAGAATTATTTAATAATCAACCGTAACTTATTTTAGCTTATCTTTTTTGCAGAACTAAGCCCAAAAAGTAGTCCTTGCTAAGTATTGTATTTGAGCTGAGTCGGCTTGTGTCCAGACTTTCGGTATCAAAGTTTTTCCAGGCAATTTGCCTGGTGGAAAAATTTAAATTCCAACTGAAATTTGAATCGAGTGCTCCGATTTGCTTTTGAACCAAAAGGCTATAACGGTCAATCTCGTCAAGTTTAAAAGGAAGCTCGTATGTTAGCTTGACAGTCTTAGTTTCTCCGCCTTCTAAATTAAGCCAATTGCCAAAAAAGGTTTTACCGGTTTCTGTGCCAATTGTAGTTCCGGTTAAAACATCTTGTACAGAATTCTTTTCCCAATCTAAAACATTGTCATCGGTTTTATAATTCACGGCTGAAGGGTATTCTAAATTTTTAAAGTCAAAACCAATGTTACTAATTAATTTACTTCCAAGCGGTACAAAAACACGAATAAAACTTAAGTTATTAGTTTTTTCAAGTTTGGGGAGTTTATTTGTTCTGGTAATTTCTAACTGATTCGATATAACTCCATCTGGTCTGATTGTCGTTGTCAATTTAACATTCTGATCAACGGCTAAATCAGTTTTTGTGCCTCCCAAATTGCTTGAGACCAATGCCAAATAGTCACGGTCTGTTGTAGCTATTTCACCTGTCCAATGAAAATCTGTAAGTTTCTTTTGGGTATTTAAATTCCTGGAGAATATTACAATCTGCTTAGAGTTCAAATTACTCTCCAAGCTTTGAATTACTTGAATAAAAGCATTGGCGTCTAACGAGCTAATTTTTTGAAGTAGAATTGGGACTAGGTCAGCCAATATCTGTTTAGGCTGGTTGGTTGGCATATTTTCACTTAAAGTAGCTGCCACCTGTGTCTGTTCAACAAAATTCTCTGAGTTTAGTGTAATGCCATATTTTGGCAAGGTCACCGGACCAACTATTTTTAACCAGTCAGCAATAATATTTGGGGTGAGCGCGACAACTAAGTCGGGTGTCTGGCCGCCCTCTTTTTCATAGAATGAATTGATAATTTTAGCACTTGTCGGAAAATCCGCGAACCAATTTGAGTCGCGCATAAACCATTTTCCGCTTACATTCAATAATGGGTGTGGTGGGCGCAGCGTTTCTGTCAATTGACCATCTAAATCGTAAATACTGCTAACGGTAATATGAGTCAGTGCCCCATCCCGCATTTTTAATAGCCCGTATGTCCCCATAAAACCGCCTCCGGCTCGCAGTTCATTGTTATTCTCAAAAACTAATAAGACAGTTTGGTTGTCCATTATGAGACTTTGCGCCAGATCGTAGACTAAAATGAAATTTTTAAGCGCAAGACTGCCAACCAAAAGCTTGCTTTTTAAATTTTCATATTTTTCTTTCGCCTCCGGAGGAATATTCTTTGAGTCTGTGGCATCAACCAAATCCTGAGCCTGTTCAACAAACTTCAAACTTTGCTTAAGCTGTCTTCCGCTAGAGTCCAAAATTTCTGTAACCTTGCCGTCCTCAGAAAAAATTCCGGCCGGACCAAATTTAAGATGATTAAACTGCCCTTGAATTGAAATCAGGCTTTCACCGCTCTTGGCAATTAAAGAAGCAGCCTTAAGCAGCTTGTCGGCATCGGCCTTTTGAGGAATTAAATCGAGCAAACTGTTTAAGGCTTTCCCGCTCTCGGCAATATTGGCTTGTCCTCGGCTAAACATCCGATAAGCCAGTTCAAAACGGTTTTGAGCTTGGGTAAAATCTTTTTGTTCAATTAAGTCTTTTGCCTGATTTAAATATCGCTCCCCCCAAAAAGCAGTCCGGGTAATTTTATTTTTTATTTGCAGGGCGCGTGCCGTCAAATTTAAGCTGCTTAAAACGCCCCAAACCAAACCTAAAGACAACAAAAATACCAAAAGTGTTCGCGTAAAACCGGAAGTAAAAATTAGAGCGAATCTTTTAGATAAGGTCACACCGGTTTGAGCAATTTCATTTTTTAAACCTATTACAGCATGCTCGATTGATTTAAAAACCGCAATGCCGGTTTGAAAACTTATAAAAATACATAAGTTTTTCAAAAAAATAATCGCGTTTATTAGTCCCAAACCTATATAATAAAAACAGTTAAAAAAAACGCTTAAAAGCCGGGCCAAAAATTTTAAATGTCGACCGTCCATTTTGCTTTTTAGGTGCAAATATTTCCCGTACTGTGTATACAGTTTTATTTTTCTTTTTTCCAACATAATTTATATGCTAAATGACGATCTTTTTTGAGCTCCATGCCTGGAGATGTTTAATAAAATTCCAATTGCTCCCAAATTCGCCATTAGAGCGGTACCTCCGTAACTAAAAAAGGGTAACGGGATACCTGTTAATGGGATAAGTCCGATAATTGCCGAAATATTTATTAAAGCCTGAAGAGTTATCCAACTGGTTATTCCCAAAGCAGTCATTTTCCCAAAAGTATCCGGGGCGCGTTTAGCTACTAAAAAACCTTGTACAGCAAAGCCGGCGAACAAGGATAGACCAATTAGAATTCTAACGAAACCTAACTCTTCAGCGAATATCGCAAAAATTGAATCATTCATCACCTCGGGTAAGTAGTTATGTTTTTGGCGAGAGAGACCATAGCCAAAACCAAACCACCCTCCTGAGCCCACAGCAATCAGTGCTTGGTTAATTTGATAGCTTATGCCTTTGGGGTCAAGAGACGGGTTAAAGAATGTGGTTAGCCGCTTTGCCCGATAAGGCTCAATCCGAATAAATAAATAAAGCCCTAAAATACCGGAAACAATGCTGTAAAAAAAATATTTCCAGGGCAAACCGGCAGCAATGAGCATAAAAAATGCGACTAAAATTAACACGAGCATGGTGCCAAAATCCGGTTGCCATAATATTAGACCGGCAAAAAGACCAATAATACAGAGAGAGGGCAAAATGCCAAAATAAAAATCGTTTAATTGCCCGCGTTTTTTGTCTACCCAGGAGGCCAAATAAAATATGATTACTAATTTAGCTAATTCGGCCGGTTGAAACGTAATCGGGCCTAAATGGATCCAGCGTACCGCACCGCCTGATGATGTGCCCAAACCGGGAATTTTTACCAAAACCAGCAAAAATAATGAGGCAAACAATAAAATGGGTAGATTTTTTTGCCAGAAATGGTAATCAATTTTTGAGCATATATACATTGCAATTAAACCTAAAATCACACCGTAAATGATTTGGTGGGTAATGTAATAATTGGTGTTGCCAAAATTAATAAAAGATTGTACGACTGAAGCCGAATACAGCACTGTCAAACCGTATACCAAAAGACCTACGGTGATAATCAATAAAGTATAATCAATATTCTGATTTGCTTTTTTATTTGCCATTTGATATTAGGAATTACCCAAACTGTTCCACAGAAAGTTTAAATTGCTCTCCCCTATCTTTATAATTTTTAAACATTCCAAAACTGGCGCAAGCCGGGCTAAGCAGAACCACATCGCCTGCTTCAACCACTAATTTAACCTGGCTAAAAATTTCTGTCATTGTTTTCGCGCCTTCATAGAGTTTAATTTTTTGTGGGCTTGGCATATTAATTACCGCTTTTATTTTTTCAGTTTCCTGCCCGACCAAAATTACTGCTTTCAGGTTTTGGGATGATTTAATGGTTTTTCCAAGCTCTGAAAAATCAGAGTTTTTAGGCGAGCCGCCTAAAATTACAATCAGCGGCTCATTGAATGACTCAATCGCGGCAATCGCCGTTTCCGGTGTGGTAGAGAAAGAATCGTTATAAAATTTTATGCCATGTTTTTCTGCCACAAACTCCAAGCGATGTTCAAGACCTTTAAAATTATTAACCACCGATTGAATGGCACTATCATCGCAACCGGCTAATTTAGCTGCCAAAATGGCGGCACAAATGTTTTCCAGGTTATGAGCGCCACGGAGCTGGATGTTACTGATATCAAAGGCAAGTCGCTGTAAAGAAGGGTCGCCGGCTAATTTTCCTACGAAAATGACTTGATAACCTTTCACGTAACACCCCTCATCCAAAACACTTTTTCTACTAAAATATAATTTCTTCCCCTTTCCCAGTTTCCCAATTTCAATTGACGTCTCAAAATCAGCATTAATTATCGCCACATCATCGGCCTTTTGGTACTTCACAATCGCCTCTTTAGCTGTAATATATTCCTGATTGTCCCGATGATAATCTAAGTGTTCCGATGTCACCATTAACACCACGCCAATGTGGGGGCTTTTTCCCAAATCTTGTAGCTGAAAACTGGAAAGCTCATAAACCACACCATCATCGTTTTTTAAATCATCTAGTATATCCAGCGGTTGAGTGTAGCCGATATTGCCGGTTAAAAAAACTCGCGGCGTCATTCCGAGTGCATCCGAGGAATCTGTTTTTTTAAATCCTAGGTGTTCAGCCTCATTCGGACTCAGGATGATTCCAGTTTTCAGCATCTCATATATTAATACCGATGTAGTGCCTTTGCCTTTAGTTCCTGTTGCCCCGATAATTTTTGCCGGACAATTGTCAAAAAACCACTTGGTCTGGGAGGTAAGGGTTAAATTAGCCCTGTAGCGGAGGCCATCGGCCTCCATTTTTAGATTATGGCGGCCACTGGCCGCCTCTACGTCCTCGATTCGTACCCCCGGACTCCTAAACGCCACATCAAACCCCTTTAATTCCAAAAATGCATCGGGACCAAAAATAAAATTTATTTCTAAAGCCTTAATCGCGGTTTGTTCGTTCGTCCCCCATTCCTCCCACGGCTTTTGGTCAAATAACACCGGCTTAACCCCGTGCTTAATCAGGTATTTGGTGACAGCCTTGCCTTCTACGCCATAACCTAAAACCGCAACAAGTTTGCCTAGTAAATCTTTAATTTCCATTCAGCTTTTAATTGATTATTAAATATATTTTACCACATTTAGCCGACAAAACAAAATCGACCAAAAGATGGTCGATGTAGTTTTTTCATCAAGAATTTAATTCTTTCTAAGCGCATACCCCGGTAGCTGGCCCGTAATTTTGCTTTCTGCCACCGCGGCTTTGCCGTTTACAAAAACGTATTCGATGCCTTCACTAAATAAATAAGGGTTTTCATAAGTGGCGCGGTCGGTGATTTTATTTGTGTCAAGAATTACCAAATCCGCAAAATACCCAATTTTAATTTCACCTCTTTGCTTAAGACCAAGTTTTTTTGCCGGGCCTGAGGTAAGCTTCTTTATTGAGTCTTCTAAAGTTAAATCACCTTTAGCCAATCTTTCCTTTAAGAATTTAGCAGCGGTGCCGAAAGAACGCGGATGAACAAGTCCGCCTGTGCTTTTAGGACTAAAACCCGCTCCATCTGTGGCAATAAATGACAAGGGATGCAAAGTAAGTTGGTCTACCTGAGCAATGTCCAAATTTTTCTCAAAAACTAAAACCTCACTCCCTCCGTTTTGGATCAAGCTTAAAATTGCCTGCTCACTGGAGCACTCCAGGTTTTTTGCAATTTGCCCAATGGTTTTTCCCGTAAAATTGAGTTTATTAGCAGTGGAGGCAACTTTTACTTCCGGAAATCGTACACCTGTATCGTTTAAAAAAGCCAAAATTTTGTTTTTTTGGATTGGGTCTGCAAAATGTTTTAACATAACTGTTCTTCCGCCTTCTATTGCCCATTTGGGCAAATAAGTATATAGAGGCTGCCACATAATGTCATATGGGTACAGGTCAAAGTGGACATTAGTCCCCTGATGGTAAGCCGTATCTAAAATACTCAACACTTCCGGCAGCTTGTGCCAATTTTGTTCATTTTTAACTTTTAAGTGTGAAATTTTT
Source organism: Candidatus Doudnaibacteriota bacterium (assembly GCA_038203095.1). Taxonomy (GTDB): domain Bacteria; phylum Patescibacteriota; class Doudnabacteria; order UBA920; family UBA920; genus PALSA-1336. Next base: position 8,494 of record JBBREH010000008.1, on the reverse strand, counting down.
AAGTTGACCTCAGAATTTTTTGCGATATCCAGCGCTTCATCTAAAGCTTCAACCACTTCACTTCCCTCGTTCCTTAAATGAACGCTAAACAGGGCTTCGTGGATTTTAAGAATTTTTGCAAGTTCAAAAAGCTCCAGCTCTGAAATTATTATTTCGTGAGAATAAGAAAGTCCGGAACTCAAACCAAATGCTCCGGCATCAAGACTCTGTTCCAAAACCTTTTTTAAAGCATTAATTTCATTTTTTTCAAGACTGCGAATTTGATCGCCGGCCACCGCGCGTCTTAAAGTGGAGTAACCCACCAAACTTGCGACATTGCAGGCCAGACGCTTGCGGGAAAGTTCTTCAATGAATTCAGAAAATGATTGCCAATCAATGTTGATTCCGTCCAGATTGTGCCACTTTTGCATTGCCAGCAAAGCATCGTGGGAAAGAAGTGGCGCCAGACTTGCCCCACAATTACCAACTAAAATGGTCGTAAAACCCTGGCTAATTAAGCTATCCAGTCCGGGATTATCAAATAACTGCCAATAGCCGTCGCTATGGTTTTGTAAATCCACAAAGCCAGGAGCAAGAATTTTTCCAGTCGCATCTACAATGCTTTGTGCGGCCGACGTAATTTTTGGAGCAATATTAACAATTTGGTCACCCTGAACGGCCACGTCCAAAATCTCTCCGGGTTTTCCGGTACCGTCAATAACTGTTGCATTTTTTATTACAAGGCTGTACATATTTGTTTCTTTGCGGAATACGGAGGGAGCATACGGGTATATGGAACTTTTGATGCCCTAGTGTGCCCTCCGTATATCCGTATCCATTCCGTATTCCGTAAAGTTCTTTATCCTATAAAATAAACTATCACTCCAATGATGCTTGTCACGGCAGAGATTATCCAAAATCTCATTGTAACTTTAGCCTCGGGCCAACCTATTGCCTGAAAGTGATGGTGAATCGGCGCGGAAAGGATTAATTTTTTTTTAAAGACTTTTTTCCAAAAAAGTTGGGCAAAAAAACTGGCGGCTTCAGCCATAAAAACAAAACCAATTAAACTTAGTAAAATCACAGTATTGGTTAAAAAGGCCACGATTGCCAGCAAAACCCCCATACCCATAGATCCAGTATCTCCCATAAAAAAACGCGCGGGATGCACATTAAACCATAAGAAAGCAAGCAAGCTACCGCAAATTACACCAATAAAAGCAGCCAAATCCTGTTTGCCTTGTAGAAAAGCAATTAACCCCAAGGTTGAAAATGAAACCATTAAAATTCCACCCGCCAAACCGTCCAAACCGTCGGTTAGGTTGACTGCCGAACTTATACCCACAACCGATAATATAAAAAAAGGGATAAATACCCAGCCTAAATTTAAATTACCGTAAAACGGAATATAGACATAATCAAAACCCAGCTTAAAATAAAACCACCACGCTCCAACCGATGCTACTAAGGAATAAAGAACAACCTTAAAGCGAAAACGCATCCCTCTACCTTTGTGGCCCCTGTGTCTGACATCTAGCCAATCGTCAGCTAAACCCACCACAGAAGCGCCAATAAACGCTCCCAATGGCAGCAGGGTCTCTTTTCGGGTTAGAAAATTTAGATTGTGAGCGTCTTTAATATTCAAAACTCTATCTAAGAACCAAAATAGACAAATCAAGAATAAAAGGGTGCCCCAAACCAATACCCCGCCCATAGTTGGCGTTCCGGCCTTGGATTTGTGCATTTCTGAAAAAAGTGGTGTGCTTCCGTCATTGCGGATTTGCTTGCCGAGCTTATTTTTGTATAAAAAAGCTGTTAAAAACGGCGTTGCACTTAATGCAAAAATAAAACTAATTGATGTCAGCAAAAAAATTTTAGTTAGAGCAACTGATTGCATATAACTGGATTATACCATATTTTGCCTCAGGATCGAAATGTTTAAAACTGGTTGCGTAATCGTATTAAATCTAAATGATTCATCGACTAACTACACTTACGCAATATTTTACTTCACTTTAAAATTTTTTAAAACTTCATCTTTCAGTTTTAAAGTATCTGCTTCTCTGTCCTGACTGCCCAAAATAATAATCACAACTTCTCTGTCATCAACTTTAATTTTGGTGGCCATGGCTCCGCCTGAATTTTCTGTAAAGCCGGTTTTAATGGCTTCAATATCCGGGTGGCTTTCTAAGAGTTTGTTAGTAGCCGGGGCGAGGTAAATTTTGCCCAGTTTGCCGGTAAAGCGATAAGTTTCGCGTCTGCCCAAATTTCTAAACACCGCGAGTTGTTCGGCTGCGCTAATTAAAATTTTTAAATCTGCTGCGGTGGAATAATTATAGTCACTGTCAAACCCGCGCGGATTAGAAAAATGACTTTCTTCCATTCCCAAATTTTTTGCTTCTTCATTCATCAGCTCAATAAAATTCCGGCCTGTTTCCTGAGACACATAGCGGGATATCCCCAACGCGGCGTCATTGCTTGAGCCGACAAGCATTGCGTTAAAAACATCAAGAGCCTTAACTTCATCACCGGGGACCAAACCAACAACAGGATTTACACTGAAAGTGTCTTTATTTTCAATCAAAAACGGCTTGTTTAAATCTGCCTGCTTATACGCAACCAATCCGGTCATTAGCTTTGTTAAACTGGCAATGCCTAACCTTTGATGGCTACTTTTTTCAGTCAACACATCACCGTTAAGCATGTCAAAAATTATAAAACTTTTTGCGGAAATGCCAGAGGTGTTTGGCTCACTGATTTTTGAAATTTTATTAGCAAAATCAACTTCACCGCCTCTAATTCGCGAAGTTGTAACACCTAAAACTTGAGGCTGATTTAAAACCGGGCCTTGCGCCAGCAAAGAGTTAAGTGGCAATGGCAATAAGACAGCCCCAATCTGACCGACAAAAACCAGTACCAAACCTAAAAGCCAAAACGGCAAAATTTTTAAAAGTTTTGTTTTAATCATTTAAAATGCAACGCGTTTGGATTTTAATTTCATTCTATAATTATATCAGATATATGCGGAATATTTACGGGTTGACAAACCAATTGCTTGTGGATAATATAATTAAGCAGTCAATTTAGAATTAAATACAAAAATATGGAAATAATATTAACAGAAAGTACTTTTGATAAAGAAGTTTTACAAGCGGATTTGCCGGTAATGGTTGATTTTTGGGCAGTCTGGTGTGGCCCTTGCAAGGTTTTAGCCCCAATTGTTGATGAAATTGCTAAAGATTATGCTAGCAAACTTAAAGTAGGAAAAGTTAATGTAGATGAAAACAATGCTCTTGCCATGAAATACGGCGTAATGAGCATTCCAACCCTAAAATTCTTTAAAGGCGGCAAATTGGTAGGCGAACTTATAGGCGCCGCGCCAAAAGCCACTTTGGAAGCCGAAATAAAAAAACATATATAGGTTAGAGATACGCTGTCAAATAAAAACCTAAGGCTTCGGCCTTGGGTTTTTGGGGATATGACGAATTTTAACCCCAAAATCCGAAAACCAATTTGGTTTTAGTATGCAAGCGTTGGGAAGATCTTATCTTCCCTCTAAATCGGGCCGATGAGATCCGCCCCTACCAGAATTTTGAGCTAGAAACAACGTCTTGCGCCTGCTTACTCAAACTGAATTGCGCGTTGCCCTAAACAGGCTATTAAACGATAACCCAAGGCTCTGGTCTTGATTTATTGGATTTCGGCGTTAAAAACTAAAGCGAAAAAGACTCGCCGGGCAAAATTACTTTGCGATCTTGTTTTTGGGTTGTAAAATTGTTTGGCAATGGCACGGCTGGCGGCATTGGGGAACTTAAAATTCGCCCAATAACCTCGGAGGTTTTGTTATTTAAAGTTTGAATTTTTTCTGCTTGAATACTGGCAATCTTATCCCAAATCGGATTAATTTTTTTATGTTGCTGATAATGCGCTTTGTTGTCATTATGTTTCTGATGCTGATCATTACCTAAACCGTGTTGGCCCAAAGAACGATTTTTTTGATCACTATATAATATGGGCTTTTCAAAATGTGGTTGAGATACCGGACGATGTTTTTGCAAAGGAGGTCTTTGACTGTGTGGTTGGAAACTGGAATGATGCCTATCATTAGAAATTTTCTGAAGATGTAAATGGCTTAAGGGCTGCTGAGCCAAATTTTTTTTAGCATTAATCTGACTTGCGCTTTCCTGCTTAGACTGTTCAAAGAAACCAAGTGTGGAATTTGGAACTGACACAATAACCTTATTGGGAATTTCGGCTACAAAATTTTGGCTGGCTGTAAGTGGCTTAATTTGATTTTCGATTGTACTGTTAGCAATTTTAACGTCTGCAATTTCATTGTTAAGAGCCACTCTCTCTTGTTTGTCTTCTGCGCCAATCACAATAGCCGCGTCCTGATGGTATTCAGCGCCCATCCAACGAGAGATTTTTTCTTCTACATCGGCTACCGGATTTGCGTAGCGTTCTCTAGAGACTTTTAAAACTTTGTCCATGTTGCCGGTTTGAAACTCCGGATTAGGTGCTAGTGTTGTAGCGGAAAACGGATCACTGGCAACTCCGTTTATCATTAATTTTAAGAGAATTTGATACTTAGGCAAGTTTACAATATCCACTTCAGTAAAAACAGGTTCGAACTCCTTAACCAAAAACTCGGCATCCTCAGCGCCAACTCGAAAGACCACTAAAGTGCCCACGTTGCCAAAAATCGCGTCCCTAACTTTAGTATTTCGCTCCTGAACGAGCTGGCCAATGTACTGATGCCCGACAATCAAATTAAGCCGATATTTTCTAGCTTCGCTTAAAATAGTAGCGAAACTGTCGGTAGCAAAATTTTGGAACTCGTCAACGTACAAATAAAAATCTTTCCTTTCGGGCTCCGGAATATCGGTTCTGGACATAGCCGCCAACTGAAGCTTGGTAACCAGCATGGCACCTAAAAGAGCGCTGTTGTCTTCACCCATCTTGCCTTTGGACAAATCCATAATCAAAATTTTGTTTTGATCCATAACCTCGCGTAAGTCAATCGTGCTTTTAGGTTGACCGACAATATTGCGGATAATGCCTGAACTCAAAAACTGCCCGACTTTATTTTGAATCGGCGCAATGGCTTCCGTTCGATATTTTTCATTATAGTTAGCAAACTCATCTACCCAAAAGGCTCTGACCATGGGGTCTTTAACATTATCAACAATTTTTTTGCGATATTTTTTATCCACGTACATTCGGGTAATGCCCAAAAGGGTGTTGCCCGGACTGTCAAGCAAAGCCAAAATTGTATTGTTTAAAATATATTCCATCCTAGCCGACCACAGATTAGCCCAAATTTTAGTAAACACGCCCATTAGGCCCGAAGCTACCAAATGCTTGTATCTTGCGTCAACCGACTCCAAAATATTAAACGCCAACGGATGGTCTAAATCGGCCGGGTTAAAATAAATTACGTCATTTACACGATGACTTGGAATGCAATCCAAAATTTTCTGCACGCTGTCGCCGTGAGGATCCAAAAAAGCAACTCCGTGACCATTTCTAATATCTTGAACAACCATATTTTCCATTAATGTGGTTTTGCCCATACCGGTCTTTCCAATAATATACATATGCCGGCGACGATCATCGGTTTTAATGCCAAAAGGCACCTGCTTGTTGCGGAAATTTGTTTTGGCAAAAGTGGTTATTAAATCTTGGTTAGGCATATAGTTCTTATTTCTGTCTTTACTAACTGCGAATTGATTCCTAATACACTAATTCAGGCTCGAAGCTTTAATATTAGTAAGGATTGGTAGTTAGTAAAGCTAGTTTAAGGCACATCTTCCACCACCGGCAAATCCGCGGGAGGACGGGAAGTCTTGCTGGCAACTGTGTCAACCGAAGCAGGTGTAATTTTTCCTTCGGGTGTAATCGGAAAATGAAAAAGAGTTGCAATTTCTTCCGTACTAAATAAAAATTTTGGGGAACCAACATACATGCTACGAGCCTTGTAACCCCGCATAAACCAATATTTCCTATAATTTGTCTTCCACCGAATCATTGGAGCTTCCAGTGCTTTAGAAAAATAATGATCAAGCTTTGTCCAAATCCGTAAATCCGGAGCAAGAGTGTTTTGAGCTCCGGCTCCGCCGCCCGGACTAAACTGCCGCAACGCACCTATAAGCTCGAACGCTCTGGATTTATCAAAAGATGAAGTGGGCGCTAGATACAACAACCTGATTTTAGTATTATAACAGGCTTTATTAAGTTTAGCCTCAATTAGAGTAACCTTTTGCTTTTCCCCTTCGCTCATATTTAGCCAGTTGTTCCTGGGCTTGTTGGCATTAGGGTCGGCATGCTCATGGTGTCCAAAAAACATTTCGTTATAACTGAATTTTGCAAACCACTCAAAAGGCATAAGCAGGATATGGGCAATACTGGCCTTATGAGGTAATTCCTCCCCGGTAAGTTCCTTAATCTTTCTTTCCGCTCTTCCCTGCCACTCATTATTTTGAATAGGCTGAATCAATATTTGTAAACTCATAAATTCGTGTGGTTTAACACGCTCCATAGTTTCTATAACGTTAGTAAGTGGGTCAATAATTTTTTCCTCCGAAGATGGGTGCTCAAAATCTGTATAGGTTTTCATTGGAATAACGCTATCCTGTTTCATCTTCCACTCTGTGCCAAAAAAATCATACTCATTGTCCGGCTTGTAAGCATCGTAATGAAAATTTTCCATATAGTCGGAAATTTCGTGTATTTCAGCGGTTGGGTACTGAGAATAAAAAGCCGACTCAACTAAATGTTGAGTTTTTTTAGGAGTTCTCACGATGAATGACACTTTCCCACCCAAGCTCACAATTTCCAATGAGTACCAAAGCTGGAATTTGCCTTGCATATACATTTCTTCCCAGGTTAGTGAACTGTGTAAAACATGCATTTGAGAAAAAATATTTTCCACTGCCAAAGTACTAACAACATTTTCCTTTGGCACCAAAATTTTTAAAAATACCTGCTCTGTACTTTTTAAAAATTGACCCTGAATTTCTTCCATATACTCGAATTTAAGCATATTAAAGAGGGCAATTACAAAAAGCACCCATCCGTAGTATGTAACTATAAACAGAAAAGCGTAGTGAAAAATCACAGAAAAATCGGGCAATAAATTTTGTAGAATTCCCATTTTTATTTTAAATCTCTAGTAAGAAGTTAGACAGTTGAAACTAAGGCGTAAGAATTTTTACCAAGTTTTTTAAAAAGCTTTTTATTTGAAAGGCCTACTAAAATTGTATTATTTTTAACCATGCGACGCTTTAATACTTCCTCAACAATTTTTTCTTTAGGCATAGGCTGTCCGGATTGTTTTAGAATTTCAACAATTACATCTGCTACGACACCCGACTTAAAACCCCATTCCGAAAGAGCATAAATTCCCCGTCCAATTAAAATAAACCGCGAATCTTTAATAAGTTCGTTATGAACGGTTTCTTTGTAAGCCTTGCGCTGATCAAACTTAGATGTATTTATCATTTCCGTAATTACGGAATAATGTTCGGGCTTTTTATGATGCTTCATAACCAAATAAGCTTTATCGCCTACGTCCTTAGGCCTTACTTCTTTCCATAATGAAAGGCCCCAATGCCCAAAAACATTTTTTTCAATTTCAACGGTTAATTCCAGATAATTTAAAATTATTTTGTCCGTAAGGTCAGCTTTATTCGATTCGTAATATTCCGTCAGCTTAAAATTTTCTAAAAACTCTTCAGCCGGAATTGGAGCATTCTTACTATCAATAATTCTCTTGCTCTCAGCTGTAAAGTTGTGGATTAGATCTTCTTTAAACAAAACGCCTACCCAACTTTTTTTATAGTTATCATGAATAAAGTGGTCAAGCTCCTCAATAAGGTGCAAAATAAAAATTAGAGAGTTGCGTTCCTTCTGATCCTTAATATTGAGGTGTAATAAAAGGCTTTCTTCAGCAATAATCCGGCCGTGCTCGGTAATTATATTCATTAAAAAATCTTTGGAAGAAACAAAACTCTGCTTTTGTAAACCTGTTTTCCTCAAATTTTTTAGTAAGTCCTTTTCAATCTGTCTGACTCTTTCCCGGGTTAAATTTTGCTCAAGTCCAATAGCTGCTAAAGTTTTTATTTCACTGCCTTCAAGCCCGTAACGGTTAATTAAAATTTTACTGTCACGCTCTTTTAACGTTGACAAAATTTCCCTTACCACTAAGCTTGGGTTGAATTGGTTAAAGTTTTCAGCTTGTTTTGTGTGTATAATTGTATCAAGAATGCCCATGGTAGTATATCCGCAAAATGGAGTATAAATTAATAGAAACTTCAAAAAGTTAAGCTTATAACTATCGTATAACTATATTGAATAATAATACTATAGCATAAAATTGGGTTTAATGGTAAATTCGTGAGGCTACTTTCGTAAGATTTCCTGTATTAGTTTCCATCGGCGTTCTTGTTTCAATCCGTTGTGGACATTTAGTAATTTCTTTAACTGACCAAAACTGCCGTCTAGGGAATTCGTGGTA
>JBBREH010000007.1:0-46449 GCA_038203095.1 Candidatus Doudnaibacteriota bacterium | reverse complement strand
AGAATTCGGAGTTTGGTTGGAGCCTACCGCTTGCGCAGCAGGTTTCCATTCAGTGCTCTACCTCTAAAGGGAACATCTGACGCTAGCCCTAAAGCTATTTCGAGGAGAACCAGCTATCACCCGGTTCGATTGGAATTTCTCCCCTACGCACAGCTCATCCCCTATTTTTGCAGCAATAGTGGGTTCGGACCTCCCGTTACTTTTACATAACGTTCATCCTGGCCATGCGTAGCTCACGCGGGTTTCGGGTCTAACTCATGCGACATAAAAGAAATTGTAACGATTGATGACCTAAGTCATCAATCGATCAAAATCTTTTTACGGACTATTCATCCTCGCTTTCACTACGATTTCGTCTTTGATAAGACTTAATCAAGCCGCATAAGATTAACTCGTTGGATCATTCTTCAATAGGCACGCGGTTAACCATCCTAAAATAAATTTTAGGATAAGGTCTTCCACTCCTTGTAAGTATACGGTTTCAGAAACTATTTCATTCCCCTTCCGGGGTGCTTTTCACCTTTCCCTCACGGTACTTGTTCACTATCGGTCAATATGAGTATTTAGCCTTGGATCTTAGTCGACCCGATTTCCAACCAGATTTCTCGTGTCTGGTTGTACTTAAGAAAAAGTAAGGAAATTGCATGGTTTTTCGCGATACGGGACTATCACCCTCTTTGGTCCGCCGTTCCAGGCGTGTTCTGCTAAACAACAAACATAATTCCCAGTGGGTTTACAGACCCACAATAACTCTCACTTATAACGCCATCTTAGCAACGACTGTAATCTTTAAGTTCTCACCTTGCGGATCAAACAACACTAAAATGGTTTAGGCTAATAAAAGATTATTCACTACCTGAGACTATACCCAAGCAATGAATAATAATTTATATGTTTCCGCGTTCGCTCGCCACTACTAACGGAATCTCGCTAACGTATTGCTACGTCAATTGATTTATTTTCCACGTGCTACTGAGATGTTTCACTTCGCACGGTTCCCGCATACTATACCCCACGGCATAGCAGCATGCACTCTTCCAGTGCATGGGTTTCCCCATTCGGACATCCACGGATCAAAGCTTGTTTGCCAGCTCCCCGAGGCTTTTCGCAGGCTACAACGTCCTTCATCGGCTCATATTACCTAGGCATCCACCGTATACCCTTATCTTATTTTAACTTCTATTATTGACTAGCAATTTGTGACCGCGATTCCGCCAGCCGGCGGATATCACGATAAATTGCGTAAGGATACAATGTTCACTTATATCTCTAACAAGCTTAAGGAATAAACTTGTTAAAGTTGATGATCTTCTTACATGATTAAATAATCAGTTACGATTATTAATCTACCCATAAGTCATCCACGACTTGAAGCGTGGTGACTTATTTTATTTAGTTTTTAAAGTGCCGGAATAACATCAGTTATTCTGGCATCCTGAGCGGAGCGAAGGATCCCTTTTCCGGATACTTCGATCGCTTTAAGATGACAGAACGGAATTACAACCATGTGTCTACTGCCCCGAAGGGATCTCACTGCCTGAATTCCCAAAGTAATATTGGAACGGCTTTATTCGATCTGTGAGCAGTATACAAATAGTTATAATTTTCAAAGTTCTTTAACATCCGCCTTAGCCAAGGCTTCGACAGATTGTCGATCTATAATTATTATTGATATTTAGCGACAAAAAAACCGCTTTCGCGGCAGTCAAAGGCACATATTAAGATGGCCGTTTAACTAAACCGCATTTTTGTGACTATTGTTGAGATTTTTAACATAGGCGCTGTTACCTTTGTTTAATGTATAGATATTTTAAATGATTATTAGGATGCTGTCAAGAGAAATCGCAATAAAATTCATAAATAATATATGGCTTAAATAAGACACCTTTAAAACCAGTTTCCCCCAGAAAATCCACACCTTACCCACAAGGGATTCCATCCCGGGCGAGTGCATCCGAGACCCGGGATCCAGAACAAAGCACTATCGCAGTGCTTAAAATCTAAAATCCTAAATCTCCAATCTAAAATCTCTTATTGACTCTCTCTCTCTCTCTGTTTTGCTAACCTCCAAAGTATCTCGTTTAAAAAAGCGGGGAACAAAGGAGGAGGCCGAATGCCTCGCACACCGACTAAGATTGCCCGATGTCCGGGCTGCTCGCAGGTATTTACCTGCACCTACGATCATCAAGGTGGGTGGGAATTTCCCGCCCACGAAAACCCAAAAAGTAAGGGGCCCTGTGAGGAGCAGGGCGGGGGAAGCGAAGTTGTCGTTGACCAAAGTGGTCAATGACAATCTCGCAATACGGCGGACTCAAAGTTAATCACAATGCACCGATGTGATACCTTTAAGTCCGCCGCAGTATTTATTATTTTGCCACTCTATTACTAGATAGTAATAGAGTATTTTTATTTTGTAATACGGTGTTGCGGGAAAAATATTCTAAGACCAATGTGGAGAAGATATTTTTTTCCTACGACTCCAACCAAATAATAGGTTCTCCATAAAGTCGAACGCTATTATTTGGCTCTGCGCCCCAGACAACCACCGACGCTCCTCCCTGAAGACTGCCTTCTGGGGCAGCCCCAGAAGGCAGTCTTCAGGCGTTATCCCCTCACCAACCAATCCCCCTCACTAACCCACTTATAACTTGTCAGTGCTTCTAAACCCATAGGTCCACGGGCGTGGAGTTTTTGGGTGGAAATGCCGACTTCTGCGCCCATACCAAATTCTTCCCCGTCCGTGAAGCGGGTGGAGGCATTAGCATAAACCGCCGCGGCGTCAACTTCTTTTAAGAAACGGCTAATGTTATCTTTGTTATTCGATAATACTGCCTCGGAATGTCCGGAAGTATATTTTTTTACAAATGCCAAACCTTCATCAAAATTCTTAGCTGTTTTTATGGACATCTTTAGTGACAAAAACTCTTTGCCAAAATCCGACGGCTTGGCTTTAAATAAAAGATGCTCGGGATAAATTCTTTTTAAAATTTGATAAGCTGGCTTATCTGCAAAAAGTTCCACATCCAACTTGGTGTCAATGATGGTGCTTGATACTAACGGAAGTAGATTTTTAATTGACTTCCTATGCACAACCAAGCTGTCCAGAGCATTGCAAACATCGGGACGCTGGACTTTGGCGTTAACAATAATATCCGCGGCCTTCTTAACTTCAGTGTCCGCATCCACCAAAATATGGCAAACACCGGCGCCGGTTTCTATAATTGGTAGACGGGAATTTTCCCTAACCCACTCAATTAAATTTTGACTGCCCCGCGGAATAATTACATCAACCAAACCATGGGCATTAAGCAACGGCTTTTGCCAATCTTCTTTGGGGTTAATTATATAAATTAAATCGGTCGGTATTTTACTCATTTTGAGTGCCTTATGAATAAGCCCGACTAAAACCTTGTTTGTGTTATAAGCCTCACTACCCCCTTTAAGCACCAATCCGTTACCGGATTTTATGGCGAGCCCAGATAAGTCAATCGTAACATTAGGGCGTGACTCGTAGATAACACCTATAACTCCAAGCGGGACTGAAAGCTTTTTCAAACTAAGCCCACTGGGCAACTTTCTATTTTCAATGATTTTATTCAACGGATCACTTAATCGGACAACCTTTAAAAGCCCCTCTGCCATTCCTTTAATTCTTTTCTCATTTAAAACAAGCCTGTCCCGCATTTCTAATCGCTTTAAGTTTTTTAAATCCAGTTTATTCGCCTTTAAAATTGCTTTTTGGCGAATAAATAATAATTTGGCGAGGCTTTTTAAAATCTGATTGCGTTTTTTCAGACTTAAAGACGCAAGGCTGGCTTGCGCAAGTTTGGTCTTTTTAAGATGAGTAATTAGATCAAGCATGGTTGTACGGTGCAGGGAAGGGTCTAGACCCTTCTCTACTGATTACTAATTTCTATTGCGCGCTTTTGCGCGGTTTTAACTGCTTTAAAAATAATCTGATTTAATCCGGCTTGCCCAAAAACTTTAAGCGCCGCTTCTGTGGTGCCTTTTTTAGAGGCCACCTGTGTTATCAACTCATCGTAACTTCCGTTTTGTTGCAATGCCGCGGCTCCCAAAAAAGTTTTTTCTACCAACAGCCTTGCCTTAGCTTGGTCAAACCCCAAATTTTTTGCCGCCTTTTGCAAAGCCCGGGCAAAAAATAAAAAGTAAGCCGGGCCACTGCCGGCAATTGCCGTAAAAGCGTCTATTTGCTTTTCGTCTTTAGTTTCAAAATTTTCCGTCAATAAATTTAGCATTTTTTTTGCGTCGTTTTTTTCCACATCACTCAAACCCGCAAATTTCCATATTGCTATCCCCTCATTAACCGAAAGCCCTAAGTTAGGCATCAACCTTAAAACTTTTTTATGGTTAAATAATTTTTGGACTTTAGCAATTTTAATTCCTGCCACTATAGAAACAATAATAGCCGACGGTTTAATTTTACCCACAATATCCGAAGCCACTTCCGCCAAATGATAAGGCTTAACCGCCAAAATAACAAAGTCGGCTTTGGGTAAATTTTTAAAACTAATGTCAACAAAAATATTTTTATTCTTTGCAAGCGATTTTACTTTAGTAAAATTTTTATCATAAACAAAAACTTTTTCGCCCTTTTTGGCCAAAACTTTTGCAATTGCGCTACCCATGACTCCTGTTCCAATAATATAAGTGGCCATAAGAATAAATAGTTCCCGCCTTAATATCAGCGTAAAATCCGCAGTCTCAACTTTTTAATACTATCATATAATCCCGATGAATTATTTCTTTATCAATTAACTGTTTTATGTCCTGACCTTTATTTTTTAAATTTAAAGCCCGCTCCATTATTTTCTCGTTAAAATTTACCCTGCCGTAAGTAATAATTTCTCCGCCACAGGCAACCTCAACAATCGAGCCCGGTTCAAACAAACCCTTAACCGCCAGAACCCCCGGAAACAAGAGGCTTTTACCTTTGCGTAAAGCCGTGGCCGCGCCTTCATCTACAATTAGCTGTCCAAATCCCTTTGCCGCCATTAACCAGCGTTTTTGCTCGCTGAACTCCTCCATGGTGCAGGCAACAAAACAGGTGCCAATTCTTTGCCCGCTGACAATTTTACCAATTACGCCGTCCTGCCTACCGTCGGCAATGACTGTGGTAATACCCGCAAACACCGCCTGCTGAGCGGCTTTAACTTTACGAATCATTCCGCCCCTACCGCTAAGCGAAAGCCCCTTATGGCATAAGCGTTCAACTTCTTTATCCACTCGCGTGACAATAGGGATTAGTTTTGATGCCGGATCTTTCGGGTCGCCGCTCATTAACCCGGGCTGGTTGGTTAAAAGCAAGAGCTCTTCCGCGCTAATTGCAATAGCCAGCATAGCCGCCAAAGAATCATTGTCGCCAAAGTTTAAAGATTCGTCGGCAAATACATCGTTCTCATTTAAAATCGGCACAACTTTTGCGGAAAAAAAGTCTTTAATTATTGCCACCACATTGTGATACTGCTCACGGTGTACAATATCTACGCGAGAAATCAAACACTGGCCAATATTAAAACCATGCTTAATAAATTCATTTTTATACAGCTCCATTAATACCGGCTGGCCGGCCGCGGCCAAGACTTTTCTTAACACATGATTAGAATTTTCAAATAACTGCCGTCCCGCCGCCACCGCGCCTGAGGTAACCAAAGCCACCTCATGCCCCTGTTTTTGCAAAGCCGAGACCTCTTTGGCAATGTCGGCAAAGCGATCCTTGGCCAGTTGTCCTTGCCCGTCTATTAATACATTGGTGCCGATTTTTATGACAATTCTCATTAGATTGATTTTTACAAGTAAATTACTTCTATTTCTTTGATTTTTTTAAACCCTTTGTCGCGGCTAACTAAAATTGCGTTGCTCTGGATAACCGAGGCGGCAATGGCACTATCAGCGAGCTGAATTCGGTATTTTTTCCTCAACTTTGCCGCTAAAAAAGATTGGTCGAAATCCAAAACTACAGGGATAACCTTGCCCATTAACGAAACAAAGTCCAATTTCTCATTGTCTGAAATTGCCGCAAAAGACATAAACTCCAGAACGCTGATCGCCGGAACTCCTAACTCCTCGCCATTTTCTAAAGAACCCAGTACAAAATTTATCACCTTACTGTCGCCCGCAATATAGTAAATAAGAATATTGGTATCCAGGATAAACATATAAAAATTACTTGGTACGGGGAGAGAAATCTCTGTCCCATTCTTTGCGAATTTTTTTTTGCCATTTAACAGGATCTTCGATTTTCTTCCCCTTCAAAATACCGGCAAGTTTTTTCCACGCCTCAACCTGACCTCTGCTGGAAGATTTTTGGGAAACAACATCTGGCCCTACAATTTTAAACATCGGCTGGGATCGCTTAACCACAACATATTCATTGCCAATGGCAACGGATTCAGCAATTTTTTGGATGTCTTCACGAAATTGTTTTAACCCAATAATTTTAGGAGAATATTGCATAATTTTGTTAATCAATAATGTTTATCTTTAGGTTATCTTAAGATAACCTTTGTGTCAAACACTTTAAAATTCTGCCTTCTTATAAAAAGTTACTTAATTTCGACGAGCTTTTCTCTTATCCTATCAGCCCTGCTATTACTGGGTAAATCTTCGGCTTTTTCAAGTTTTTCTAATATTTTTAATATCGTAATTTTAATTTCAGATAACTATCTTATTAACTCTAAAAATCTTTGTTCGTCTAAAATCTCCACGCCTAATTCCAAGGCTTTATTATACTTGCTCCCCGGCTCTTTGCCAACCACCACATAAGAGGTTTGTTTGGAAACAGATTCGCTGGTTTTGCCCCCAAGCTCCTTTATTTTTGCCCGGGCTGCTTCGCGGGACATTGTTTCCAAGCTGCCGGTAATAACAAAAGTTCTGCCCTGTAACCTTTGACCTTCAACATTTAACCTTTGACTTTCAATTACAACTCCATTGTCAAGCAACTTTTTTACAAATTTTAAATTTTCTTGGGCGTGAAAATAATTATATACGCTTTGTGAAACCACGGGGCCGATATTTTCTATATTATTAATTTCTTCTACCGAAGCCGCGATTAATTTATCAAGCGTGGCAAAACTGACAGCCAAATCTTCAGCCGTTTGCTCGCCCACGTGCAATATGCCCAGAGCATAAATAAATTTTGGGAAGCTGATTTTTCGATGATCATTTATGGATTTAATTATATTTTCTGCGCTTTTTGCACCGAAGCGTTCCAAGCCTTCCAAATCAGACTTTTTCAGGGTAAATAAATCCGCGGCATCAGAAATTAAGCCTTCTTCCTGAAGTCTATCCAGTATTTTTGGACCGATTTCATAAATGTCGAGTACGCTGACAAAATGTTGCATGCCACGGCTATTTTTAGCCGGACATTTGGGGTTAACACAATAAAAAGCCACGGATGACATGCCAGTGTAGGGATGAGCTTCTAACCCATCCTTTTTTTGGGAGGGTTTAAAACCCTCCCCTACACCCCGTCGTTTTACACCTCCTCCACACACCGGACATTTCTCCGGCGCTTTAACTTTTTTTTCTTTGCCCGACCTCAACTTAACTAACACCTCCACCACTTCCGGTATCACGTCACCGGCTTTTTGAATTACAACCGTGTCGCCAACCCTAATATCAAGCCTGTCTATCTGGTCCATATTATGAAGCGTTGCTTTAGATATTGTTGAGCCAGCGACCAAAGTTGGCTCAAACATTGCTACCGGAGTCAACACCCCAGTTCTGCCAACATTGAAAAAAATGTTTGTAATAATGGTAGTAGCTTTTTCCGCCGGATACTTATAAGCCACCATATACCTTGGGGCTTTGCCCACTACCCCCAAAATAGTCTGCAAAGCCAAGTCGTCAACCGAGACGACCACCCCGTCGGTGCCAAATGGAAAATCGGGACGCAATTTTTCAATTTTGTCCACAAATTTTCCTACCTCGTCTAAATCTTTACAAACTGCTTCATGTTCATCCACTTTAAAACCTAAAGTCCGCAACAAATCATGCTTATCGGAATGGTTCTGTAGGGAACGGTCTAGACCGCCCCCTACAGAAACCACATCGTAAGCAAAAAAATCCAAATTCCGTTCCGCCGCCAGCTTCGGATCCAACTGTCTCAAACCACCGGCCGCGGCATTCCGGGTGTTAGCAAATAAAACTTTGCCCTCGGCGGCCTGTTTTTTATTTAACGCATCCAAAACTTTTTTTGCCATTACTGCCTCGCCACGCACTTCCACATATTCAGGAAAGGGTTGGTTCAATTTTATGGGGATAGATTTAATGGTTTTTAAATTCTGAGTAATATCTTCACCCACAAAACCGTCGCCTCGGGTGGCACCGCGAATTAATAATCCCTTTTCATAAATTAAGGATACTGCTAAACCGTCTAATTTTAATTCGCAAAAATAGTTAAGCTGATTACTCATCTTAAAAAATTGCCCAACACGTCGCCCTGTAGGGGAGGACCCCATCTTCCCTCCAGTTGGTCGGATAAGATCCGCCCCTACATCCAGAAGTTTCCTTATCCGCTTTTCCCAATCCTTCAGCTCTGCCTTGGAAAAAGCGTCGTTTAAAGACAGCATTCTAACCTTATGTGGAACCTTAACAAATTTTTCCAAAGGCTTGCCGGCCACCCGGTTGATTAGTGAGTCTCCCGAAACCAGACCGGGAAATTCCGCCTCCAAAGCCTTAAGCTCTCTGGTCAAGGAATCATAGACATCATCAGTAACCTTGGGGTCATCCAAAACGTGATAACGGTAGCGCAAGCCCTCTATTTCTTTGCGTAGTTTTCCTATTCTTTTTTTTGCCTGATTAGTATCCATAACCACTTAATTATAGTATATTTTTCACGAGCTTGCTAAACCGTCCAAATGCTATAGTTATATGTTATCCACAGCGCAAACTTGTATAAAATGTGGTAAAATTAATTAAAAGAGATGTTTTTTGCTCCAATTTTAAATCTTCCGCCTTAAGCGGATTCGCCAAAAGCGGAAAAATTTTAATTCTGAAATTTCCTCATGTCTTTTTCCCCAAAAAAATTCGAACTTTCACCACGGCTCAAGCTGGGAGTCGGAAGAGGCTATTCTCAAAACCAAATATTAAAAATTTCCGCTGTCCTCTGCCTTATTTTAGCAGTTGGTTTGGGTTTTAACGCCACCAGGCTAATGCTGACACATAAAAACCCACCAACAGAAGTGTTATTGTCTCCCCAGGTACTGGGCGCCACCGACATTAAGACTCCGGAGATGACCAATTCTATTCAATTTACCAACTATAAAGTCCAAAAAGGCGACACCCTATTTAACATAAGCCAAAAATTCAACATTAGCTGGGGGACACTAGCAACCTTAAACAACCTAAAAAGCCCCTTCTACCTTAAACTTGGTCAAAGTATAAAAGTTCCCAAACAATAATCTATTTTTTAAAATTCTCCCTCTAATCTGAATCCCAAAAAGTAGACCTCTAAAAAGTCTACTTTTTTGTTTGTACATTATCAAAGAAAAAGAGTTAAATTATACGTGAGATATAACAAGTTAAGGCATTACAACCCAATTCTAATGTCTATAAATGCTAATGCATATGCCCATTTCCTGTTTTATCAATTAGAACTAAAACCACTCTGGTTTTAAAAAGGAAATTGACCACTTAAAAATACATAAAATCACCTGCTTTTGCAGGCGATTTTGATTTACCCATCAGCCTATTTAGTTACCCATTTTATAAGCGGAGACTGATTTAATTCTCTAGGCCTATGGAATAAAAACTGCCGGGCGAGCTTTGATTATTGTATTCGGTTGTTATCCATTCCGGAGAGCGGACAGAGTTTGACACCCTAACTTCATCCAAACCCCCACCGGAAGCATTAACACTGTTATTCATAAAATTAACTTTCCGCCCGGACGTATTATATGTATTACCAATTCCAATTCCGCCCTGCGAACTGTCAAGTGCACCATTAAAATAAATTTTACTACTAGATGGAGACATGGTTCCGACAAAATAAGTCCAGGCATTAGGAATTGAGCCATTACTTGTAGAAACATTATTTCCGTTTCTTATTAGATAAATATTGTTGTTGCCAGCATTATAAGTCACGCTCCAGTCATGCGAACTAGTGTCATTAGTATTCCCTTTGGCGACTATGGTGGAAAAAAATGAATGTCCGGTATTTTTTATCCAAAAAGAAATAGTCAGATCTGTGGTGGCGAGTGGAAAATTGTCTGTCATAGAAATGCCATCTGTTGAACCATTAAAACTGGCCCCGCCATCAATTTGCCCGGCAATCGGGCTTGCTCCGGTTATTGTTCCATTCGTAGCCCCCGAAGTTGAATCATTTGCCGTTAATGTACTGCCATTAGGAAGATGCCATATGCCCTTATAATTACCATCCCAGACGCCGGCTTTATTTGACTCATCGGTAGCACTGCTATTGTCGTAATACATCCTAAAAGTCGTACTGTCTGCAAGCGACGGCAACATAACCCAATAGACAATCTCACCCGTTGCTGCCACATATTTTTCCTGTTCATACGGCAAAAGACTGCCACTGCTATCGGTAAATTTAATGTCAGCTCCACCGGCAGACTGCACTTCCCCACCATTCACCACGTTGGCTAAATAAGCGTAAGTTCCTTTAATTAATACTGGAAAGCTGCTTTGTGTGCCAGAAACTTGCCCACCATTAACCGAAATTGTCCGGTAGTGCAAGTAGCCGGAAGATGGCGCGCCACTACCGCTGCCTGAAAACGCGCCCACCGGCACGACGACCTGAATTTTTCTGCCAACAGAACCGCTTTGAGTAGAAATGGAAACCGCGGTTTTGCCTACATATGGCAGACCCTTAGGCACATTTCCAGCCTGGTCGGCAAAAGTCGATAACGAAACATAAATTGTGCTGCAGCTAGTGCAAGGGTTAGTTAAAATCAGCTCCTGCTGAAGACTAGAATCCAGTGACCACGACACGGAATCGTCGGGGCTAAGTGTCGCGCCACCGTCGGAGTCAAAACTACCGTTAAGGGAAGACTTCCAATAAGTCTGAACGGAACCGGTCTGAGAAACCTGCGAACACGGACCAGAGGAGCCTTGAGTCGGATTACTCGGGTTAGGGTCCCATTCGCATAAATAAGCATGTAATTTATCATTCCCACCTGTTGAAATATATTTTAATGTCACTTTGCCGTATTGACACCCAGAACTACCGCTTGTTAAATCGCAAAAATCATATTTGTTATATGTACTGTTAAAATAAGAGCCAGGGGGCACCTTGTCCGGAAAGATTGGGCTGGCTGAATGCTGAACAGCCGGCGGCTCCGCTAACACAACACCATTACTAAAATTTTGAACATAAGTCGGGTTGCTAACCGAACGGTTTATATTAAACAGTGCCTGTTCTCCCACGCCCCCGGAGGCATAAATTGAGGCTTCGGACTTAAGCAGATCTGCCGATGACCGCACTTCAATAAATAATATTGTTGCGAGACTAAAGCTTATGGCCATCACCGCGGCTAAAATTAAAATCCCCAAAACTAAAGTCACGCCAGCTTCAGGATTTGTGATTTGTGATTTGTGATTTGTAATTTTCTTAGCGATTTGGTATATCATATTTATTTGATGAAATTGTAGTTTGATAATAAATCGGCACTTGTTCGCCTGTCGGCAAGCTCACAACAAATTTTACAATCAATGTCACGGAAGGTTGGGCTTTGGAGTATCCACCGACGGGAGTGTAAGGATCTTTAACAGGACGGATCAAAAACATTAAATTATCCACCCTCATATTTTCGGGGGTTAAAATTTGGGGCTGGTTTCTACCTGTAGCGGGGTTTGTAACCCCGGTTTTTATTATTGCCAATTTAAAATTCTGTCCGGCCGGAGCGGTAAAAATACTATCCCCGACATAATTACTGCCGCTTTGATCGGTATAATAGAAACATTCTTGCAGGTTGTCGGTGGTAATGATGCCTAATTTATTTTCTTGGGCTTTGTAAGTCGGCCTGTCGCCAACGCCGACACTGTCGCCAGGGGTACGTTGGGGACCACAAGGCGAGCCACTGTCACCGTTTATATAATTACTATAAGTTTGACCGTTGGTAACATAATAGTCAATCTGACCGTTGCGGATCTCCTTAACCAAAAATTCTGTAAAATTACGCATACCTTGCGAAGCCTGTCTTAAGGCTTCACTACGCCGGTTAATTTTTAACACGTAATTAAATAGTGCCAGCGTAGAAGATATAAAAATTGCGAAAATTATAGCTGCCACCATTATTTCTATCAAGGTAAAAGCTTTTTCCGCTGATATTAACGCGGATATACTACGCTGATCTGAACGCGGATCTTTTGCCCGTCTAGCCGTATCATATACGATTCGTTTGATTTCCAATTTTTTTGGCCCAAAGTTAATCAACAGACCAACTTTATAATTGGAACCTTTCAAATATTTCCAGAACTGATCTATGTCTCCTTGGGTCAAAAATTCTTTGCACTTGAGTTCTACCAAAACTAAACCGTCAACAATTTTGTCAGGCACATAAGTTCCAACCTTAATACCCTGATAAGTAATATCAAGACGTTTTTGATCTTCTACTTTACGACCGCGTCTTTTTAATTCAATTGTTAACGCCCTGTCTACAACCTTTTCTTTAAAGGCTCCCCCAAATTCTTTCCAAACCCAAAAACATGCCCCTCTGATGTCAAAAGTTATATCTTTATACAATAGCTCTTCCATATATCTGCGTTATGATCTACGTAAAGGATTCGCGTTAATATCTGCGGTTAACTAGTTTTCCAATTGGTCAAATACACGTCGAGCTCAACTCTGCAACCGGCCGACGCGTTGGCAAAATCCGGCACGCGCGGACATTTTTTATCTACCCACCAAACTTGGGACTGAACTTTAATTAATGGAAAATTTGGCTGATTATAGGGCGAAGTAGTAGAGTCTTTAGAAATAATAATTTTTCGGCAATAATCGGAAATCGGCAAGCCTGCGGTACTGACCGCGCCATCGGCGCAAGACAAACCGGGAGCAAAACCAGAGGGATTACTGCTATAAAAACCCGTTGTGCCGGTATTGGCAGGGTCAAAAGTCAGCCCATAGCCTAAAAATCCAGTGTCTGTACTCCGATATTTTACAAAGAAATTAAACGTTGAGGAATCAAAACCGACAATATTGTCTGTTGATGCCACCGGACTAGTTCCGCACGGAGCACTGCCACCGGTTGGATCCAGGCAAAATGGTGGTGGTGGGCTGGAATTCCCCAACCAGTGCTGATAACAATCGGCTGTCATTTGCCCAACCGGGTTTGAAGCAAAATTATAACAGCCATGGGTAGTAATTGTGTCCTGCAGCCAATTAGTGTCCCGCATATTTTTAACAATTTCCAAGCCTTCCCTGGCCAGTCCCGTGGCAATAATTTGTTTGACAACTGCCGAAGAAGAATTAAAGGCAAAAATCGCCAAACCAACGGCCGCGCTAATGCCGGTAACCAATATGAACATAGCGGCCAAAGTTTCGATTAAAGTTTGACCCGGGCTGCAAAGAATATTTTTTAAGGCATTTGATTTTAAGTTGTTCATATCCTAATTAGAGGTTACCGCACCTGTCACACTATTTATATTGACGCTTTTAAACATACTACCGCCAGAGTCACTTAAAACAACAGTCATTATCGAGTCTGAGCTTGCACTACAGGCCGAAGGATTATTAGCGCCATCACAATCTATATTTGTTTGGAAATTAACGATTTTTCCCCAATAATCATCGCCTGAGCTTAAGGAAAGCGGCGTACCGGAAGTCCCGGTGGGCTGACAACCTTTGTTAAAAATAATTTTCCCGAATGGGGTCGCAAAAGCAGCCAAAGCGCAGTCTGTCCCGGTAAATCCCTGAACCACCGGTGAGCGCGAACGGTTAACCGTCACACTGAAAATCTTAATATTGGAAGGCAGACGAATGGTCTCAATATCCTCAACCTTAGGCTGACTGCTTGAATCGGTAATTGCCTGAATAACGTACTGTCCTGGTTTAGACAGGTCTATTTTTAATATATAATACTGGGCACTTTTGCCGGAAGCCAGATTTCTCGATGAAAGAGTATAGCTCTGAATTTTACGGACATCGCTAACCAACAAATTTTGGGCAATTTTGATATCACGTTTACTGCGCTGTCCTGATAAATTTATTGAAATTGCCGTCAACAAAAGTGCCATAATACTAATCACGACCAGCAATTCAATTAGGGTAAACCCATTACTAGATTTGAGATTTAAAATTTGAGATTTGAGATTTGACATCGCTGAGAGTTTTGATTTCAAAAAATACAAAATTAGGAAATTAATAGAAATTGACTCCACATAAAATTCTAATCTCCTTTATTTCAATCAATTTCCTAATTCCTTCTTTCCTATATTATACCTTTAAAAACCTAAAATCGCCAAATACCAATCCAGCACCTGTTGCCCATAAAATAAAACTAAAACGGCGCCTAAAGATAGAAATGTGCCAAAGGGAATTTGGCTTTTTAGACCTTTTTTACCATTTAAGAGCAAAATGGAGGAAATTACTCCTCCGGAAAGCACGGCAACCATAAAGGAAACAAGCACCATTGGCCAGCCCAAAGCCAAGCCTAAAAAAACCGCCAGCTTAACATCGCCAAATCCCAGCCATGCTCCTTGGGAAAAATACCATATTAAAAAAAAGGGTACGACCAAAGATACAGCGCCAATTATTCCTGAAAACAGATGGCTATGGAAATTCCATGCCGGCGATTTGGCCGCTACGTCAAAAATTAAATTTAATACCACGACCGCAATGCTACCGGTTAGAATTACCTGGTCCAAAATTATATAATGTTCAAAATCAACTACAAAAACCACAACTAAAACCGCGATAATTACCCACCAACTAATTAGCTGTAAAATGGAAATCCCGGTATCCGGCATCAAGCTTAAATAGCAAAACATAAACAGGGCTCCGGTAATAAGCTCAATAGCCAAATATCGCGAAGAAAACTTTGCATTACAGTAGCGGCAACGGCCGCGTAGCAAAAGATAGCTAGCAACCGGAAACAAATCAAAAACTCCTAAATAATGCGAACACGCTGCGCACATAGAGCGGCCGTTTAAACTTTTTCCTTCCGGCAGACGTAAAATTACCACGTTTAAAAAACTGCCGGTTATTGTACCAAAAATAAACGCGAAAAGGCTGTATAATAGCGGCATATTAATTTAGATTTCCCACGCTTAGGTTAATTTTAAAAGGCAGGTTCTGAATATCAGGCACGGTTTGAGCTAATTTTATAAGCTCGGACAAATTATGATTATCAGGGCTAACCTCCGCTGCCTGCTTAAGTGAAAAAATTAATAGCTCTCGATTATTTTGATACTGGTAGATTTTGGCCAAAAACATTATGCCTTCCAGATTTTTAGGCGAAAGCGCCAGGCCCTTTTTTAAAGCCACTTCCGCGTTATCAAAATCCCCAAACACAAATTCATATTGGGCTAAAGAATAGTAATTATTGGCCGAAAAGGGATCTAAGTCAATGGCCTTTTGTAAATTTTCTAAAATGACTGGTTTGTAAGAAAAATCATGTTTTTGGTAAAGCAACAAATAGTAAATGTTGGCCAGTTCTACATAAGTAAAACTTCGTCCAACATGAAATTGGCTAAATTCCAAAATTGCACGGTTAACACTCTCATTTGACAAGTTGGCTCGTATCGCGCTACCTGCCAAGTATTGATAATATAAATTATTAGTCGGATTTAATTTTATGGCAATCTGAACCAGGCGGTGCGATTGGACATAATTATGATTATTGTAAGAATTTATAGACGCGCTAAACAAATGCTCAGCGGCAATAAAGCTTACCCCAAAGACTGCCAGCAGGCAGGAAACTAGCAAGCCTATTGAAGTAAACACAATAGAACTTCGCGCAGGAGCAATTTTAAATTCCCTACTTTGGGAAAAAAATCCACTAATTAAAAAGGCCAGCAAAATATAACAGGGAATGGCAACGGGGGTAAAAAAAGCTGCCCCCAGCCACGCCGCCAAACTGCCTAAGAGCGCAACGGTTTGAAGATTCAGATCTTCATTCTCCCCTCGCAAATGTCTAAATGCTTGTCTGGCGGGGTAAAATAATAAGAATAAAAATAACAACAAAAAAGGCAAACCGCCGCCAACGGCAAAATAAATAAACAAGTTGTGTGGGTCGTCAAAAAACCCCGTTTTAACCGAAGTTAAATTCCGATTTTTTTCAAAAACCAGTTCAAAATTTCCCAAACCATAACCAACCAGAGGTCGATTAACAATACTGGCAATGCTTAAATCCCAAGCCCCCAGCCTTTCGTGAATATTACTGTCTTTCAGACTTATGGTTGACTCAACCGTCCCGGGCCTGGCGAAATTTAAAAAAAGGGAACTCAAGACCAAAAATAAAATCAAGCTGCCTCCGGCCAATAAACTAAAATTTAACCTGTCTCTACTTTTAATAATTAAGCCTATAGCCAAACAAACACCCAAACCGAGCACCAAAGCTCCCATTGCTCCACGGCTAGAAAAAATAATTACCGACCAAAGCTGGATAAAAATTGCCGCCCCATAATAAATTTTTATCTTCAGCGCCTTGGCGCGTAGAAAAAAATAAAGCCCCAGCGGTAAAACCGAAGCGACAAACATTGATGAAAAGTTGGGGTTACCTAAAAAACTTGGAGCGGCGCGAGAAAAAAAATCGGACGTCAGACCGCCATAATAGCCAATGCCAATGCTTTGAAGTAAACCCCAAAACCCAATTAAAAAGGCGCAAAAAAATAAAATTTTTAGCAAACTCCATAATTGTCGGCTGTTAATTGCAGAAAGCAGAAAGATCAACCCAACCCAAGCGGTGAAAAATAAAAATCCGTTTGTCATTCTGGGGTAAAAGCCGAAAAATGCGTAATTTTTATCCAGAGCAAGTATGCTAACCAAAAATGCCCAGCCTAAAAACAACCCCAGACCCCAAAATAATTTTCGATCAAGACGCAAATTAATTACTGCCGCGCCCTTTAAATTCCAATAACGCTTAAAGAAAATGAAAAGTCCGGCGCCAATAAAAATTAACACCAAGCCAAATTTTATTATTTCAAAGCCTTCAAAGTTATACAAATCAAAAGCCAAGGGAATAAATAACGCCGTTAAAAAAAGCCAGGCAAACAAAGAATCTTCCCTGTATGGCATACGGAGTTTGGAAAATGAAATCATAAGCCCAACCCCCACTCCAAGTCCCCTTTATCTGTTGTAACTTTCAGTAACACAAGTCCGTTTAAAGTTTTTTTAATTTTACCACTTTGGTCTTTGCCGGAAACAACGGTTTGGTTGTTTTTAAAGCTGGCTTCAAGGTTAAAGTCTTTTCTTGACCTAACTTGCTGGTCTAAAGCTTTAAGATTACCACTTTTGTCTAACTGCCAGTTAAAACTCAGGTTATTTTTGCTAATATCAGCTGGCTGGTCGTTGTAAATTATGGACTTAATCTCTGCTTTTAGGTTCTTCTTGCGACTTTTGTCTTTAAGCTTGATTTGGGCTGTATTACCGGCTTGGTCTGTGGCGGTAATAATGTCATCATTGTCTATAAGCTTTATCTTTCTGACCGGAAAGCCTTTCGATGACAGCGTTGTGGTGGCAAGCTGAGTTATGGTTGTGTCGGTAGCTGTAAAATCTAAATCTTGTACTAAGGGATTATACTGAATTACAAACTCAGGTGGGGTTTTGTCTATGGTAAAGCTAATGGTTTGCTCTTGTTCGTTGTTACCGGCTTTGTCGGTGGAGAAAAAGCTAATAATGTGTTGACCTTCGGAGGTTATGGTTAGCTTGCAGCCATTCCCTCCCCCTTGTGGGGAGGGCAAGGGAGGGGGTAAACAAGCCACATACTCTCCCCCGTCAACACTGACTTGGGTTTTTAGAACTCCCGATGTCTGGCTTTCCTGTCCTGGAATAACCGGATCTATAGCAGATAAACTCACCTTAACATCACTACGATAAAACCCCGGCTGACCAATAATGCCGGTGAGGGTGGAAGTGGAAATGGGAGGGGCTAGGTCTTGGGATTGATCTTGGTTTAAAATGGCGGAGGGCTGAATGGTTTGGTCTGTTGTACCGTCACCGTTAGTGTCTAAAGATAAGGTTGTTGCAGAACCAAGGTTTACAGTACCCGTTAGTGATGTTGTAACAGGGATATTGCTAAAAATTTGGGTTTGGGTTACCTGATTATTGTCAATATTTTGGTCTTTAAAGGTAAATGTGCCTGTTCCCATCCCTTTTAAGCTGACTGAATATGTCTGATTTTCGTCGGTTGGAACAAATACAAATTTATGTTCACCTATAACTTCGTAATCTGCACCTGGTATATTATTTTGAACACTGCCATCAACGGCAACACCGGCGATTCTTCCATCCTGGTCAATAACTTGAATAGACAAAGGGCTAAAAATTTGCCACCAATGCCCCTTTAATTTACATTTTGTGGGATCATTGACTAAAGTTTGTTCCGTAATAATACTACTGCCTGTATCTAAAACACTGCCAGTGAGAATATTAATAATTTCTTGGCGAATGCCGTCAGCGCTTGGCATTCTGCCATGATCCGCCTTAATAGCATAAAATTTATGGTCATTGTCTGTGGCGATGCTGTTGGCACTGGTCATTGGAACAGTGCCGTCGCCCGAAACATCATCTGTTGAATAACCCGCAACACTTGTTAATACCTGTCCTTGATTTCTATATTCAGTTATTTTGCCAATAGTACCGGACTTGCAACCAACAATGGAATATAAATCCACGCCTTCTTCACGCAAGTCAAAATTGTCAAAATCCGTATTATGCAAGCTGTTTGACTTAATTACTGCCTGTGCATTTAAATTATGGTCATTGGTTAAAAAACTATCGGTTGCGGCAAAATCTAAATTTACGGTATTAGAACTAAAACCACTTGCTGTTACTATTTTTATATAACTACCATTTATGTCTACATACTTTTGGGTTGGCGACAGGTCGTAAGTTACGGGAAAATTCTTGGAAATCTTTTGCATTTCCAAATCTTCCAATCCCGGCACACCAAAATTGTCACCTTGAAGTAAAACTTTTATTGCTTGAGGTGCTCCTAAATTCGGAACGCCAAGCATTATGGCTTTTCCTACATGATGAGCGTTAGGATTATCCTGAACATATTTTTTTAAAAGCAGGCCCCCGGTGCTGTGGGCTATTACATCGACCTTGCTTGCTCCTGTTTGAGCAATAATATCGTCAATTTTTTTCTTCAACAAATCCTCTGTGCTTGTAGTTGATGTAATACTCTCCGATATCCCGTATCGCCAATCGTATGGGAATAAAAATAAATTGTCATCGGGACTTGCACCTTGGGTATAACCTTGATCTTGTAATGCCAGAATTAAACCTTCAGAATAATTATAACGGCCGTCTGGATTATCAATAATCTTGCTTGCATAAACTCCCGGATCTGAAGGGGTCAAATCTTTGTTAAATTGCAAAGGATCCATAAAACTGTCTAAATTTAACGGATCAACCATTCTAAATACCGAGGCCCAAAGAATAGTGTTATCTTTTTTTAATTCCGTACCAAGTAGCCCCGGAATAATTAATACCGGAGACTTCTTTGGCTGTGTGTTATAAATATTAAAATTATCAAGAAACATAGTATCGGTTACTACGGTAGTTGAGTCTATAGAAACATTTGCGTAAAAACTAAAAGAAACTTTATAGGGCGGCTGTATATTGGCAGTAAAATGTCCGGAGCACCCGTCGCAAATCACCGGCTGGTTGTTTGTGTCGTTAAAAATAGCGTAGTCGTTATTATTTTGAAAGCGTATAGAATAGTCCCCGGAAGCGATATCCGGATAATAGTCTCCTAATAACGACCCACTGCCCGCATAGCTACAATTAACCCCATTCTTTAATGACGCTTCAAGACGAAACATTGCCGGAGCGGGATTGTATGGACCAGATGGCCGGTTATATTGATATTTAATGTCTAAATAACCGTTGTCGTACTGATACGATTTAAAATTAAAAGTATTTCCATCTACACTGGCTTTATTGACCGAAGGGCAGACAGGCGGTGGTCCAATAACAATTCCGGCATGGATTATGCCCGGCATAATCAGACAAAAAATGGAAAAACTAAAAATAATTTTTTTCATGATCATAATAAATTTATTTTGTATAAATACTCTTTTATTTTAAGTACCAATATGTCTAGTCGCCCAAACAAGGTATAAGACCAAAAAATTTAATGATGAAAAAATGCCCAATAAAAGCAATATCGTAATGTCAAAATAATTCTTGGATTTTTTCTTTATTAGACTTACAATGCTTAACACAGAACCTATAAATTGGATCAACAATATAAAGATCAAGGGGTTGCTATTAGAGGATGTAATAAAAAAATTATCCCTAAAAAAATGAGGACTTCTATTGGCAAATAGCCCATAAGTTACATTCCCCACCGGGCTCCACAACACCTCCGGCACAATAAACATAGCTAGAAATATTCCTAACCAAATTTTTTGAAATTTAGTCATTTTGTTTCTTTATTCGCCAAATTAAAAATTAGGCTGACGAATTAATTTTATCCTTTTATCCATCATATCAACTTTAAAAATCTTACAAACGAAATCCAATGTCTTGATTATACCCACTACTGCATTAAGTTCCAGCCTTTTTGGTAGGGGGTAAGGTTGGCTGGTAGACAAAAATTTAGCTGGTAGTTATTTTGAGTGAGCCTTTTGTAAACAAAATTTTGCGCGCAAACCGAGTTGGCAGAAACACTGCTGGGCACGCGAGAAAAATAGGTTAATAAAATATTGACGTCGGAAAACTCCTGTTCTGTGGGGTAGCGATTTTGATCATTATAAAAATATCCCAGACCTTTTTTAAATTCCACAGCATCGCCGTAAACCGCGGATGCTTGGGCTAACGCCTTACCTTGGGATAGGCCTAAAACCAGACTGAATACAAAAAGAGCAGTCACTATAATGACTGCGACTATACTTCGGTTAAATTTTAAAAAGCTAATGGTCATATTGCCTATGAGGTAGGCACCCTGCAGGGATTAGCCAAGCAGGATGCCTATGCATCATATTGTAAATTGCTTATTGAATACCAGCTTGAGTAAGGGTGTGAGGACCAGAGCCGTAGCCACCAGTCTGAGCCCCCAAACAGAAAGTAATGGCATAGGCCGAAGTTAAGGACTGCGAAGCTCCAGTACTATTAGCAGCCATCCAATAATCATTGGTGCCTAACGCGTCGGAGCCACAGGTACCGTCCGGAGGGGTAGGCGAAGACGGAATCAAACCAATATAAGTTGGATTGATAGGAGGGTAACCAATTGTTGCTCCGCCGATAGCCGCAGGAGTCGTTTTAGTTGGATAGCCGTTGACATCGTTAAAGTACAATTCAAAGGCTGAAGCCAATTGTCTAATGTCGGCTAACCTCTTGGCGTCCCTGGACTTGGCTCGAGCCGAGTTTAGGGCTAATAAAACCACAGATGCCAAAAGACCGATGATAGCAATAACTACCAACAATTCAATTAATGTAAAACCAGCTTTATTTTTATTTCTCAATTTTTTCACCCCCGATCCTGAATAATTGAAATACTATTTCAATTTAATTAAGTATATTATAACAGTTTCCCGGTTAAAGGCAAGAAAAGTTATGCGCATAGAGTTCGACAATTAACAATTAACAATTAACAATTAACAATTAACAATTAACAATTAACAATTGACTTTCCTTGGTTAGTTAATCGTTAATCGTTTTTTACCCCGCCGTGCTCGCCAAATTATAAATAGGCATTAAAATGCCCGCAACTAAGACGCCTACGCCCAAGCCCAAAATTATCATAATGATTGGCTCAAGCAAAGTAGTTAATGTTGCCACTTTGTTATCAACCTCTTTTTCGTAAAAGTTTGCCAGCTTGGCCATAATGTCGTCGAGCTGGGCAGTTTGCTCACCGACTTTGACCATTTGCGTCACAATGCTCGGGAACTCCTTGTGTCCGGCCAGCCCTTCGCTAATGCTTTTCCCTGCCTGAATTTTAGCCACGGCGTCTATAATAATTTCCCGATAGATTGTATTATTAATAATTTCGCTGACAATTTGCAAAGCTTTGATAATTGGTATCCCCCCGACCACCAAAGTCGCTAAGTTTCTGGAAAATCTAGCTAGATAAATCTTAGTAACAATTTGGCCAATTATAGGAAAACTTATTTTTAGTCGGTCAAAATTACGCTTACCATTATCAGTACCAATATAATACCTCACGCCTAGAATCAGTCCGACTAAAATAAGTATTACAATCCACCAAAATTGATTGAAAAACTCAGTAAACGCAATCAACGCGACTGATATGGGCGGTAAGTTCCCGCCCTGCTCCTTGAGCACCGAGGTTAAATTAGGTAGGACAAATTTAAACATTAATAAACCAATAACCACCAAAGCACCAAGAACGAAAATTGGATAAGTAAGGGCGCTTTTGACTTTGCCTGTTAACTCATAATCCTTTTCTAATTGGTCTGCTAAATAAACTAACGATTTATCCAGAGAACCGGAGACTTCACCGGACATGACTAAACTTACGTACACGTTGCCAAAAACGTTGTTGTGCTTTGCCATAGCGCTGGACAAGCTGTCGCCGTTTTCCACAGCGGTAATAAGATCGCTAATAATAGTTAAGAGATACTTGCCGGTAATTTGCTCCTGGAGAATCCTTAAGGCCTGAATAATCGGCACGTGCGCGGAAATCAAAGTGGCCAACTGCCTGGAAAATAAAACTAAGTCTTTACTGGTTACCGATTTCCCAAATGGATTAATTTTGGTAAAAAAATCGTCGTCGTGCCTTTCAAGGGAAATTATTACCAAACCGTTTTGTCTGAGCAAGCCTTCTGCCTTGCTTTCATCCAAAGCCAAAACCACACCCGATTGAGTGCTTCCTGCTTGATTTCTGGCTGTATATAAAAATTTCATATTTGTTCACAAATCACATATGGTGCGAATGGGAATAAACCCCTAAATTCGCAGTATTGATCTCCATAAATAACTAGTGGATAATTTAAGAGATTAACGAAAGAAAATAATCATTGTCCAAAACATAATTTTGCGCGACTTCCAGCTCAACCATACCCTGCTTTACCAGAATAGCCAAGGTTTTGTCGAGCGGCACCATACCTTCTTCCAGGCTAGTATGAATAATGTTGGGGATTTCATAAATTTTATTGTCCCGAATCACGTTTCTAACCGCGTGGTTGGCCATCAAAATTTCATAAGCCGGCACCCGTCCTCCCCCGATTTTTGGCAGAAGTCGCAAAGAGACAATTCCCACCAGTACGCTAGCCAGTTGGCCGCGGATTTGCTGCTGCTGGCCGGAAGGAAAAACATCTACAATTCTGTCTATGCTTTGGCCGGCATCGTTGGTATGAAGCGTGCCAAAAACTAAATGTCCGGTTTCTGCCACGGTCAAAGCGGCGGTTATGGAATCTAGGTCGCGCATTTCACCCACCAACACAACATTAATGTCCTCGCGCAAAGCGGCCCGCAGAGCTCCGGAAAAACTTTGGGTGTCGGAATAAAGTTCGCGTTGCGAAATAATTGACTTATTGGGCGTAAAAATAAATTCCACCGGATCCTCAATAGTTAAAATATGGTCGCTGCGCGTGTTGTTAATTTCGTTTATTAAAGCAGCCAATGCAGTCGATTTGCCGTGGCCGGTAGGACCCACCATTAATACCAATCCTTGTTTTCTGTCTATAAATCTTCTTAGGGCTGAGGGCAAATTTAACTCGTCTAGCGTTTTAATATGGTTTGGGATAACTCTTAATGCCACTCCCAATACTCCTTTTTGCCGATAAGCGTTCACACGAAAGCGAACGTTATCTTTAAAAGAATAGGAGAAATCAAGCTGCATCTGTTCCTCAAATGTCTTTTTCTGGCCCGGATTAAGTAAAACGTTCAACAAATCTGCTATGCTATCATTGCTTAAAACCTGGTAATTATCCAGGCGAATCAATTGAGTATCCACGCGGATAATCGGTGGTTCACCAACCATTAAATGTAAATCTGAAGAGTCGCGCTCAAGCACCACTGAAAGCAACTTATTTAGTTCAAGCTCTGAAGCTTTATACATAATATTTAAGTTATGAATTAATTGAAAAGAAGAGTTTTAATAACTTCTACTACATCTTGTGGGCGAGTTAGCTTGCGGTTTATGTGACTTACAATCCCTAAAGACATTAATTCTTTAAGACAATCGTTATGGATATCACTTCCAATACTTACAACTTTTAAATTTGGAAAACAAGCAAGCAAGTGATTAAGCACCTTAGCCTGTTTTGGAATGTCGTCGTCGTAACTAAACACCAATAAGTCTGGCGCAAATACGGCTATTGCTTCTTTAATATTTAAAAGATTTGGACAGTGCTTAATGTCTAAGTTATGGACAGATAAATAATGAGCGTAAAGCGCGGAAAGATAGCTTTCTGGCTCATAAATTAATACTTTATACCTAAGCTCTTCTACTCCTACCAACTCTCGCAGGTTTAATTTTTGTTTAAATAAGTATGTCATTGGCATCCTTTATCCTTTATCCAATTTATGGATTAACGCTGATTACTCCGTTGTTACCCTGATTACTTCCTCAATTGTAGTATCACCTCTTAAAACCTTTATAAAACCGTCTTGTTTTAAGGTTATCATGCCGATTTTTTGCGCCAGTTCAAAAATCTTATGAGCCGGAGATTTCGATAAAATTAAATCCTGTATTTCGATGGTTGAAGGCAGGACTTCAAAAATCCCCATTCTTCCACTATAACCGGTATGGCCACATTTTTCACAACCGTCACCTTTAAAAATTTTAAACTGCTTTTTATCTATTTTTTCATAATACTCGTCCGGAACGCCAATAAGATCTTTGCGAATTTCCTCCTCCACAACTTTTGTTAAAGGTACTTCCTTACGGCAATAAGAACAAATTTTTCTAACCAAACGCTGAGCCATCACCACGTTAATCGAAGCTGTGAGCAAAAATGGCTCCATTCCCATATCAATCAAGCGTGGAATTGCGCCAATGGCGTTGTTAGTATGTAATGTAGAAAAAACCAAATGGCCAGTCA
This sequence comes from Candidatus Doudnaibacteriota bacterium, assembly GCA_038203095.1. Lineage (GTDB taxonomy): Bacteria > Patescibacteriota > Doudnabacteria > UBA920 > UBA920 > PALSA-1336. Next base: position 21,291 of record JBBREH010000007.1, on the reverse strand, counting down.
GAGCGGCTTGTACTGCTAACTCAGCGGTTTCCTTATCGCGAATTTCACCCACCATAACAATATTAGGATCCTGTCTTAAAATACTCCTCAGCCCCGCGGCGAATGTCAAACCAATGTCTGTATTGATTTGGCTCTGGTTGATACCTTCAATAAAATATTCCACCGGATCTTCTAACGTGATAATATTTACCGAAGTTGTGTTTAATATTGAAAGAATTGAGTAAAGTGTAGTGGACTTACCGCTGCCGGTCGGTCCGGTAATTAAAAACACACCGTGAGTTTTTTTGATATTTTCGTTTATCCAAGTCAGAGCTCTACCGCGTATTCCCAACTGCTCAAAAGTTGGCGCTTTGGTGGTCTTGTCCAAAATACGCATAACAATTTTTTCTCCGTAAATTAAAGGTAAAATTGAAACGCGCAAATCAACATTTTTTTTGGCGACATCCATATGAAAACGGCCGTCCTGAGGGAGTCTGGACTCATCGATTTTTAAGTTTGATAAAATTTTTATTCTGGTTACAATGGAAGGTTGGACATTTTTTGGTAACATTAATGAGGTGTGGAGAATCCCGTCAATACGATAACGGACACGCACATCCTTTTCCGAAGGTTCAATGTGAATATCGGAAGCGTTGGCTTCAATGGCATTACTTAAAATAACCTCCACAATTTTAATTATCGGGGCGTCTTCAATGACCTGAGTCGTGGCTTCTTTTTGAACTACCGCAGGCTTCAACTCGATTGCTTCTTTTGTTTGAATATCCTTCAATGCCTCGCCGACAACTCGTTTTAAATTCTTTTTTTTCCCGATTGCAATGGCGACGGATGATTCGGAAGCCAAATACAACTGAACCTGTAAATTTTGTTTTTGACCCAAAAATTCCAATGCTTGCAATGCAGATAAGTTACTAGGGTCAATTATGGCTACCTTTAAATTTTTTCCGGCTAATTCAAAAGGGACAAAATTATAAAAGTTAATTGACTCTGTCGGAATTTGGCTAAAAACCTCGGCCGGAACCTGGAGTTGGCGCAAATCCACGTAAGGCAAATTAAAATAAGCCGCTTTGGCTTTAGCCAAATCCTCTTCGTCTAGAGCCTTTTGACTGATTAAAAGCTGGCCAAAATCTTGGCCAGTCTGTTTAATTATTGCCTCAAGCTGAGTGACTACTTGGGCTTTGACAAATCCGTTGTCAACCAAAAATTTTTGGAAGCCCGAAACGACTTTCGGACTGATATTTGCCGGAGCGACCATAAATTTATACTAAGGATTATTAAACCGGTCAGGATTTACTTATGTACAGGCATATTATTTGCCATCCCATTTCCTAATAGTGAACTGCTGACCGGCGCGGGGACAATCAATTTATCTTCCGATACGCCGATATCGCTACTAATGTCTAATTTAGGATAATCCACTAAGTCATATAAAAACCGCTTTCGGTTTATAACCTTATCAAAAGTCAAAGAATTACCTAAAGGCAAGAGCGCCTGATTATTTAAAGACTCTGACCCACTTTGAGCAGGACCCGTAGCAAGACCGCCGGGCATGGTACCCACTGCCCCACCCGATGCTCCTCCGGGCATTACTGGCGGATTTTGGAGGCTGGCCTGTAAAGCCGGTTTCTCTGTTTTTCCAAATAAACCACCATTATGCAAAACCCAAACAGCTCCGGCAAAAGCTGTGATAACAACAACTATTTGAATTACGAATTTTTTGTTTGCCATATGTCAAGCGGGATTAAGGAGCCAAATAATAAGCGTTTAGGGTTAGCTTAAGGTTTAAATTTCCATCACTGGCAGCGTCTAAACTTAAATCGGTAATTTCAAAAATTCGTGCACTTTTTTCCAACTTTTGCAAAAATGCCTTGAGTTGAATATAGCTGCCTATTACATAAACTGAGCCACTTAACTTTTGCAAAGTTCTGGTCTGACCGAATTGCTTTTGTAATAAGGCCCGATTGCCGGCAATCACAGAATCGCCTTTTGCCGACACATTAATATCACCCACGACCGCACCTGTTGATTTAGCCAGCGCCTCAATTAAAGTCTGAAGCCTAATTACCTTACCTTCTAAGGGCAAAGCTTCATCCAAATCGGTAATTGTCTGTGATTTTGCACCCAATTCATCTGACATTTCCTTTAAATTTTGCAAATCGTCTGCAATTGATGCTTCTTCTTTGGTCACAGCCTCAAGTTCCGTTTTTTTATCGGCAATTACATGTTGTTTGGGCAAAATTAAAAACCAAACCACCAATACCGAAGCAACTACCAACAAGACTGCCTCAATCATCCAATTCTGATATGGAGACGGGTTTGCTACGGAAGCAAGATTAAAGTTTTTTTGACTATTTATATCCATGGCTTTTAATTGCCTTTATTGTCTTCATTATACTTTACTATGTCGGGATTATACTTCATTTTAACATCAAAACGAATGGCGGGATTGACTTTGTCTTGGACTTTACTAAAGCCACTAATCCGAATATCGTAAAAATCTTTATAATATTTCGGCTGATCAAATACCTGCATAAATTTATCCAAATCCTCAATAGCTGGTACAGTAACGGTTATGCTCATCACTCCCGTGGCGTCAATTTTTAAATTGCTATATGCGGCCTTTTTTAAGGTTACATCAGCCAATTTTGGAAAAATTTGAGACCAGTAAAGATGCGTTTTAATTAAGCCGTCCAAACTTTTAATTTGTAGTTGCCGAGTCAAAACCTCATCGCGCTTGTCAGCAGAAAACCCCTCCTGCTTTTCTTTAGCCATTCTGGTTTGCAAAGTTAAAACTTTGTTTTCCAAATTTTTTAAATCATAAATCAACCAGCCATAATACCCGATCACACATATCAATATCGCACCGAAAACAAAGGCCAAAAGCTTAGGGAGAGCTCCCAATAAATTTTGGCTATTACTGCTTTGTTTTAATAAATTTATTTCTGCCAAGGTTTAAATTCCTTATCCGGCACCTTTCCAAAATATTTTGCGCCGCAGTGATTAGCGGTGAAAATGGTGGTTATCCAAAACAAACTTGTATTGCTTATAATGGAGAATGTCGGATTAATTTTTATTTTCGTAAAGCGAGTCCTATGGCTATTGGCAAGCTTAGGGCATAACGTTTTAAAACTGATTCTACGTTTTGACTGTAAGCTGTCGCCTGCAAGGGGTTGCCCAATTCGACTTTAATGCCTAAATCTCCAAAAAAATCAGCAATGCCCGGTAAATTCGCTCCACCGCCGACCAATAAAATTTTTTCTATTTTTACTTCCTGTGTTTCATAAATTGTTAACAACTGTTTAACTTCATTTTTAATTATGTTCAATACCGGCTTCACGGTCTCGGGAATAAATGTTGAGCCACTAATACCAAAATCTTTTTTAAACTGTTCGGCTCTAAAATTACTTATGTTTAAGGCTTGGGCAATTTTTTCCGTTATGGTGTCTCCGCCAATGTTAAGGTTTCGGCTAAGTCTTAAAAAACCGCTCTCAATAATGTTTACCCCAGTACTTCTTGAGCCTATATCAATTATAACACAATTAATTGGCAAGTTCCCAATTAATGAACGAATTAGTGCCAAAGCTTCAATTTCGGCCACTTCAGGTACCAGACCGGCCAAAGAAAAAATCTTCATATAATTTTTCGTTATCTGCTTAGGCACAGCGGTAATTAAGACCTTTATTTGCTGATCCGAACTCTTTAGAGAGCCTCCAATAACAGTCCATGACAAATCTGTCTCCGTAAGTGCTAAGGGCACATACTTCTTAGCTTCAAATTCAACAGCCGATCCAAGCTCCTTTTCACTCATTTTTGGCAAAGTGATCACTGAAGTAAACACCACGCTGTTTGGAAAACTAATTACACACTTATTTGTTGTTACTCCCGACTTTTCAACCAGTGTCCTTAAAATTCCGGCCATTTGCTGGATTGCAATTTCATTATTTTGACCACCAATCTGGTATGCAGTACTGACAATACCATAAGTATCTAAAATGGGCTTTTCCCCATGGGTAATCTGGACTATTTTTATGTTGGAAGTGCCTATATCTACTCCCAAAATTGATTTTTTTTTGTTAAATAAATTAGATAAAAACATTAAATTGTGTTATTTTGGTTTCTTTCTCAAAACTGTAAATTTATGATTTAATAGTAATATATTTCATGCCTGTTGTCAAAAATCTAAATATTTGATAGACTTTGGAAGATATTAATGAATATCAGCCAGAATAGTAGCCAAACGAAATGTTTTATAATATGGGTGTGTAGCTCAGTGGTAGAGCACGTCACTGATAATGACGGGGTCGGAAGTTCGATCCTTCCCACACCCACCATAAACCATTCGCTTCGCTCAGGTTCATGGCACGCCTTATAGGAATAAATACGCCGCGTGTCATCATAATCAGGGCGAATGGTTAATGCCCTGACACCCGAAGGCCTTTAGGCCTGAGTGGTTCGGGGCAGTGTTTGAAATTTGTAATTTTACAATATATGCGTTTTTTCTTTTCACCTATTATTTTTGCCTTAGGTATTTTGTGCATGAAGTACTCCGTTGCCATTACCGACCAGTTTTCGGGCAAAATAGAGTTGGCCGAAAAATACCTAGGCACCGGTATTGGAGCCGGAACTTACACTTGGTGGAAACTCTTTGGTCTAATGATGTGCATTTTAAGTGTCTTATGGCTGTTTAACATGCTACCCGGTGGCGCCCCGAGCATTGTTCCCAGCGGAATGCTAATGAGATGGCTAGCTTAAAGCTGTCAACCTTTGGCGGTACAAATTAATGTTGCAGATTTTCTCCAATCTCCCACCTTCAAATCAGGGCCTGTAGCATAGTGGTAGTGCAATCGGTTTGCATCCGATAGGCGGGAGTCCGATTCTCCCCAGGTCCACCAAAAAAATATTAAATCTTTAACACCCGGTGGGTGTTTTTATATTTTCGACGCTAAAACAAATTGATTGTAAAGATAAATTTGAACAATTTGAAATATAATAAAAACCAAGACTAAATAACTGCTCAATAAATGCAAGCCTTTGTTTAGCAAGGCAACCAATCCCAGCGCCATGAGGAAAAATATTAAAGGCGAAAAAATAAAAAAATAATATATCTGAAAATTATTGGTAGCACCAATGGGCAACAATAATATTAGGCTGGGCACAACCAACCAATAGCTAATAACTGTTTTTACCGATGGCAAAACGGATAAACTCTGCTCGTCCAGGATATAATTAGGGTGCTTAAGATTAAAGTGCAGTACTGGAATAATACCCAAGAGAGCGCATGAAAAAAGTACATAAAATTTTGTTCCAAGCAGGCTGGCAATGTCAAAAAAAGTATGGATAGACAGCCAAGGCGAAATCCAAAAACCAAAATACTGAATAAAATGAAACAAAATTTGACTGCCGGTATTATGCCCCCTGGCAATATAAAATAAGCCGTGGAAGTTGCTAAATTTATGAGTTAACTCATAAAATAAATAAGGCGAATAAAGCAATATCGTAATAGCAATAAACAGCCCGGCACTTTTTATCTTTATCTTTATTTTTTTATTAATCAAAATTAGCAATAAAATGACAGGCATGGCCACCATAGGGACTGCGTGCAGTTGGGTAATAATCGCAAAGGAAGTTGCTAATAAAGCGACAAATCTCCAATTAGCAGGCTGTTCCATTAATTGCTGTAGCGCATAAAAAAATAGCAAACTAAAAAATGGGATAAAATTCGGGTTGGAACCGTATTTTTCCAGTTGGATATTTAAAATAGAAACTGCCATAAAAAAAATGGTTGTAAACGCCAATAAATCACTGCGCCACCATTTTTTTATTACAAAAAAACTCAAAACCAAAGTTGCCAAGGTAAAAAATAAACTGGCAACCGCTAACGAGAAGGGCGCAAAATTCAATAGCCTGGCAAAAGGGTAAGCCAAATAATAATAAGCCGGCGGAAAATAAAAATTACCCAAGCTGGAAACCGGACCTAAAAATACCAAGTGCCCCAAGAACAAACTTTTTACTACGCTCATATCCCTAATCAATTCCCAATAAGCATAACTTGACCTGCCATCAGAATAAGGCAAACCTAAAATTAAGGCCAAGATAAAAATAAAAGCAAAAGCTATTTTTTTTAATTTTGGTTGGTTAATGTTTCTTAGATCAAATGGCATAAAAATTCTTTCAAGTTAAATTATAACAGATTTTAAATGTTTAATTACAAAAAAAATACTGTTCGTTCCAGCTATAACAAAACTTTTGATTATATCGCAAATTTCCTATATAATAAAAAATATCTTTTATGTTACAAACCTTTAAACATGCCACCCCTGTGGCCCTGGCGGAAATCGCCGAAGAAAAAAAAATTAGAAAAACTGATGAAGTTTTTTTACTATTTTCCATGGGCAGCCAGTTTGACCACTTAATAAAGCAAAAGCTTGACGCCTTGGGCGTTTTTTGTTTGGTAGCAGACCCTGCTTTGGTCACTGCTGATGATGTGTTGGCGATAAAGCCTACGGGGATAATTCTTTCCGGCGGACCAGCCTCAGCTTACGAGCAGCCACCTTTTGATGGCAATATTTTTGATTTAGATACGCCGATTTTGGGCGTGTGCTTGGGTTTTCAAATGTGGGCGCACCATATTGGCATAGCGGTAACTCTATCGTCCAAGCGCGAATTTGGTACCCACACTTTAAAAATCATTGTTGATTCCCCTTTGCTAAACGGCTTACCCAAAGAATCAAAAGTAATGGAAACCCACGGGGACATTATTACTACAGATGAACGAATAGATATTTTAGGGAGCACCGACAATACTCCGGTCGCCGCCGGACAGTATAAAAATTTGTATGGAGTTCAATTTCACCCCGAAGTTACGGAAACCGAATTTGGCAGGCAAATTTACGAAAACTTTTGTTTTAAAATTTGCGGTGCTAAAGATAGATTCCCAGCCACCGAAATTGCCAAAAAGAAAATTGCTGATTTGACAAAACAAATTGGTAACAAAAAAGTTTTATTAGCACTCTCAGGCGGAACAGATTCTTCGGTGGTAGCATATTTACTTAAAGCCGCCCTTTCTACAATCCTAAAGCCCTCACATCCTAAAATCCTAGGAATTTACATTAAAGGCATTGACCGCCCCGACGATGAAGCCAATGTCCACAATTTTTTTGGGGGCCAAGATTGGATAACCATTAAAACTATTGACGCTACCGAAGACTTTTTAAAAGCTCTAAAAGGCAAAACCGGCATGAACGAAAAGCGGCTGGCCATGCGCGGCATTTACAAAAATATTCTGGAGTCCGAGGCCAAAAACTTTAGCGCGGACTTTATTGCCCAGGGCACTCTTTATACCGACATTTCCGAAAGTGGGGGCGGCTACGACAGTGGCTCCAAAAAAGCCCAAATAAAAATCCATCATAATGTAAATTTGGAGTTTTCTTTACCGGAAATTGAGCCACTTAATGACTGTGTTAAAGACACGGGTAGAAATTTGGGCAGGGCTTTGGGGGTCCCCGAAGAGCTTTTGTTAAGGCAGCCTTTTCCCGGACCCGGCTTGGTTGTGAGGATTGAAGGTGAGGTTACGGCGGAAAAACTCCATACCGCGCGGCTGGTAGATGGTATATATATAGAGGAAATGAGGAAGTGGGGGCTTTACAATGAAATTTGGCAGGCAGGTGCTGTAGTAACATCATCGATGACTACCTGCACCAAAGGCGATAACTCGGCCGACGGCCATGTTATTGCCCTCTGGGCCGTATGGAGCGTAAACGGCTTTACCGCCCGCGCCGCGGAACTGCCCTACGACTTTTTAAAACACGTTTCCCAAAGAATCACCAATGAAATTCGCGAAGTCGGTGGTGTGGTATATCGGATTTCTGATAAGCCTCCGGTAACTATCGAATGGGGATAAGTTGATAATATACCGGCTTTGTCTGTCTTTCTTCAAAGGAGCCGGATGAAAATAATTGCGATAAAAAAATAGCCATTTTTACGGAAAAACAAAAATACTATTAAAGTGTAGGACGGGCTTCAAGAAAACTCTCAAAGCCCGCCGGGTTAGAAAGCAACTGCTTTTGCGGCGCCTTCAATAAAGCCCAGAAGAATTGTCCGGCCGATTTCGGTCCCAAACAAAAAATAGACGCCGGACAAAAAGCCGGCGAATACGAAAAGGCGTTTCATTGACTGCCTCCTTGCATATAAAGTACTCTCTTTCTCTCTTAAAAGGTCAAGAACAGCAGACCCCTCGTAGCAATCAGGATGACGCCAGTTTTATATATGCGTAATCTATTTTCTCTCTTCGAATTTACAATCTCTATTGACAAAGCTATTTTATTTAAGTTAAACTCCCAATTGAATCTGGTAGAACCTTAAGTCTAACATCTTAAATCTTTAATCTACTTATGTCCAAACCATTAATTATAGTTGAGTCACCTACTAAGGCAAAAACGATTAGCCGTTTTTTGGGCGGGGCTTATACAGTTAAAGCGAGTATGGGACATGTACGGGATTTGCCTAAAAGCAAAATTTCCATAGATGTAAAAAATAATTTTGAGCCCACCTATATTATTCCGGAAAAAGCCAAAGCCATTATTAGCGAACTAAAAAAGGACGCCAAAGGCGCCCCCTCTATTATATTGGCGACTGACGAAGACCGTGAAGGAGAGGCAATCTCCTGGCATTTGGTGCAGGCTTTGGGTTTAGGCGATGAAGCGGAAATTGCCAAAGGCAAGGAAGATAAACGCATAAAACGCATTGTTTTCCACGAAATTACCAAGTCGGCCATAGATGAAGCCATGAAAAACCCTCGCGACATTGACCTGAATTTGGTGGATGCTCAGCAGGCCAGGCGTGTTTTAGATAGGTTAGTAGGCTATGAACTTTCACCGTTTTTGTGGCGCAAAATTCGCTACGGCCTTTCGGCCGGACGTGTACAAAGCGTTGCGGTACGTTTAGTTGTGGAACGAGAACGAGAAATCCAAAAATTTAAAACTGAAGAATACTGGTCCATAGAAGCGAAGCTGTCGCAAAAAAATAAAGACGCAAAGCAATTTATTGCCAAGCTTCAAAAAATCGGTGACAAGTCCGTTGGTAAAATGGACATTGCGAATAAAGCCCAGGCAGACAAAATTGTTGCAGACCTTAACGGCGCCGAGTATAAGGTTTCAGACATTCAGACCAAAGAAGCCAAAAGGAATCCGGCCGCGCCGTTTATTACCTCCACCCTTCAGCAGGAAGCTGCGCGTAAATTCGGCATGTCCGCCAAGCAAACTATGGTCATTGCCCAACAACTTTATGAAGGCATCAACCTTGGCGCCGAAGGCCACCAGGGTTTAATTACTTATATGAGAACAGATAGCTTGAACTTGGCGCAAAGCGCAATGATTGCCATTAAGCAAGTCATCGAGGAACATTTTGGTAAAGAATATTCCTTAAAAGAACCGCGTCATTTTACCAACAAAAGCAAAGGCGCACAAGAGGCCCACGAAGCCATTCGTCCGAGCGATGTATTACGAAAACCCACAGATATAGAACAATATTTAGATAAAGGTCAGCAAAAAATTTACGATCTAATTTGGAAACGCACAATTGCCTGCCAAATGCCAGCCGCAATAATGGAACAGACAGCAGTTGATGTGCTAGCGTCAAATGCCAAAGGTCAAGTGTCAAATATTCCTTATACCTTCCGCGCAAACGGACAAGTCATTAAATTCGACGGCTTTATAAGAGCCTACACCGAAGGCCAGGACGAAAAAGCAGAGGATGAAATTGAGGGCGTATTACCGGAACTTAGCGTCGATGAAATGCTAAAGCTGAACGAACTTTTACCACTCCAGCACTTCACCGAACCGCCGGCAAGATATTCCGATGCTACCCTAATTAAAGCTCTGGAAGCTCACGGCGTAGGCCGCCCGTCCACCTACGCGCCAACGCTTTCCACCATTCAAGACCGCGGCTACGTTAACAAGCTGGACAAAAAATATTCCCCGACAGAAGAAGGTTTTTTGGTTAATGATATGCTGGTAAAAAATTTTCCGGAAATTGTAGACATTAATTTTACTTCCCACATTGAAGAAGAATTTGATTTAATTGCCGAAGGCAAAATTAAATGGGTAGAAGTAATGGAGGAATTCTATGGGCCTTTCAAAAAGCATTTAATTGAAAAAGAAGAAAGCGTGCAAAAAACCATTGAGGTTTCCACGGTGCCTTGTGCCCACTGCGGTAAAATGATGCTTATTAAGTACGGCCGTAACGGTAAATTTTTAGCCTGCCCTGACCCGGAAAGCAAAATTACCCAGCCAATGCCGGAAGAAGCGGCAAAAATTAAAGAGCTGGAAGAAAAAACCAAAGGCGAAATGTGTCCAATTTGCAACAAGCAAATGGGCGTGCGCCGCGGCCGCTTTGGATTTTTCCTGGGCTGTGTAGACTACCCTAAATGTAAAGGCATTAGTAAAATTTGGAACAAAACCGGTTTTAAGTGTCCTTCATGTTTTGCTGATAATATTCGAAAAGAAAAACCGGGCGACATTGTAGAAAAAAAATCCCGTGGCCGGGGCAAGCCCTTTTTTGCCTGCACCCGCTTCCCCGATTGCACTTTTGTAATGAACCTAAAGCCTGAAAACCAAGCCCAGCTCGATGAAGCCTACAAAAATTGGCTAGCCGCGCCCCGTACCGGAGTCCGCGCAAAGCGGACGACTGGTACTGGGGCCAATCCTCCAAAACCAAAAAAAGCCTGGAAGTCCCGCAAAGCGTAACCCGCTTTGTACGAAAAAAAGCCTTGGAATAAAATCCGAGGTTTTTATTTTCTAATCTAACTGTTAATACTTGGTATTACTGGCGTCTGAATTTTTTTAGCTGGAATAAGATAGATTATCGTGATCCCAAACAAACCTGAAACAGCTACTAAGCCTACCCAAGCACCGGAACGATGCTTAATTTTTAATAGCTGCCAACTATACCAAGCTGCCGTAAGTTGCAAAATGCCCCAGATGAAATAAAAGAACGTAGAAATAGTATGAGCATACGAACCCCCACCTCTTTCTGCCGCGATAGATAAGATATAGGCAATATATGATAATATGCCAGGGATCCAAATCTTAAAATGTATGTTCATAAAAAATTAAAATTATTGTTTTAGTAAGGTAGTTTTTAACCTGGGCAGATCATCTACCAATGTATCCCAAACAGTAGCAGTATTTACGGTCGCGTATTCATGGATCAATATATCTCTAAAACCGGCAATGTCTTCCCAAGGAACTTCCGGATATTTTACGGTGAATTCTTTGGAAAGCCGTTTTACTGCTTCGCCGATTATTTCAAAATTTCTTTCAACGGCCCGATAAGCAGTCCTGTTATTTACAAAATCCAAATATTCCATACCAGCTACGGCCTTTTCAATTTCTGCGATCATTTCCAAAATGTCTTGAATGTAAATTTTATCTTTGCTCATAAATAACTTTTGCGTCTTTAAGAATACTTTCGACAAATGCAGATTTAACTCCATCGTACTCAACAACATCTACCGGTCTGTTTAAAGCCAATTCCAAATGGCGTTTTAAAGCTACGAATCTTGGCAAACCAAAAGGGCGACGCAATTCAACTAATACATCTACATCGCTTTCTGAATTATCTTCACCCCGGGCAACACTCCCAAAAACCGAAGCTTTTAAAACTCCATATTGTCGAAATACCGAGGCACTTTTATTTTTTACAGTTTCCACACTCATATTTATATTATAAAGCAGGCACTAATAAAAATCAAACCCCCACCTTTAGCTGCACCCGCTTCCCCCAATTGCACTTTTGTAATGAACCTAAAGCCTGAAAACCAAGCCCAGCTCGATGAAGCCTACAAAAATTGGCTAACCGCGCCCCGTACCGGAGTCCGCGCAAAGCGGACGACTGGTACTGGGGCCAATCCTCCAAAACCAAAAAAAGTTTGGAAAAAAAAGAAAACCTCGGAATAAAATCCGAGGTTTTAAATTACTTTTTTCTATCTGCCATTTCAAGCGCTAGTTTTAATGTTTCCCTAGTATTCTTACCCATATAGCGTATTGCCTCCATTACTGTAGCAGCTTCATTTACACATATCGCATCCAGCTGGCCCGCTAACTCAAGCGCCTTTACATCACGCTTCTCTGCAGGGTTACTTCTACCGCCAAATTGATTATCAAAATTTACTGGCATAATTTTACCTTCCAAAATTTTAAATCTATCTTGCCCTTATATTACTCTCTCTGTTGGTGTCAAATAAAAAAATCCCATACGGTATTAAGGATCACCATACAATGGACATCATTGCGCAACGCAATGATGTCCATTGTAACTAATCATTTCGCGAATAAATCTCAGTCTGAAAAATAATACACTTAACCGCTTTCCAAACGCCGACAATGGATAAATAGTACCTTAGGTGGGCAAATTTATCCATTACAAAAGCAAAAAAACCGGTAATGTAAATTCCATTGTAGCTCATAATTGCCCACTTGCCACCCACATTAACAATAAACCCATGCTTAATATTTTTATAGAGCCTTCTTGGTTTTTGATTTCTCATTATATAAGGCAAAGCGTAGGCCAAATAGTGTGCTTGGTCCGTGGCATCTTGGGCAGAGGAAGGAACAGGCTGACCGTTAGCGCCAAGAATGCAGGCCATATCCCCGAGCGCAAAAACGTTCTGGTGATTTTCAACTTGAAAAAACTCGTTAACATATAACCGATTTTTTTTATCCAAACTTAACTGAGTGCCGCATTTTATTTCAAAAGCTTTTACCCCCGTTGTCCAAAATAAAATATCATAAGCAATTTTCTCGCCGGAAGCCAGCTCCACAAAATACTCGTCCACCTTGGCTATCCGGGCGGAAAGGCTGACTCTAACGCCTATTTCCTGCAGACGCTGCCAAGCATCCCGGCTCAACCGGGGGTCAAATCCCTGTACTAGGCTACTTGCAGCCTCAACAATTTCAATTTCAATTTTCTCCTTTGGGTAAGCGTTTTTCCAGGACAAAAAATTTAGCAAACCTCTTAACTCGCCGGCCAACTCCACGCCGGTGTAGCCGCCACCGGCCACCACTATTCGCAAAGAGGGCTTAGCAAAATCCAACTTGTGTGCCTCTATTGCAAATTCAATTTTATTTCTTGCTCTTAACGCGTCCGGTAAATCTTTTAATGGCAATGCAAATTTTTCCACTCCTTCCAAATTAAAAAAATCACTCTTAGAACCCAGTGCTAAAACTAAATAATCAAAATTAATTTTTTTATCAGGTAGGTTGATAGTTTTTTCTACCAGGTTTATAGAAACCACCTCGGCTTTAATAAAATTAATTTTTTTACCTTTCAAAATGGTCTTAAAAGGCAAGGAAATGCTTTTTTTTATTTGCTCAACTGTTGTTATCTCCTCCGCGGCTGTTGCCGCTTCATACAAATTCGGAGTAAACAAATGATAATCCCGCTTGTCTATAAGCGTAATAGCAATGTCCTTGCCTGCCCTAAAATTGTCGAATCGGGAAACTCTGAATTTCTTTTCTAATTTAAGTGCGGTCTGTAACCCTCCAAAACCTCCGCCGACTATAACGATATTAATCATAATTTTTTATTTTTGAAGTTAATCAGCAGTCTTATTATTAAGAATACAAGTATTAAAGGATACGAGCAAGCAAGTTCTTGTCTCCTTGTCTCTCTATTCATATTGTAGCGCCGTAATAGGATCTAGCGCCGCGGCTTGACGGGCAGGCAGGACTCCAAATAAAATTCCAATCCCCCCGGAAACGCCGACACCTAAAGCTATAGCATAAAACGGGACGGAAAATTGCCAAACCAAACCTACAGACTTTGCGATAACAGAAACCACCCAACCTAAAAAGGCGCCAAATAAAATTCCTAAAACCCCTCCCAAAACAGTAACTAAAATCGACTCAATTAGAAATTCATTTAAAATATCAGCGTTTTTAGCACCCAATGCTTTTTTTAAACCAATTTCCGAAGTACGCTCTGTAACCACCACATACATTATATTCATAATGCCCACTCCGCCGACAATTAACGAAATCGCGGCAATGGCTATTAATAAAATTGTGACACCATTAAAAATAGTATTAAACGTGCCCAAGGCTTCGGCCTGGGTCTGAACTGAAAAATCGTCTTTCTCAGGATCAGTAATGTTATGATTATGCCTTAAAACAGACTTAATATCTTCTGCCGTAGCGTCAGCTACACTCATATCCTTTAACTGAACTGCAGCAAATAATAAATGGTCAATGCCTAAAATTTTCTTTTGTGCTGTTTGAAGTGGAATATACATTAACTCGTCGTCATTACCACCCAGACCTCCGCGCGGGTTATAGACACCAATAACCAAAAAATTTAAATCTCCGACACGAATCAACTTATCCAGAGGGTTATTTTGACCAAATAAATCGTCAGCAATATTACTGCCTAAAATTACAACTTGCGCAGCGCCGGTTTCTTCCGCAGCCGTATAAAATCGTCCGGATTTTAAAGTGCCCTTATCAATGCTAAACCGTTCAGCTGAAGCGCCGTAAAAAATTACCGCTTTTGAAGTATTTTGATAGCTAACAACTTTCTGTCCCGAAACCATACCATAGTCGTTCACTACATTCGGAATTCTTTTTATATCGTCCAAATCACGATTTTTTAGAGTGGTAATTGCAACCAACACATCTTGAGGCCCACCGCTTCCACCGCTGGCACGATTTTTAGTGGTTGGTGGTACACGGGTTTGGATAAATAATGTATTAGTACCTAAAGTTTCAACCTGCGCGTTAATTAAACTTCTAAACCCCTCCCCCGCAGACAAGACCAAAATAACGGTGGATATGCCAATAACAATTCCTAAAGTCGTCAAAACCGTCCTGCCAGGATTTGACTTGAGAGCTTTAAAAGATTGTTGCAATGATTTAAACATCATAAATATTTAAGTAGTCAGGCGAATAAGGATACAAGCTCCTTGTATCCTTATTCATACCTAAGTGCGTCAATAGGACTCAACTTGGATGCTTTAAATGCCGGATAAAGGCCGAACACCACGCCGGTTAAAATGGAAACGCCTATAGCTAAAATAATAGAAGTCAAAGAAATTACAAAAGCCCAATCATAACCCAAAGCATGCATAAGCAAAGAAATTAAATAGGCGACAAAAATTCCCAAAATAATTCCAATAAATCCTCCCAGAGAGGTTAGTGTGCCGGCTTCTAGCAAAAACTGATTCCTCACGGCCGCATTACTAGCGCCCACTGCTTTACGCAGGCCAATTTCACGCGTTCGTTCGGCCACTGTTACAAGCATAATATTTAATATCCCAATCCCGCCAACCAAAAGCGAGATTGCGGCCATAGCGGTTAAAAACAAACTTAAAGCGTTGGTAATAGTACTCAAAATATTTATGGCATCGGCGGTATTACGAATAGTAAAGTCTTCATCTGCTTCGCGCTTAATATGATGTTGCTGGTTAATTACAGTTTTAACATCTAATATCGTCTGTGATACATTGTCTGAAGAATCAACTTTAACCATTATTGCCTGAAAATAATGGATGCCAAGCAACTGCTGTTGAGCAATAATTACGGGTATAAAAATCTGGTCGTCCTGATCTTGAAAAAAAGCGCTGCCGCGCGGAGTAATTACACCCACTACCCGGAGAGGCACGCTAGCTGATTCAGCCTGACCTTTGATTTTAGCCGCATTAGCTTTAACTTTTATTACCTGACCGATTGGGTCGGTTCCACTATCCTCAAACAGTTCTTTGGCCACCGCAGAACCCAAAACCACAACATTTGCGGCGGCCCTGTCTTGGGCTTGGTCAATAAACTGCCCTTCTTGCATGGTAATTTTTACTACCTTTGGGTAAGTGTACTCTGTCCCGACAAAACTTGTATCTACATTTTTATTTCCCCAGGTTACGCTAGTGCGGCCGCGTACCATAGCAGCTACGGCTGTAGCATGCGGAACTCTGCCGGAATCTTGCAAAGCGGCTTCGTCCTGCTCATTTAACGTAGTAACGACTACGCCAAAGACTTGCGCCGGAGGGCCTTTCTCGTTGCTCTTACCTGGCTGAATGCTAAGGAGATCTGAGCCTAACTTCGTCACCTGCCCCAAAACCAAAGACTGAGCTCCGGCTCCAAGCGCAATAATAATAATTACTCCGGCCACACCAATAACAATGCCTAGGATCGTTAAAAATGACCTGCCTTTGCGGGCAAGCAGAGTGCGGATGACAAGTTTGATTGTGCTAAAGAAATTCATTCAAAATAATTTAGCAATTTAACAAATCAATAAAAAACATTTGCGATGTTTAATTGCTTAATTCTTAATTTTTAAATTACTTACTTCACCAACTCTTTTCCGTCACTGGCAATGGTTCTGGTTTTAACAAGTTCATCGGCCACAATATTACCATCTTTTACTCGAATGATTCTTTTGGCATGATTAGCTGTGTCTTGTTCGTGGGTAACCAAAATTATAGTTCTGCCTTCGTTGTTTAATCGCTGTAGTATTTCCATAACAATATTTCCGCTTTTACTGTCCAAGTTGCCGGTTGGTTCGTCAGCAAAAATGACCGCCGGATCACAAACCAAAGCGCGGGCAATAGCCACGCGTTGTTTTTCCCCGCCGGAAATTTGGTTGGTGTAGTATTCTAGACGATGCGACAGCCCCACCGCATCTAAAGCTTTTTTTGCCAGCTGATCCTGATTTTTTTTATCACTATAAACCAGAGGCAGTTTAACATTATCCAAAACTGAAGTTCGGCTAAGCAAATTAAAGGACTGAAAGACAAAGCCAATTTCTCGGTTTCTTAATGTTGCCAAATAATCATCAGGAAAATCTTTTGTATCTTTGCCTTTAAACTGATAAAGCCCGCCGGTGGAACGATCTAAAAAACTTAAAATATGCATTAAGGTAGATTTGCCGCTGCCGGAAGGCCCCATAATAGCCACGAACTCTCCCTGCTCAATACTAAAAGACACACCATGGAGTACCGAAGTCACTACGTCTTCGTTAATATAATCTTTTTTTAAATTTTCTACTTTGATAAGGTTCATACTATCATTTTATCATTCAAACAATTTAACAACTTGCAGCCTGTTTAATTACTGCATGCTAAATTGTTAAATTGATTATTGCTTAATATACGTCACTACTTCCTGCCCTTCACTCAGGCCGGACAGCACTTCCACCAACCCACCGTCTGCTTCCAGACCGGTTTTAACCTCAACTTCATGATAGGTTTTCTTTTTGGCGTTATCTATAACTCGGACAATTTTTTTATCGGTTTGTAAAATTACAGCCCGGCTGGGAATAGCAAGAACATCATCTTTTTGCGCCACTAAAACTGTCATATTAGCTGTCATGCCCGGCTTAATGCCAGGAGTATCGCTCAAACTTGCGGTCACTTTATAATTTACCACTCCCGAAACCACCGTGGCGCCGGGATTAATAACCTGAAGTGTTCCGGAAAAATGTCTGTCCGGACCCAATGCGTCAAAAGTTATGTCCACTTTCTGTCCGACTTGTAATTGAGCGATATTCGCCTCACTAACATTAGCTTCAACATGCAAGCTACCTACATCCTGTAAAATAAGCGCTTCCTTTAAGGCCGAAGCCAACTCACCAGCTTTAATGTCAACAGACGTAATAGTACCATCAGCCGGTGCCCGAATAATTGTATTGTCTAAAACTGCCAAGGCAGATTGAACCTGTCCTTCTGCCGAAAGAATTTGTGCCTGCACAACCTCCAAATCGGCTGGACGAGCCTGAGCCTTTTTAAAATCCAAACTAGCTTGGGCACTGAGGACCGCGTTTTGGGCAGTGGATACAGCGGAATCCCTGGCTTTTAATGCCGCTTGATAAGCATTGTAATTCACTATATAGGATGCCGATAGGGTGTTGGGAATATTTATTGTCCAGCTATCATTGTTATAACCAGTGCCGGAAAACTGAATATACAAACCCCGAGTGCCAAAAGGCACGGGAATTGATTTTACATCACCATCAACTGACTCAAGACCTGAAGCCTGAAATTTTTGTCCCGTGCCAGAATTATACATAATTATTTTATAAATGCCCTGGTCTTGTCCGGTGTATGTGCCGCTAATAGTCACTGTGGCCGAACCAACATTAGCCGTAGAAGCAACTGCTTGAAAAGAAGTATTAAGCAAAGCATTATAAGAATTTTTAACCGCCGTCTCCTGTTGTTGCTGAACAGAAACAACATTAGTTTTGGCATTGTCCAATGCAACTTGTGCCACCTCAATGTCCTCATTACTGGCTCCGGCTAAAACTTTATTATAGTTAGCCTGTGCCTGAGCTAAACTGCCGCGGGCAGTCGTCAAAGCAGCAACCTGATCCTTTTGTTCCAAGTTAGCCAAGTTTTCTCCTGCTCTAACTTTGGCGCCCTCTTTAACTTTAACATTTTGTACAATCCCGTTAGTTTTAAAGCTTAAAGACAGGTCAGTACTCGAAACTACCTGGCCGGTTGCCAAAACCGTAGTTTTTAAATTTTGTTTTTTTACAAATTCAGTTTGAATATTAGCGCTGTTATTTTTTGGTTTAAAAATTAGATAGCTGATAAATGCAACAGCCAAAAAGATTATTACTGCCCAAACAATTTTTTTCTTTGTCCAGTAAATTCCCATAAATTTTCTCCCACTTTTGAATGCCCCCCGCTCAATAATTAATTGCTCGCTCATATCTGTAAAAAATTAATTGATTAAATTTTCTCTACCATTTTTTCAAAATGTTTTTTAAACTGCTTATCCATTCCACTACCAGCCAAATTTTTCATAATTGTTTCTACAAACTTCAGCATTTGATCGGTCTTTATTAAACCCAAAACTTTACCAAACTTACCCATTACCGCCAGCTGGTCGCCGGGAGAAAGCCTTAAGTCCTTCCTGGCCTGAGCCGGGATTACCACCTGCCCTCGTGCGCCCATAGTAGTAGTGCCATAAAACTTATCTTGAGACAACATTTTTTTATGGAACTTTCGGTGGATTTGAGATGTAGACTTCATGATTTTAAACATTAAAATTAAGGCTACCCTATAAGTATGGAAAATCATACTTATCATACACTACTAGAGAATAGCTGTCAATTTATGGTTTGCTACTTTTAATCGCCAAATTATCCAAAAGGTTCTTATTTAAACGACTAAACTCAATATTCTGAAACCTTTGATGCTTTGGCACTACTACCTCATAAACACCCTGCAAAGCCAAATCAAAACTCTGACCAAGGGTCATTTTGTCTGCCAAACGCAAAATTTTTGGATAAATATCTCCGCCCTGTAAATACAAATCTACAGCTGCGGGCATAAAGTACTGCCCGCCACGATTAAACCACATTAAGGAGCTTTCGGCGAAATTTTTAGTAGGCACTATTCCAATTCCCGGCAGGTAATCATCCAGCTCTTCCAAAAGCAAAATAAATTTTTCTTTGGTTTGTGTCAACCAGGTGGTTTGGGTAAATCCACCAGCACAAGCAAAACCTGCCAACAGCAACACCACAAAACACAACGGACTGGAAGGATACAGCCGTCTGTTTTTGATTTGGCTAATAAGGTCGTTAGCAGAATCGGGCAAGTTATTTAAAACCTGTCGTCGGCCTTTGGCATCAATCCCCCAAAACATAAAAGTATGTTCATCACCAAAAAATTTTCGCCATAAATCTTGTCCCTGATGGTCGAATATTAAACGCGATAAAGTGTGGTTGGGGTCTTCAAAAATTTTCAACAGATATTTACTGACTAAAGTCTCCAAAGGCAAATAAACCTGTTTGGGCGCAGAAGGAAAAACCTTCTGCCAGAACCTGTGGCTAATTTGGCAAGCCTGAGCAGAAAAATTTTCTGCCGGTGCAATCTCTAAGTCACTTAATAATCCATTTAACGCTCCCGCAGACCGCTGTTTAAATTGACTGATAGCTTGTAGACCAATAGCCGGCGTCGAAAATACCGGCAAAGTTTTTTGACGGTCAGGAAAAAAAGAATATCTTTCCATTTTTAGCTTTGAATTGTGACTAAGCAGGCTGCCTGGCCAAGAAGAATTATTTAATGAGGGGCTTTCGGTTGCCAAGACCACGGCAAATTCCTCCGGTTTAAAGTGCAGACTGTAAATCAACCCACTATTTACAAAAAATGGGTGGTTCCAAATGCCCAAATGGTCTATAGTCGACACAAGAGGCTTTTCCTTAAGCTGACTATATACCAGATCTGATAATTCTGGGTTATAAATATCGGCAAGTTCAGATTTTAAGATTTGCAAAAATTCATTGTCAGTCAAAGCTTGAGGAACATCCCAAAATTTTTTAACATAATCTTTTAAACCGGTCTGTCCATACTTAGCCAAAATCTCGCCCAAAATCGGCCTGGATAAAAATATTTGATTTTTTAATTTTAACAAGTTATTAGACATAAGGGCATTATACCATTAGATACTAAGCGCAGGCAGTTTTTTGGGGATTTCGGAAGGTGCTTAAATAAAAAAACGCCTCCCTTGCAGGAAGCGTTTTTAAAAAAATCTTACCTGATTATTTTTGGTGTAACCTGGTGCATTCCGGGTCCAAAATTACCGGTCTTATTGCCTAAACAAAAAAAGTAAGCGTAATCCGGGTAAACAGTTTCCCCGTTAGAAAGATACGCTCCTCCGGTAGGACTGGGATAATAGTAATAGTTTGAACCTGTGCCAGACCCAACAGGATAAGTAACTAACTCGCAACCACCGTCGGCGGGCTGGGGAGAAGAAGGCAATGTTAAGGTGAACCCTGGAATCAGAGGTGTAGGAGAGCCGGTAGTGGAAGGATACCCTTTGTAGGTGCTAAAATATAATTCCATTGCTGTCGCCATTTGAGTCATGTCTGCCAAACGCTTAACATCTCTGCCTTTTTGCCTGGCGGACATTAAGGCAATTAAGGCCACTGAACTTAAAAGCGCGATTATGGCAATAACAACTAACAACTCAATCAGAGTGAATCCTTCAGTTTTAACTTTTGGTGAAAAATGCTTTAAATTTTTTGACATTTAACTTAGATTTTTGTTTCTTAAAATTATCAATTTTATTGATAATTTATTCTAGCATAGTCTTGTCAAATCTCAAAGTGGATAAAAATATAAAAATTAAAAACCGACCAAAATTAGGCGGTTCTGGTGGGTCCGGTGGGATTCGAACTCTAGACAGTAGAGCAAAACGTTTGTTTATAAGCCCAAAGTTTTGCGACTGTTCTTATTTAACAGGAAATTTTTAATGAACTATGTGCCAAGGTGTTGCTCAAAGGTGGACACCCATTCTATTTATCAAT
>JBBREH010000006.1:0-46788 GCA_038203095.1 Candidatus Doudnaibacteriota bacterium | reverse complement strand
AAATACCACGAATTCCCTAGACGGCAGTTTTGGTCAGTTAAAGAAATTACTAAATGTCCACAACGGATTGAAACAAGAACGCCGATGGAAACTAATACAGGAAATCTTACGAAAGTAGCCTCACGAATTTACCATTAAACCGAAAAAAACATGAATCCATACGTTTACTCGGGAAGCAAAAAAATCCTGGCGTCAGTCGAAAACACGCAAGGACAAAACGCTTCTTTTGGTTCGGCAGTTATTGAGTTAGCCAGGTCGGTATTTTCGGCCAGCATGAGCACCTCAGTGGCTTTTGCCATGGTTTTGTTTGCGGCAACTGCGGTGGCAGGAATGTCAGCCATAGCTTACTCCGAAATGAGCAATGGCGATTTTGCCCCTCTTTCAGCCAACCACGCGCTGACTCGTAGAGCCGGCTCGCCTCAGGTGTTAGGCATGGCAACCTATGGCTATAACCAGCCAGTTTGCGCCAAAAATACTGCTAACTGTCTTAATTACGAGCTTTTAAGTTTTTCTAACGGTGGCTGGCAGGTAAGGGTAGATTATAAGCTGGATCGCAATGTAACCGGAGCAATTAAAGTCAACAACTGGCCGTTTATGGACGGCATTACAAACTCTGGCAGTGGTTTTACAGGCAATGATTTACAGCCAAACCAAACCTATACCTTTGTTTTATATAGAAAAGTGGGTAGCCATCTAAAACAGTTAACGTCGCTGGAAATTACCGCGCCAGACTCTCCGATTAGGCCACCAAAGAAGCCGCCAATTTGTCCTTTGCGTCCGATTAGACAAGATTGCACGCTGGATTATTCTACCGACCCTTGCGGAGTTCAAGTTTGCCCGGTTCCAGCTTATGGCTACACCAGTGTTAATTATAGTCCAATAGGTGGGCTTGTTGAAGGTTGGCTAGAAACACTTTCTAGTAGTATTAATGCTCCGGGAAAAGCTACGGTTACTGGCTGGGCTTACAATAATGGCGCGGATTTAAATTTAAACATCAAATTCGTTAACATTAATACCGGCCTTGTTTATCCTGCTTCAGCCAGTATTTTTGGTCCGTATCGCGGTGACGTGTTAAGTTATGTTTCCGGCCGGTTAAATAGCTCTCCGGTGTCCAATAACGCCATGTTTACGGCAACCGCCAATAATTTACCGGCTGGGAGTTACTATATAGTAGCTTCTTATGGTGGTTTAAACGGCAATTACGGCTATCCTTTTAATGTAAGTGGCCAGATCTCATCCACATTCAGTATTGTTCCTGACCCAGCCCTTTCACTTAGAGTTCTTTCTCCTAACGGCAGTGAGAAAATTCAAACCGGAACAACGTTTACCATTAATTGGCAGCCGCCGGCTGGCGCTGATACGGTGGTTATTGCTCTCTATAAAGGGAGTGCGAGTGGCCAGAATCCCGGGGGCTGCGTGAATAAATTAGACGGCTCTTATAATTTGTGTGGCAATAAAGTTGATATGAAAGTGGGTTCTTACGATTTGGTTCGTGTGCCCAATACCGGCACTTATGAGTGGGCTGTTTCATCGCAACTTCCTGCGGGCAACGATTATTATATTGCGGTTGGCACACATTCAATTGGTGACCCAAGTCCTGGCACGCATTTTATAAATGTCGATTCTAGCGACCAGCCGTTTAGTATTGTTTCGTTGCCAATCCAGACAGGGTCAGTTAGTGTTTCTTTAGATCCTTCATCCCCGGTTAGTAGACAGGTCGCCATGGGTTCATCTGATGTGACTTTGGGTGCTTACAAGTTTACGGAAACTAGCGGATATCAGGACGTAAATGTTAATGGAATTAGTTTTGTGGCGACAGTCACAAACAACGGAAAAAGCCTTTCTAATAGCGGTCCTGGCGGTACATTTCAGAACTTCAGTCTTTGGGTGAATGGGGTTCAAATTGGCAAAGTCGTAGGTTTTTATCCCGGTACTACGCAAAATTTAAGTTCAAACCAGTATTTAATATCGTTAAGTAATCTCAACCTGACAGTGCCGAAAGGTTCTGCGGCAACCGTTATTTTAAAGGCCGATGTAAATTCTTGGGTTTTAGGCGCGGCGTCTAATTCTACCTGGACTTTTGGTCTGGGTTCTGGGAGTGCCATAACCGCCCAGGGATTAAATATCAATATTAGTTCCGGCTCAGGCGCAACTTCAAACTCGGTAACTGTAGTTAAGACCACCATTACTTTTGCTTCAGTTGCTTCAATTATTGCTCCTGCAAGCGCCACTGTTAGCCAAATCGGAAATCCTTCACCTGGAGAGAATATGGCTATCTTTGCAGTTTCGGCCAGTCCGGCGGGGGATGTAGTTGTAAATTCTATCACTCTACAACAGGGAGGCACTGCTTTGCCTGGTGGTATGGTTTCTTACTCTGTCTACGATGCCAGTAGCGGATTTTCTGTTCCGGTCGGCACAGGCTCCATTGGCGCTTCGAGCGGGCAGATTGTGCTGAATTTAAATTCAGCAACCGCCGCCACCGGCGTGACTGTTGGCGCAGGTCAAACTAAGTATTTAGTTGTCACCGCCAACACCACGGCTTTTGGGCCTAGTCTTTCTTCAAGTCAGGCAACCGGAACCTACAGTTTGGTTTTGACTAACTGGGGTTGGAATGACGGATCTTCCAGTCTTAATATGTCAAATGATGCCAGTTCGGTTGTAGGCTCAGCCAAAACTTACAGCTTAACAACTCAGCCTGTTCAGCCTTCTTTAGTATTAAGTTTGGATCCGGCAACTCCGGTTTCTTCCAACATCCAGGCAGGCGCTACCGGAGTAGAAGTTTCAAGATTCAAGTTTAGCGCTGTGGGCAGTGACATGTCTATTAGTAGTCTCACAGTTTTTGTACCTACAAATTCCGCCTACTGTCCATTTACCAATTTTAAGTTGTTTGATGGTGCTACTAACGCTCAAGTGGGTAGCACAGTAGTTTATCCTACCGGACCAACTTGCTACGCAACCTTTAACAATTTGAATTATTCTATTTCCAACGCCAACGTAAAATCTTTAGCGTTGAGACTAGATGTCTTGTCTAATGCTTCCGCCGGGACATTTAATTATGGAGTAGCGTCAGTTAGTGTACCCGCAACTTCTTCGGGGCAAAATGTTATTTTACCAACCAATAATTCTCCAGGAAACACAATGACAATTGTGCCGGTGAGCTCCCAAGCTGTTAGAGTCGGTCAACTAATTAACAAAAACGGCACTGTTTATTTAGTTGGCAACGGCGGTTTATACGGCATTCCTAGTTTGGATGTCTTTAATTCCTGGGGATGGAATTTTGGACAACTGGTAATTGCTAACGAAGCCGAAAAGGCAATGTCCCAAATTGGCCTTGTCCCTTCGCGGGATCCAAACTGCAAAACCGCCCTGGACCAAATTGCCGGAGTTTGCGGATCGAACCTTGTTTCTTATGATATTAGCGGCACAGTTCCTGCCGGCACCCAAAACCAAAGCTACAAAGCCGTGTTTAGCGTAGCCAATTATAGCGGTTCACACTATTACAGTTTATCAGGAACCGGCGCCCCCGCAGGTTTAAAGTTTAATGTTGAATATCCGGTTTGCCCAACGGGTTATGCTTGTGATCAGCCTCTTACTAATCCGTTAGTTTTGACTGGTGCTCCATCCGAAGCTGGTAGTTTTGATTTGGCTGTTACAGCTAAAGACATGACAGCCGGAACTTCCGTGACTAAGCATTTTACTTTAGTTATTAATGGTGCGGTTTCTTCAACTGCCTGCACCATCAACTCCTTTACCGCCACTCCCAGCACTATTAATTCCGGTCAGTCAACACAACTAGCTTTTAGCTTAAGCAACTGCACCGACTCGAATATTAAAATTTTTGACAATACCAATACTTATCTTGGTTTTAATTCGCCTTCTCCGGTGACTATTTCTCCGACTGCCACCAAGACTTATGTTTTAAGCGCTTCCAATGCCAGCAGTACTGCTATAAGTCAAAACGTGACAGTAACTGTTAACCCTGTTCAAATTTTGTCGAATGTTTGTCCGTCGGGAAGTGTCCAAACAGGGACGACTAACAGCATACCCGCCAACCCGATTTGTGGTCCTGTTACCTCAACAGACACGCAGCGTTTGGGTCAAATAATTAACAAAAATGGTACTGTATATTTAGTCGGCCAAAACGTACTTTACGGCTTTCCGGATTTAGCCACCTTCAATTCCTGGGGATATACTTTTGGCCAGATAGTTGCTGCTAATTCATCTGAGGCAAATTTGTCGCAAAGTGGTTTGGTGCCAATGAAATCGGCCGATTGTAGCAGCGCACTCGATCAGATTAACGGCAAGTGCCCAGTCTCGGCGAGTAATGATGTCAGAATTGGCCAAATTATTAACTTAAACGGTACCGTCTACTTAGTCGGCAAAGGCGGACTATACGGCTTTCCGGATTTAGCCACCTTCAATTCCTGGAACTTCACCTTTAGCCAAATTGTTACCGCCAATAACGCCGAAGCTAGTTTGCCGGTTTTCAATTCGGTCGTGCCGATAAAAATGAAAGGCTGCAATAAGCCGCTGGATCAAATTTCAGGATTATGCAGTTTGTAAAAAATTAATGGATTTTAGATTGCCAGCTTTTTAAAAAAGGTTGGCAATCTTTTATCTACGCTAAGGTTAAACCAAAATAGTTTAGCTAAAAAATATGAAAAAATTAGTTAAAGAAGTGTTGTTTGGCAAAGTTAATTTTGTCTTGAGTCTGGCTTTAATTGCTTTGTCCGCGGCTTCGGTCGTGACTATGTCCCTGGCATTAGACTTGGTTAACCCAAGCCCGTCGGTGGGCTTTCATAAATCAGCCGCCTTGCACAGGGCAAGCAAGGTTTTAGGCGCATCCACATATAACCCAAGCACTCTCGACTATGGTAATTACCCTGCAACCGGCCCAGATTATTTAGGTATGGATATTAGTTGCTATTATCCTAATTTATCAGATTGTGAAAAGCAGGTGGCCTTAATAAAAAATTTAGGCGTGAGTTGGACTAGGTGGTCTCAAACTTGGTATTCATTAATGTGGACGAAAGACGTGATTTCTGATTCTGCCGTAGAGCAGACAAAACAAATGCTTGGAGCCATTCGGCAGAGGGGAATGAAAATTGATTATATTATAAGCCTAGAAGCCAGCCCGTTGGTGTATTCTATAGATAGGCCAGCGTCTCCATCGTTGAGACTAGATTTTGACGATGAAGCCTTTTCAACTTATTTGGATAATATTATACCAATCGTCGCACCCTATACATCCTATTTTGAATTGGGTAATGAACTTAACTGGGGAACTAATGCATTATGCAACAATCGTCCTAATTGCGATGAGTATGTTAAGAGTAGAATTAAACAATTATATGCTTTAACACAAGCAGCCCTAAAAAAATACAAGAGCAAGCACCCGTCTTTTAATGGTAAGCTTTTGTCTTCCGGTATATCATATTTCTATGATGCGCAACACCCAGCCGGAGTAAGCCAACCGGCAAACTTAATTGAAGCTAATAAATGGTTCAATGATTTAAATAACAGCGGTGCTTCTTTAAATAGTAAATCAACTCTTAAGGACGATGTAGATATTGTTTCTATACACCCATATTTTGGTGGTTATGATTATTCACCAGATAACTTGTCTGCTTCAGTTACCAGTTTAGTTAATAATGTAAAAGCTTTAATTGGACCTAGTCAGAATAAACCTGTGTGGGCAACCGAAACAGCGCTAGGTACAAATGTCACTATAGATAGCAAGGGCAACGATATTGGTAGTAACGGTTTTGATTTAAGTGGTGTTAAAAATGATATCCGGTATTTTCATTCCTTGAATAAATTACACGAAGATGGCAAGCTCGATAAAATCTTTTGGTATTTAGTACAAGACGACGAAATGGCTAAAGGCGCTAGTAATGAAAATAAGATGTACGCTTTATATAATGGTAAGGGTGATATTATTACCGGTCGTGCTAATTTGGTTAATGAGATTACAAATATTTCCGACAAAATTCCTTACTCTAGCCGTTTTGATGATTTTGGCAATGATTCAGTGTTATATGATGTTATAACTAATTCAGCCTTAGGTAGTTACTACGTTGATGGTTACGGGGCAGGTAACTCTGTAAGTCCAAATTCTGACTATATTAAATTTGATGGCCCAAATTTAAAATTAAATTTTGTTGGACGAAGTTCAGTGAAAGGGGACTTCCTTAATATTAATATTCCCAAGGTAGGCGTTCCTGTATTTAAAGCCAGTATATCAGCCGGCAGTAAAATAGCTGAGCCCGGCACAGCGCTTATTTATATTTGGATTGGCAATTCTTCTCTTTCTCGGCAGTTTCAATATAGCGTTAGCTCTGGTTCGGTGCCTAAGCCTATTGAAATTGACCTGACTGAATTTCGTGGGCAAATTGTGAATTTGAGCCTCTCTACTTATCATGCAGAAGGAGCAAGTGGGATTGTGCTACGCAGCCCACAAATTGTTATGAAGAAAGATCTTAATAAAGTAATCTGGTCATCGTCTTTTTCACCATCACCAGATTCCCCCCCTGTTCCTATTCCGGCAGTCTCAGTCCGAGTTGGTCAGCTGATTAACAATAACGGCACGGTCTATTTAGTCAGCCAAAATGGTTTATACGGTTTTCCCGATTTAGCCACCTTTAATTCCTGGGGTTATTCCTTTAGCCAGATTGTCACAGCTAACAGCACGGAAGTAAATTTGACCATGATTGGTCTGGTGCCCATGAAGTCGGTTGTCTGTGCTAGCCCGCTGGATCAGATTAACGGCAAGTGCCCGGTAGCAAATTCAAACACGGTAAGTGTTGCCGCCCGCGTTGGGGCGATTATCAATCTAAATGGTACGATCTATTTAGTCGGGAAAGATGGTTTATACGGTTTTCCCGATTTAGCCACCTTTAATTCCTGGGGTTATTCCTTTAGCCAGATTGTCACAGCTAACAGCACGGAAGTAAATTTGACCATGATTGGTCTGGTTCCGATTAGGAGTCAAGGCTGCAGTAGCCCACTGGATCAGATTGGTGGTACGTGTAGTTTGTAGGTTTAAAAAAATTGGCAAAAAAGAATTAAAACAAAACTTCGATACTACGTAGTATCGAAGTTTTGTTTATGGGTTAATTTATCCAGGCACCTTCCTACGGGGTATAGCACCCCGCAGGAAGGCTATAAAATCCATTCATCCCCGCAGCAAGCCCCGACACCATTTATGGCGCTTGGGCAAGCTACGGGGTATTCTGGAAGGCGCCTGGATAAATCAAGCTAATCATTCCTGAATTTTTTCAACACACTCAAAATTGACTTGGGAAAAATTTTGGGTTAAAGGCATAAGGCACTTGCCCACGTCCAGGTTTGGCAGATGCCAGCTTCTTTGGTAAAAATACAATGGGCGGGGGTAATGGGCAATAAATTGGCGTTGATTTTGCCCCTGCCAGAAGCTTAGCCACTCCTGGTAGGTATGAGGGTCTTCAAGCAAACCAGGCGCGCCCAGGCGTTGATTTTGAGCGTAGGCGTCCAGCCAGGGGGCGTCATCGGCCGAGATAGCGAGTATGAACCCGGGCGGTGGATTGAATGTCTTTATTTCAGCAATTTCGGTCGCGCTAATATAGGGATATTTTGCCATGACAAATTGGAATGACCGAAAGGCTAAAAATACTAGCACAATTCCCAGTGCGGCTTTCATTACTTTTCTTGAATAATTTATTTGTCCAAAAAATAAGCAGCAAAGCAAATAACGGTTAAATCTAAATACACCAGCATTCGGCGGTAAAAAGGAAATTTGAAAACTACCCACGCCAGGCAGAGGCCGGCAAAAATTGGTAGTAGTGGATGTTGCTTGCGTTTGAGATATAAAGCTAGTCCCGCAATGGCAAGAATTAAACTTGGCCACCAAAGTAATAACAGATTTTGGTTTTCCAAAAATAGGCCGGTGCGGACGTAGTAGTTGTTGTTATAAATTAGATTTAAGATTATAGATTTAAAATTAAAGAAAGAAAAAGCCGTGACGATTAAAATTAGAGCGCCGCTGAATAGTGCCAACAGTATTTTGTAGGCCTTGTTTTTTATAAGCTCATAAATTAAATACAGGCTGAAGGTTAAGATTAAAATAATGGCCGTGGTGCGGTGGAGTAGCAGGACGGCAGCGGCGCAGGTGGCAAAGGCTTTGTAGTTTTTATCCATCAAGTATTTAAACGATAAAACTAAAAATGGCAAGGCCACCACGTTTTTCCACAAAAACATAGAATAGAGTTCGGCTTGAAAGAGGGAGCAACCTAAGAGGATGACGGCAAGAACTCCGGTAATTGATGAAAGCTTTTTTTCGGTAGATCCGAATCCCGCTCCGCCGGACATTAGTAAATAAATAGTAACCCCTAAAAAGATTGCTGACAAAAAATAACTACCGCTTAAAGTCACAGCCGGCGGTAAATGGATTATAGCGCCTAGTAAAAAAATTATGCTATTGTACCCGCCCCAAACACTCTGCAAAAAATCTCTCCAGTGCCAGGCGGCATGACTTGCCGCGTAATAGTAAAAGCCAAAATCATATCCGTAAGTCGACAACGGGGCTTTTAATGCCGGCAAAACTCTTATCGCCAAAAGCAAGGTTAGCGCTAGCAGTAGAAAGACATGATGGTTTTGGCGGATTTTTGTTTCAGATATTTTTTTGTCGAGCATAAAGATATTATAGCCTATTTTTATCCTGCTATAAATTTGAGCTACTTTCTATTATAATATCTCTATGGCTATAAAACAACGTTACATGTTAGTAGACGGCAACGCTTTTATCCATCGGGGTTATCATGCTATTCCGGTGTTGAATACTAAGGCCGGAGAGCAGGTAAATGCGGTTTATGGGTTTACTTCTATTTTACTTAGGGCGATTAAAGGCCTTAAACCTACGCATATTGCCTGCACTTTTGATCTCGCGGGGCCGACTTTTAGGCACGAACAGTATAAGGAATATAAAGCTACCAGGGTTAAAGGCGACCAAGAGCTTTATAATCAAATTCCCCGCGTTAAGGAAGTGGTGCGCGCTTTAAATATTCCCATTTTTGAAAAGCAGGGTTTTGAGGCAGATGACTGCTTAGGCACTTTGGCTATGGACTTGCATAAAAAAAATCCTGAGGCGGAGATAATTATTACCACCGGTGACTTGGATACTTTGCAACTCGTCAATACGTGCATAAAAGTTTATACGCTGCGCAAAGGTATTAGCGATACAGTCATTTATGATGTCAAAGCCGTGCGTCAGCGCTATGAACTTTCACCTGGCCAGCTTTTGGACTATCGAGGACTTAAAGGTGACCCTTCCGACAATATTCCCGGAGTAAAAGGTATTGGAGAAAAGGGCGCGATTGAATTAATAAAGCAATTTAAATCGCTTGATGGTTTATATGCGGTGATTCATGCGGACAAAATCGGCAATAAAATTAAGCCGCGGGTTTTGCAATTGCTAAAAGACCAGGAAAAAGAAGCGCGGATGTCGTACCAGCTTTCGCAGATTGATTGCAATGTGCCACTGGAAATAAATATTTCGGCTTATAATTTAGATGCCGTGCATTTGCAGCAGGTGGTTAAGTTATTTCAGGAATTGGAGTTTAGGTCGCTCTTGAATAAATTGCCAAAAAATACCACCCCGGCCTCCGCCCAGGCAGACGCCACCCCTCCTTTTTTCGATGATGGGCTAGAAAAGGAGGGGAGTGGGACCAGCTCTCCTCCTATTCAAGGAGGAGAGCCCAGCGTTAAGCCGGGGGAGGTGGTTGGAGCTGATATTAAGAAGCAAGACTATCAGCTAATTGACACCCCAGAAAAACTGGACAAACTTATTAAAGAATTATCTGTTGCCAAAGAAATATCCATTGATACCGAAACTACAAGTTTAAACGTGATTGACGCAAGATTAGTGGGTGTGGGCTTATGCGCCAAACCCGGGCAGGCATATTATGTGCCGGCCGATTTAGTGTTGTCATCAACAGAATTAAAAATGCTGATTGAATCAGTAAATGTTAAAAAAATCGGCCACAATATTAAATATGATTTGCAAATACTAGAATCGCCCATAAATGGGCACGCTACACTTGGGCCTGTTGCCTTTGACACAATGATAGCTTCCTATCTTTTAAATGCTGGCTCCCGTCAGCATGGTTTAGATGCTTTAGCTTTTTCTGAGTTGGGTTATCAAATGCAGCCAATTGAGGATTTAATTGGCAAGGGCAAAAATCAAATTACAATGGACAAGGTTGAGCCTGCTAAAGTCAGCTGGTATTGTTGTGAAGACGTAGATATGACTTTGCGGTTAAAAGAATTATTTGAGCCAAAATTAAAACAGGAAGGTTTGGAGAAAGTTTTTCATGAAATTGAAATGCCGCTTATTCCGGTTTTGGCGCAAATGGAAATTAATGGGATTAAGCTGGATTCAAAATTTTTAAACAGGCTTAGTGGTGAGGCGGAAATTGACATTAAAGATTTAGAGAGTGAAATTTACCGGCTTTCGGGCGAAGAGTTTAACATTAATTCGCCCAAGCAAATGAAAGAAGTCTTGTTTGAAAAAATGCAACTTGTTCCCATAATGAACAAGAAAAATAAGAGTGGGCTTTCTACGGCCGCTGGTGAACTGGAAAAAATGCTTGGCCAGCATCCGGTAATTAAGAAAATTATGGACTACCGGGAAATTAGCAAACTTCAGTCCACTTATTTGCTGGCCTTGCCGGAAATGGTTAATAAAAAAACCGGGCGTATTCACACCAGTTATAATCAAACTATTGCCTCCACCGGACGGTTATCGTCCACCGATCCAAACCTACAAAATATTCCTGTTAAAGGGGATGGAGTTGGTAGTAAAGTGCGTCAAGCATTTGTGGCGGAAAAAGGCTTTAAACTACTATCCATCGATTATTCCCAAATTGAACTGCGGATTGTGGCGCATTTGGCCAAAGACAAAAAAATGCTGGAAGTTTTTAAGAATGGCGAAGACATTCATACTAAAACTGCTATGGAAATTTTTGGTGTGGCCAAAAATGAAATTACCAAAGATATGCGGCGCGATGCTAAAACTATTAATTTTGGTATTTTATATGGGTTGTCTTCCTTTGGGCTTTCATCGCGCATTGGCGAAGTCTCGCCGGCCGAAGCCAAGGCTTTTATAAAAAGATATTTTGAGGCCTATCCGGCCGTAGAGCAGTATATTGAGCAGGTTAAGTTGCAAGTAAACGAAGAAGTTTTTGTGCGCAACGAGCTTGGTAGAATTTGTAAATTCCCGGAAATTAAATCTGCTCAGTTTTTTATTCGCGCTGCTACCGAACGAGCGGCCGTAAATTTTCCCATTCAAAGTTTAGCGGCTGACGTGATTAAGGTCGCTATGATAAATATTTTTAGAGAGATAAGAGATAAGGGAATAGAGGTAAGGATGCTCTTGCAAGTGCACGATGAGCTAGTTTTTGAGGTGGCCGATGACAAGGTGGAGTTCTGGGCAAAAAAACTTATTCCTTTAATGGAAAACGCAATTACATTATCAGTGCCAGTTAAGGTAGAGGCCAAAGTGGGGGATAATTGGGGAGAGATGGAGAAGCTTGAAATACAATAGTAAAATTTAATTTTTATGGATTTATTCGAATATCATCAAAGGTATGTTACTTTATCCCAGGAAAATATACTTCATGGATTGCAAGCTAAAGAGTATCAGCTTGGTCAGGTTTTTTCACAACTCAACCTTACATTTAATGAAAATAGTTTAAGAATTGCGATATTAGGGTGCGCGGATAAGCGTTTTGTAAAAGGACACCAAGAGTTATTCGGAAGACTTTTGTATAAGCCTCTTGAGCTTACGACTTTTGATATAAATACAGACCATTTGAATGGGGAAAATAGAATTATTAAACACGATTGTACGAAGCCTTTACCACAAGCCCCTTATAACGTTATTTTTTCTCATATTCTTTTAAAATTTATCCCGGAGAATCAGCAGTGGTCTGTGATCAAAAATTCTTATGATGCTTTAAAATCCGGAGGAGTTGCTTTGCATTTTATGGATGTTGGAGGAAAGAGTCTGCCTACCTCTATGCTGAAGGAGGGTTTTAATAAAGTTATTTTAGATGTAATAAAAAATAAATTAAAAGAGAGCAGTATTAAATTTATAAATTTTAAAGTTATTAAAAATAAAGAAAGTTCCGGTTACTTGGAGTGCTTGGTTTTATTTAAAGAGTAATTTTATTTTATGAACAATCATCAACATAAAAAATCCGCGGTTGATATGGGTGAGGTGTCAACGAACCGCCTGGAAACTTTGGTGGACGGGGTCTTTGCCATTGCTATGACGCTTTTGGTTTTGGACATAAAACTACCGGATATGGTAAGCATAGCCAACCCGCAGGATTTATATTATCAACTGTTTCAGTTAAGCCCGCGCATAATTGGTTTTGGTTTAACCTTTATTGTCCTGGCTATGTTTTGGGTGGGTCATCATACGGAATTTCGTTTTATTAAAAAACTAGATCATAAACTTATTTGGCTTAATATGTTTTATTTGCTGTTTGTTTCCCTGCTCCCTTTCTCCGCCGCGCTCTTGGGCAGGTTTATTGATAACGAGGCCGCAGTAATTATTTACGGGGCGCATTTAATGATTATGGTTTTAATTCATTATTTTATGTGGAATCATGCCACCCAGCACGCAGGGTTGGTGGTGGAAAACATAGATCCGCGCTTGAACAAGTTGGCCGACCGTTTAAGTTATTTTGGCGTAGCCTGCTACGCTCTGGCAATTTTGCTTTCCTTCTGGCACATAGAAATTGCCTTGGTAATTTACGCAATTATTCCCATCCCTTACATTTTTGGATGGGTTTACCGGCTGGTGTAGCTGCAATTGGAAAACTTAAAATAATGTTATTGCTTGTGGATAATTTCCGGCAAGCTTTATTTTGTTTAGCATTTAATGGGGTTGACACTAGGTGAACGATAGTATACTATATTGGTACTAGATACTCGGCGATAAATTTTAGAAGCAAGTTATTGAAAAATTGTACCTAGCCAGGCAGTAAGTTCCATTTAGGAACGCACTTAAAAGCTTATAAATAAACCAATTGGCTTTTCGCCAAAGGCGGATCTGCCTTTGGCGGAAAATAAAAGGAGTTTTATGGAAGAAACAAAAAAGGGTGAGATTATAATCTTTAAAGACCCATCTGGTCCAGAAATTCAGGTGCAAATGGATGGAGAAACAGTTTGGCTTTCGCAATCACAAATGGCCGAGTTGTTTGAAAAAGATGTAAAAACTATTTCAGAACATATTTCTCATATCTATGAGGAAAAAGAATTGGAAAGAGCAAAAACCTCTCTTAAGCAAGCCAATTCTGGTAATTCCGGAATTGGCTTAGACAAGCCAATTAACTACTACAATCTTGATGTTATTATTTCAGTTGGCTATCGGGTAAAATCCAAGCGCGGTACGCTGTTTCGTATTTGGGCAACAAATAGACTAAGAGATTACTTGTTAAAAGGCTATGCGGTCAATGAAAAGCGGCTTAAGGAAGATCATGACGTAAAAATGAAGGAGCTGGAAAAAACTGCCGGGTTGTTTCAAAGCGTTATAGAAAACCACCGCGCCGAGGGCTATGAAAAAGATTTATTGAAAATAATTACCGACTACGCCAACACCTGGGCAGTTTTAAATAAGTACGACAAAGGGGATTTAAGCTTAGAGAATCTTAGTAAGCAAAAGTCTAAAAGTTTGGATTATAATGATGTTAAAAAATCCATTATTAAGTTTAAGGAGAGGTTGGGTGTAAAAAAAGAAGCCGGCGCTTTGTTTGGCCAGGAAGTCGGCGAAAAGTTTAAAGGCGTGCTTGGCAGTATTGGCCAGACTTTTAGCGGTAAAGATTTGTATCCTTCCGTGGAAGAAAAAGCGGCGCACTTGTTATATTTTTGCATTAAAGACCATCCCTTTGCAGATGGCAATAAACGAATTGGCTCTTTGTTGTTTTTAATATTTTTGGTAGAAAATAATTATTTAATTAACAAAAAAGGCGAACGCAAAATTAACGATAACGCGCTTGCCGCCTTGGCGCTTTTGGTCGCTGAAAGCAAACCACATGATAAACAGGTTATGACAACATTAATTGTGAATTTGATAAATCGTAAATGACCTCACATAAATTATAGTAGTGGCGTCATCCCTCACGCTTCGCTCAGGGCAGGCTCTGAGCGCGGAACTTAATCGGCATTGTTGCGCGAAGGATCTCTAAATATAGTAGTTCCCGAAGTAGCTACCGGGAATAATTATAAAAATTAAAGGTCGCAATATTACAAATCAAACGAAAAATATATGCAGGAACAGATATCATCGCTCCACTCAAAACAGCTTCCAACCAAAGGCCAAACTTATTTTTTTGACGTCAAAGCGGCAAAAAATGGCAACCAATACCTAAATATTACTCAAAGCCGAATAAAAGACGGCCAAAAGTTTCGCGCAACCGTAACTATTTTTTCAGACCAGCTTGGAGCTTTTGCCCAGGCTTTTGAAGAAATGAAGACAAAAGTGGCTTAAAACAACTTTGTCATTCCGGAATTTTTTGTAACGAGTTTATTATTTGCAAAAAAATATTCGGGATCCAGAATTAGGAACAAAAAGACCGCCCATTTAAATTGGGCGGTCTTTTGAATTTTTTATTTAACTTTAGCTAGTGCTTTGGCTATGCGAGATTTAAGTCTGGAAGACTTGTTCTTGTGAATTACGTTGGTCTTTACGGCCTTGTCGAGCTTGGACATGGCCATTTTCATGGCTACCACGGCTTCGCTTTTTTTGCCTTCTGTTATGAACTTTTTAACTTCTTTGACCGCAGACTTAAAATTGTCTTTGGTTTTAATATTTCTGGTTCTGCGGCGAATTGCCTGTCTCATTGCCTTAGCGGCACTTTTAGTATTGGGCATTTAGAATTTTTATTAAGTATAAAAGTTTGCATTTTAACTGTTCATCTCATTAAATTAATG
Organism: Candidatus Doudnaibacteriota bacterium; assembly: GCA_038203095.1. GTDB lineage: Bacteria > Patescibacteriota > Doudnabacteria > UBA920 > UBA920 > PALSA-1336. Next base: position 31,815 of record JBBREH010000006.1, on the reverse strand, counting down.
CGACACGCATAAAGAATTTAATAGGGAACTTGAATATCTTAGCAAAACTAGGGAATTTTATCAAGAGCGAGGTTTAAATACTTTTTTTAAAAGGTAAGTTATTTTTTAGGCGTTTTTACTAAAAAATGCATACAGGGAATATTGAAGTGCGCTAAATATGATAATGCCCCCGCCTATTAAAGCCGCAAAATGAAATTCTGCAGGAAAAGTCAAAATACCAATTTGTGCCACAAGCCAGCAAATAGCCAGAATGGCAATTGGCCAATGCCATTTGCCTAAAGCAAAATTTTTTGTAGGAGGTAATTTTTTGATGCCAAAAGCAAAATTTACCACAGTAATTAAGTAGGCGGTAAAAAGTAAAACAACACCAGAAGCATACAAGGCAGATAAGCCATACATTGTTAGAAAAATGATTACTTCTATAAGCGTTGCGAGTAAGGCTGCGTAGAATGGAGCGCCATGAGAAGATATTTTTGAAAATTCTTTATGTCCAATAAAATGCTTATCACGAGAGACAGCAAATAAAAGTCGTGAAGCTAAGGTAATTGCAAGCAGTGAAGTTGCAAACATGGCCAACAAAACACAAAATAAGAAAATTTTAGTTGGCAGATTTCCAAAATGAAACAAAATAATGGCTGATACTGGGTCAGTAGCAGTGCTGATACTTGTCAAATTTGGAATTGCAATAGTTAGAACGGTTAAAAAAAATAGCCCTAATAAAGCAGAGGCCAAAACAGAAGAGATTATGCTTTTGGGTGTAACTTGTTTAGCATTGATGGTTTCTTCGGACAAGTCCGATGGAGTTTCGAATCCAAATATCGTCCAAGCCCCTAATAAAGTGCAAGTAAAAAAAGCTGGCCAATAAGATGTTGAATTTACGGACCTCATAATTAAATAACTTGGGTGAGCTTGCCCTTTGAATAATAGAATTAATACCAGGGCCAAGCCAAAAAGAATAATTGCCAGAATTTCAGCTATGACCGCCCATCTATTAATAAGCGCGGCAAGTCGCACACCATAGACATTTATTAGTAGCTGAACCAGAAATATTCCCATTCCAATCCAGCGGATTGTTCCCATTTCCAAGTTTTTACCCAAAAAAGATTGTAGAGGTCCCATTAGGGCAACAATTATTCCAGCGCCGCCAATAGAATAGGCAAAAACTGTGAGCCAGTGAACTGTTACGGCGATAGCGGGGTAGCTAAGTTTGTTATTCCAATTATAAAGCGAACCGGTAAGAGGAATACGACCTGCCATTTCAGCAAAAACTAAAGAAACCAGCAATTGCCCAATGGCCACAAGTATCCAGGTCCATAGGCCAAAAGGACCAGCCTTACCTAATACATAACCATAATTAGAAAATATCCCCATCAGAACTGACATAAAAGAAAAGGATACAGCAAACGAAGTAAAAAAATTTAAACTTCGATGGAGCTGAGGCCTATAACCAGCTTCTATAATATCGCGGTCGTCTTCATTCGAAATGTTAGTTTGGAGATTAGAATTCATAATATATCTAGTATAACAATATTAAATTTATAAATAAAGAAGAAGATTCGACAGCCGGACAATTCGGTCATTTTTGTTGACAGTGTGGTTATGTTCTCTTTCCGGACGCAAATTTTTGCAGTTTTAATTATCAGTAAAGACATTAGCCAGCTAATGAGGTTGTGTATCAAATAGCGTGGCAAACAGCAGAGGCTTATGAAAAAGTAATTAGGTAACCTGCGAAGAGACTTATTTTTTTGATGATAACTTTTGGATTTTTTTGATTTCGCTGATTTTATCACGAATGCGTGCGGCGGTCTCGAACTCCAGGTTTTTTGCCGCCAGATCCATTTGTTCACCCAGTTCGTAAAGATAGAATTTAATTTCCTCGGCCGTCATTTTGCCCGGGTCAATTTTCCGTTCTTCTTCGTCTTCAATTTGTTTTTTGCTACCGGACATTCGCGAATCACCAATAGCTTTTTGAATGCCTTTAGGCGTAATTTTATGTTTTTTGTTGTAGGTAATTTGCGCGTCGCGCCTTCTTGTTGTTTCGTCAATCGCGCGTTGCATAGAGCCGGTCACGCGGTCGGCATACATTACCACGTGACCTTCAAGGTGCCGGGCGGCGCGGCCCATCATTTGCATAAAAAAAGTCTCCGATCTTAAAAATCCTTCCTTATCGGCATCTAATATGGCGACTAGCGAGACTTCCGGTAAATCTAGTCCTTCCCGAAGCAGATTAATACCGACTAATACATCGTAAACTCCCAGGCGTAAATCCCGCAAAGTTTCCAGACGCTCAAAAGTATCAACATCGCTGTGTAAATATTGAACTTTTACGCCATCCTCTTTTAAATATTCCGTGAGTTCTTCGGCCATGCGTTTGGTGAGCGTGGCCACCAGCACGCGCTGGTGTTTGCTCACTCGCTCTTTTATTCGTTCGGTTAAATCGTCAACTTGGTTTTTAATGGGTTTGATTTCTATACTGGGGTCAATTAAGCCTGTGGGACGGATGATTTGTTCAACTATGCTGGGAGGATTTAATCCGCCTTTGGCGGAAAAGCTCAACATTTTGGCGTTAAATGCCTCCGATTCCCCTTCTGTGCGTTTAGACTTGCTAATAAATTTAGTATCTTTTTGTGTTAGGGAACGTTCAATTTCAAATTCGGCCGGGGTGGCGGATACGAACACGGCTTGGTTAATTTTTTTCTCGAACTCCTCAAACCGCAAAGGGCGGTTATCCAGCGCAGATGGTAAACGGAAGCCGTAGTCAACCAAAGTGGTTTTGCGGGATTTATCACCTTCGTACATAGCGCCGATTTGCGGAATGGTTTGGTGTGATTCGTCTATAAACAGCAGAAAGTCATCGGGAAAATAATCTATCAAAGTGGAAGGAGGGCTGCCGGCTTCGCGGCCCTCCATAACTCTGGAATAATTTTCTATTCCCGCTACAAAACCGGTATTGGTGAGCATCTCAATATCAAAATTAGTGCGCTGCTCCAAACGTGCAGCCTCTAACACTTTGCCTTGTGTTTTAAAGAGTTTTAATTGTTCGACCAGTTCCAAACGAATGTCCTCTATGGCACTTTTTAATTTATCCTCCGGCGTGACAAAATGTTTGGCCGGAAAAATGGTAAATTCTTTTAGGTTTTCCAATTTATGTCCGGAGACGGCGTCCAGCCGTTCTATTTTTTCTAGTGTGTCACCAAAAAAATCCATACGAATAATTGTATCCTCGGAAGAAAGAATTATCTCAACTACATCTCCCTGAACTCGGAAGGTGGAACGCTGGAGATCTATGTCATTTCTGTGAAATTGCAAATCGGTCAGGCGCCTTAAAAGTTTGTCGCGTTTAAAACTTTGGCCAGCCTTAATGTCCAAAGCTAAATCTAAATAATTGGCCGGACTGCCAAGACCGTAAATACAAGAGACACTGGCAACAATTAATACATCTTTTCTGGACAAAAGCGATTGAGTAGCGGCATTTCTAAGTCTGTCAATTTCTTCGTTAATTTGGGTTTCTTTTTCTATGTAAGTGTCACTGCGGGGAATGTAGACTTCCGGCTGGTAGTAATCGTAGTAGCTTACAAAATAATGCACGGCATTGTCCGGAAAAAATTCCTGGAACTCGGCAGCGAGCTGGGCGGCTAAGGTTTTGTTGTGGGAGATAATGAGGGTGGGTTTTTGGATTTTTTCTATGACATTGGCCATAGTAAAAGTCTTGCCGCTACCCGTTACGCCCAAAAGCGTTTGGTAGTGGCGTTTGGCTTTTAGCGATTTAAGTAGACCTTCAATGGCTTTAGGCTGGTCGCCGGCAGGCTTGAACTGAGATTTGAGTATGAATTTATTCATAGCTTTGATATAATATCATTATGATTGCATATTTAAAAGGTAATATTTTAGAAAAAGGTTTAACTTATATTATTTTAGAGAATAGTGGTATTGGATATAAGGTTTTTGTAATGCCTGACGTGTTAACTAAATCGCTTGGCGATGGCATTGCTCTTTATACTTATCATAAAGTTGCCGATGACGGACAGAGCCTATTTGGCCTGCCGGATTTTACGGCACTACAGTTTTTTGAACTTCTTATTACAGTTAGCGGAGTGGGGCCTAAAATGGCTTTGGCAATACTCTCGGCCGCTCCAATGGAGTCGGTACGGCAAGCTATAGCTAGTCAGGATTCCGCGGCATTTACCCGAATTGGCGGGGTGGGACTGAAAACCGCGGAAAAAATTATTGTAGAATTAAAAAATAAGGTTGGCACCTCCACGGGTAGCAGTGGAAGCAGTGAAATTTTTGACGCGCTATTGGCTTTGGGTTATAAGCATAATGAGGTTAGGGAAGTAATTAATAAAATAGATAGTACTAAGCCGCAGGGGCAACAGCTTAAGCAGGCGTTGCAAATTTTAGGTAAACACTAAAATTTAATCAATAGAATTTCTCGGAGCTTGCTCCGGGCTGTGGCTCTTGTTCCATCCCGACCGACGAGTGCATCCGAGGAGTGGAGGGATTTATTATCTTCTGTCTTAGACAGATCTCTCGACTCGGGTTCGTCCGCCAACTGGCGGAGCACTCGCCCTTGCTCAATTTGGTAAACTGAGAGTTGCAGTTGATACCTCGGAGCTTGCTCTGGGGAGCATTCATTTCAAATATCAAATTACAAATTTTAAAAGAGCGGACAGAGCGTTAATTTGTAATTTGAAATTTTGTATTTGTAATTTGAAATTCATTCATGAAACTAGTTGAAGTTTCAGAAAACCAGAAAGATTTATATAACCAGTTCGTGGCAGACTCGCCCACTGGTTCTTTTTTGCAATCCTGGGAATGGGGGAGCTGGCAGGAAAAATTGGGAAGACAGGTTAATAGATTTTTTTTAAAAAATGATAATGAAGATAATAAAAATTCTGTCGATTCAATTATTGGCTCAATCCAGTTAATTAAAATGCCTTTACCGTTGGGAAAATATTATTTATATGCTCCGTATGGGCCGGTGGGAGACCTAAAATTAAAGATTGAAGATTTAGGATTGGAATTGCAGAAAAAATTCCCGGGCGCGATTTTTTTTAGAGTGGAACCAATTTGTTTATTTGAAGGTTTAAGCGATGGGGCTAAAAAAACGGTTAATATCCAACCGGCCATTACCATGGTTGTTGAGCTGAATAAACAACCGGAAGAAATTTTAGCTTTGATGCATCCTAAAACCAGGTACAACATTAAACTGGCACAGAAGCACGGGGTGTTGGTGCAAAGTGAACTGGTTGTAACCCCGGGACATGGGCTTTATTTTAAAGAAGCCATTGATTTAATTATTGAAACTCAAATAAGGCAACAATACCGGGGACATAACCAAGCTTACTACCGTAATTTGATAGATTTTTTTTCATCCCAGCAAAGCCTTGACGGTTTGCGCGTCAGGATTTATAAAGTATTATTCGGTCGGCAGCTTTTAGCTTCCGGAGTGATGGTAGATTTTGGAAAAACCAGAATGTATTTGTACGGCGGTTCTTCTGAAATACAGAGGAACTTAATGGCTCCGTATTTAATGCATTGGCAAGCAATTCAGGATGCAAAGTTTGAGGGTTTGGAGAGGTATGATTTAGGAGGTAGCGAAGTCTCCTCCGGTGGGGAAAAAGGTTTTACCCGATTTAAGCAGGGCTTTGGAGGTAAGGTGGTAAATTACAGCGGAGCTTACGATATTGTTTGCAGACCACTTTTGTACCAAAGCTATAAATTCGCGCGATTGGCAAATAAAATTATAAAAAAATAAATCCCGCCGGTGGCGGGATTTATTATCCTCTTTGGGTTTAATACTCCCAGCTCTGCTGTGGTTTTCACCCCGAGCCTGCCGGCAGGCAGGTGTATCCGACTGTGTCCGTCAAAGTCTGTCTCAGGCGGACGAAGGCAGAGAGGTGTGTTAATAATAGATTTCTCGCCCATCATAATGCGCTTAGGGGTCGAAATGGCAAGCAGCTGCAGTTGATACTTCGCAGCTTGTGCGGGGTAATTCATTTTTTTGCGGCAGCTTGTCTGACCATTTCTTCCGTAATATTCTTTACACCGACGCTTTTGGCGATTGCTCCGGCTTTGACTAAATATTGCATTGCCTTTTTATGTTCCAAGTCTTTTAACGTTTGGCCTTGGCTTAAATTTACCGCTATCTCAATGGCAGGAAATTCATAAAAGTAGCCAAAATGATTTTCTAAAATTTCTGCCTGCCTAAAGCAGTAAAGCAGTTTGGCATTGCGGGAGTTTGCCGGGAATTCGTAGTTTAAATTTAAATGCCTGACCGCAAAGACTTCTAGTTTGTCTTGGGTAAGACCAATATTTTCAAAAATCGCTTGTAAAATATTTTCTTCAGGGGTGAGGTTAAGTAAAGCACCTAACAGCATAAATGAGCCGACTTTATGATTGTGTAATTTCATGGCCATGGCAAAGGCCTCAAAGGGCACCTTTTTTACCGTTGCCGTGTTGTTGACCTGGGTAAGTTTTAAGTAGTCGTTTAAAAAACTTTCAGCAGAACCCGTACTAACTTTTAGTCGATGAAATAAATTTTGTACGGAAGACTCCCGGATTAAGGCCAGAAAAATATCTTCCACACAAACCGGACTTTTACGTTCTTTGGCGTTATTGTAGGCCGCCTGCCAGGCATTGCGTGCCTTTTGGCTAAACAGCGTGTAGAGGTCAAAATTTTTAACAATACTCTTTGGGTTTTGCCTGGGAGTTTTCGGTTTCATACCAAAAAAATTTCTGGCATTTTCTTTCCAAATCCGGCTATTTTTAAATTCTCCGGAAAAGACCAGTCTCATGCCTTCAAAAAAAGCGGTCAATCCCCATCCAAAATTGGTAGTTTGGTATATGATTTTCATTTTGTGTCGAGCTGAAGTTCTTTTTTATAGTATAAGATATTTTTATGATTTTGGCTATTTGGAATTTTAGTATAAAATACAGGCATGTCCTTTATAAAAAAAATTATTCCCCAAGCTCTGTTAAAATTTATTAGGCCTTATTATCATGGGGTGTTGGCTTTGGCGGCGAGTTTTTATTTTGGGTGGCCGAGTCAAAAAATGATGGTTATTGGCCTAACAGGAACGGTGGGAAAATCAACTACTGCTGGTATGTTGGCGCATATTTTAAATTGGGCCGGCTTAAAAACCGGCTATATTACCACGGTAAACTTTTTTGACGGGGAGAAAGATTATATTAACAAGCACGGGCTTAGTATGCCGGGGGGGTGGTTGTTGCAAAAGCATTTGGCGCAAATGGTGTCCAATGGATGTAGATATGCAGTCGTGGAATGCACGTCGGAAGGTTTGGCTCAGAACCGGCACTTGGGCATTAATTTTGATGTGGCGCTGTTTACCAATTTATCCGAAGCCCATTTACAGTCTCACGGTAGTTTTGGTAATTATCGGGCAGCTAAAAATAAGCTGTTTACTTTACTTGGTGATAGTAAAAGAAAAGTTTTTTTCCCGAAAAAAATGATTGGCGTAAATTTTGATGATGCTATGTCCGGCTATTTTTTAAGTTCGCCGGCGGACAAAAAATTTGGCACGAGTTTTACAGGCATAAAAGTGCCGGACGCGCCGGAAATTTTTTATTGCAATTTTACGGGTTCGCAAAATGCTTTGGAATTCAAAATTCGCGACGTGCTGTTTAGTCTAAATATTCCCGGTGAGTTTAATACAAAAAATGCCGCCTTAGCTGCGGCTTGTGCCAATATGTTGGGTGTGGAGTTAGCCGTGACGGCAGAGGCGTTAAGGGTTTTTAAAGGCGTACCGGGCAGGATGCAGGAAGTAGAAAATAATTTAGGAATAAGAATCTTTGTTGATTACGGTTGTGAGCCGGCAAGTTTTACAGCCGCGCTGAAAGCTACATCAAACTTGCCCCATAAGCGCTTAATTCACGTTTTTGGGTCCACCGGTGGGCATCGTGACGCGAGTAAAAGATTTATTTTTGGCAGGAGCTCGGCCCAATTCGCTGACTATATTATTGTGACCAACGATGACGTGTATGACTCCAACCCGGACGCCATAGCTGGCGACATTGAAAAGGGTATAAAAGATTTTAAACTTAAAAAAACCGAATATAAAATTGTTTTGGACAGATGCGTGGCAATTCATCGCGCGTTAGAGATCTCTCAAACCGGCGATTTAATTTTAATAACCGGCAAAGGCAGTGAGCAGTTTTTGGTCTTGCCGGGGAACAAAAGAATAGAGTGGGATGAAGTAAGTGTGGTTAAGGAAGAGCTGTCCAATATTTATAACTCATAACTCATGATTCTTTACATCGATACAACTGATTTTGGGGAAGCCAATTTTGTTTTGGAGGGCAAGCTGGGCAAAAAACAAAAGACTTTTGCGGCAGTGCCGCAAGAGAGTTTTAAGATTTTGGAATTTTTGGAAAAATTCTTAAAACAGGAAAAGGTTTCCATGCAAGCTTTAAAAAAAATTGTCCTGCTTAAAGGGCAAGGCAGTTTTACAGGTCTAAGAGTTGGCGCGGCCATTGCTAGCGGGCTTTCGCTTGGTTTGAATATTCCGGTAAAGATTATAACAAAAAAATAGCTTTAGGGCCTAAGTCCTGAGTTTAATCTTCTTTAAGTTTAAAAAGCCAAACGGTTAAACCGGACATAAAAACCAGCCAAACAGCAAGGATTAAAATATCTTTGCTGATTTTTTGAAAGTCAAAAGCGTATAAATAAGATTGCCTCAGGCCGTCTGCCAAATAAGTTGTCGGCAAAATTTTCGCAACTATTTTTAAAATATGCGGCAAGCTGTCTATAGGAAAAAAAATATTACCCAAAAAAGTCAGCGGTAGACCAATAGCCGAGGTAACCGGCGCGGCAGTGTCATAAGTTTTGGCATAGTTGGATATAAGCAGTCCGGCAAGCAAAAAAATACCCGCTCCCAAAATTGAAATAATAAAAATAGAAAAAAAGTTACCCGCGAACCTGGCGTTGAAAAATATAACCCCAACCAAAGTAAGAGACAATACTTCTACCAAGACAACAATTATTCGGGAAGAAACAATGCCTAAAATTATATCCACTGAGCGGATTGGCGTGACCAGAAAGCGTTTAATTATTCCTTGGCTTTTTAAATCCACCATCCAATAAGCCAGTCCGTAAATTCCGGTTTGCATAATGCTCATAGCCACAATTCCGGGTAGTAGAAAGCTGGGATAGTCTATTCCTTTGGTTAAAAATGCCCCAATTGGCAAGACCGAAAGGGCAATATAAATAATGGATGGCATTAAAATTGTCCAATAAAAACCCTGACTGTTACGGTAAAAAATTTTTAAGTTGGCTAAAAATAGTTGATACGCGCTTTGCATATTATTCTCCAAATTCCCGACCGGTTAAATTTAAATAAACGTCTTCCAGGCTCGCGGTTTTAAGAGTGAAGCCGGAAAAATTTATGTTGCCAGTTTTTAAAATATTTAAAACGGCTGATATGTGGTCCAAAGACTTGATTTCCAAAATAGTTTTGGGATATCGGCTGAAAATTTTGATAACTCCGGGTAAATTTTTAAATAGATTTTCATCGCAGGGTTCGGAAGTAAAAAAGGCTATTTGGGTAGTGTGTGATAAGTCCTCAATCAGTTTTTTTGGTTCAGCAATTTTTAAAATTTTCCCACTATCCATTATAGCGACTTTATTACATAAAAACTCGGCCTCTTCCATATAATGGGTAGTCATAACTATGGTGGTGCCGCGTGAGTTGATATTTTTAATGAGTTTCCACATTTCACGACGAGCGTGCGGATCTAGGCCGGTTGTGGGCTCATCTAAAAATAAAATTGCCGGCATATTCACTAAAGATGTGGCAATGGTAAAACGTTGTTTTTGTCCCCCCGATAGGTTTTTTACCACTTCATGCTCTTTTTCTTTTAGATCCACCAAGCCCAGTAGGTAGGTGCGATTGGCAGTTTGCCGGTAGAGAGAGGCAAACAGGTCCAAAAGCTCGCCTAGATTTAAGTGTGGAAAGTAGTCGGATGATTGCAGTTGTACGCCAATCCGTTTTTTAATTTCGTTCGTCTGTCTAATATTATCAAAACCCAAAACCGTGACCTGGCCAGCAGTTTGGTGCTTTAATCCTTCAATAATTTCCAAAGTTGTAGTTTTGCCGGCGCCGTTTGGTCCTAAAATGCCGAAAATCTCGTCTTTTTCCACATTAAAACTAATTCCGTTCAATGCATTCAGGGTTTTTCCTTTGGCCAGGGGGTAGGTTTTGATTAGGTTTTTGACAGAAATGACATCATTCACCCCGTTAGAAATTTCCATAAAGACAATTTTTAGTAGATCAAACTTGTTATTTTAATACCCGTTGGTCAGAAATATATAAATTTTTAACGGGGTTCATGAAGAAATTATAGCATTTTTAGGGATTTGGGCGAAAGTTGGTGTTGAGCATCGGGCATTAATGGTTTGCTTGGGGATAAATTGCTTGTAAGGTGTGGACGGTTGTGGTAGTATAGAAATACAAGTTAGTTGTTATCTTTGTTTTTTTTGGCTCTGACGACAGGCCTGAGTCAAGTGCCTCCACGAGAGGCACTTGACAAAATTTTCTTGACTGCTACAATCTAAATATGCACAATTTGATAAGCCTATAGCCTTTTGTGGATCGGCCCTTTTTTCTATGTGAAAAAGGGGGATGTTTTGCGCTCTCCATCATGATTTTGGGAAGAAATAGAGAGTGTGGAATATTTTTGGTAGGATCTACGCTTACGTCGCTTTAGACCCGGCGGAGCCGTGTCCTAAAGCGCCTTTGGCCAATTTTTTCGTTATTTTCCTCCGGTTTTTATCGGCGTAGCTCGCTACGCCTCCAAAAATCCTCGGAAAATGCCTCAAAATTGTCACAAAAGCGTAATTCCTATATCCTCAAATTCTATGGACTTTGAATTTAATCTTAAATAAGCCAAAATTTGTGCGATTTTTGGCTGAAAGACATTTATTTACATAAATGGCAAATAAATCTGAAGCCATATCCTCGGTTACGGTAAAATCCCAGGATAGCATTTTTGCGCCTCGCAAATTTTTTACCGACAGCCACGAAACAGCCCTGTTACCTAATTTAATTGAGGTCCAACTTAATTCCTACCGATGGTTTGTAGAAAAAGGCTTAAAAGAGTTATTGGGTGAGGTTACTTCCATAAAAGATTTTACCGGTAAAAATTTGGAATTGCTTTTTGGTGAGCACTTTTTTGACAAGCCTAAATATGATGAGTTTACCTCCCGCGAACGTAATACCACTTACGAGGCGCCGCTGTATGTTTCAGCCAAATTAATCAACAAAGTTACCGGCAAGACCAAAACCCAGGATGTCTATTTTGGCGATTTCCCTTTAATGACTCCGCGTGGCACCTGCATTATCAATGGCGTGGAGCGTGTAGTAGTATGTCAGCTAATTAAATCTCCGGGTGTATTTTTTACAGCCGAGAATTTGCGTAACAAAAACTTTTATGGAGCAAAAATTATTCCTAATCGCGGTGCCTGGCTAGAATTGGATACCGATGCCGCCGGCGTGATTGGTGTGAAAATTGACCGAAAACGCAGGATCCCGATTACCGCTTTATTAAGAGTGTTTGGTCTATCATTGAACGAAGAAATATTAGCAGCCTTCGCTGACGTAGAAACCGATCCGGACACTAAATATATACAGAATACTTTAGAAAAAGACGCATCCACTAATGCAGACGAAGGGTTTAAGGAAGTCTATAAAAGAATCCGTCCCGGCGATTTGGCAACGGTAGATAACGCCAAATCTTTGATTTCAGGCATGTTTTTTAATACCGAACGTTATGATTTTTCCGCCGTGGGTCGCTACAAGTTTAACCAACGCTTAAACGTAAAAGATAGCGAAAGTGCCGGCTCAGCTCAGCCTGACTCTATTGAATCAATGTTGCTTTCAGCGAAACGAGAGGGACCTCTTTTGACTAAAGAAGATTTAATTTTAGTGGTACGGGAAGTGATTAAATTAAATATTAGCCAGGGCGTAGCTGATGATATTGACCATTTGGCAAATCGTCGAGTTAGAGCCATTGGCGAACTAATTCAAGCCCGCTTCCGTGTTGGTCTTTCTCGTATGGCCAGAATCGCTAAAGACAGAATGTCGCTCGCTGACTTAGAAACCGTGACCCCGGCACAACTTATTCACGTGCGTCCGATTGTTGCTACGATGCAGGAATTTTTTTCCTCCTCTCAACTCTCTCAGTTTATGGATCAAACTAATCCGTTGGCTGAGCTTGAACACAAGCGTCGTCTTAGTGCCATGGGTCCAGGTGGTCTTTCTCGAGAACGTGCCGGTTTTGAAGTTCGCGACGTACACCACTCTCATTACGGCAGACTTTGTCCAATTACCACCCCGGAAGGTCCAAACATTGGTTTAGTGGCCCACTTGGCAACTTATGCCAGGGTAAATGATTTTGGATTTATTGAAACGCCGTACCGTGTGGTAAAAAAACACGCAAAAAATGATGGCAAAGATGCGGTTGATGAAATTGCACTTTTTGATGTTAAGGACGAAAAAGGTAAAGTGGTAATTTCCGCCGGTCAAACTATTTCCAGCAGTCAGGCAAAAGAAATTGCTAAGTATGATCAGCTCCTGGAAATTAGAATTAAGCCTCGCGCTACCAGTGATATTGCGTATATGGACGCGTATCAAGAAGAGCGCTTAATTATTGGCCAAAGCAATATTAAAATAGATGACGACAATTATTTTGTAGAACCCCGCGCTAGTGTTAGAGTACATACCGTTCCGTCCATGGCTTCCACCGATGACATAGATGCGCTTGATGTTTCGCCTAAGCAGATTATTTCTGTAACGACGTCATTAATTCCGTTTTTGGAGCACGATGACGCTAACCGCGCCTTGATGGGTTCTAACATGCAAAGACAGGCCGTATCCTGCATTAAGCCACAGGCTCCGCTGGTTGGTACCGGCATGGAAGGTAAGGCCGCTCGCGATTCCGGCACTGTGGTTTTAGCCGAAGAAGACGGCCAGGTTACATCTGTCGTTGGCGACAAAATTACCGTAGTCGGCGACAAGGGTAAAAAGAAAGAGTATCACTTGTTGAAATTCCTCCGTACCAACTCAGCCACTTCTATTAACCAAATTGTTCGTGTCAGCAAAGGCCAAAAAATTAAAAAAGGAGATGTCCTGGCCGACGGCGCTTCCACCGAAGGTGGCGAACTGGCTTTAGGGCAAAATGTGGTAGTGGCTTTTATGTCTTGGGAAGGTGGAAATTATGAAGATGCTATTTTACTAAGCGAACGCTTGGTGCAAATGGATCGCTATTCCTCCATTCATATAGATGATTTTAAAATTGACGTACGCGACACTAAGTTAGGCCCCGAGCAGGTAACCCGCGACATCCCCAACGTGGGTGATGAAAAGTTAAAGGATTTAGATGAGACCGGCGTAATTCGTATTGGCGCGCAGGTAAAAGCCGGCGACATTTTGGTTGGAAAAATTACCCCAAAAGGCGAGACTGACTTAACTGCGGAAGAAAAGCTTTTACGCGTAATTTTTGGTGAAAAATCTCGCGACGTCAAAGACACCAGCCTAACCCTGCCTCACGGTGAATATGGTAAAGTGGTCAATATTCGTGAATTTTCTCGTGCCGCCGGAGACAAGCTACAGTCCGGTGTAATTCGTAGCATTCAGGTTTCGGTCGCGGTTTTAAGGAAAATTCAGGTTGGTGATAAAATGGCCGGTCGTCACGGTAATAAGGGTGTCATTTCTAAAGTTATTCCGGTGGAAGATTTGCCTTTTATGGCAGATGGCACGCCTGTTGACATTATTTTAAACCCTCTTGGCGTGGTGTCTCGTATGAACCTGGGACAAATTTTAGAAACCCACCTGGGTATGGCTGCGCGTAATTTAGGTTATAAAGTAGCTACACCCGTTTTAGACGGAGTTAGCGAACGCCAAATTAAAGAAGAGCTGGTTAAAGCCGGTATTCCCGAAGACGGTAAAATGTATTTGTTCGACGGTAAAACCGGTGAGCAGTTTGACGAAAAAGTTACTGTGGGTGTTATGTATTTCCTTAAGCTTCATCACTTAGTAGACGACAAAATGCACGCGCGCAGTACCGGCCCGTACAGCTTAATTACTCAACAACCTCTTGGTGGTAAAGCTCAGTTCGGCGGTCAGCGTTTTGGAGAAATGGAAGTTTGGGCTTTGCAAGGTTACGGCGCAGCGCATACTTTGCAGGAAATGTTAACCATAAAATCGGACGATGTGGTTGGCAGAAGTAAAACTTACGAAGCGATTGTTAAAGGTGAGCCCATTAAGAAGCCGAACATTCCTGAGAGTTTTAGAGTTTTGGTTAAAGAGTTACAATCACTCTGTTTGGATGTAGAGCTCTTGGGCAAGGACGGCGAGGTAAGCAGTGCCAGCGAAGAGCCGGAAATAATTGTGCCCAATATGCCCGCAGCAAGTCTTATTCCCGAAATCTCGCTTTTTGCGGATGAAGTTAAAAAAGACAACAAGAAGTACAAGAAGGATAAGAAGGGGAAGTAGGGAGTCAAGCAATCAAGGATGCAAGCGGTAAAGTGTAGCACAGGCCACTGGCCTGCAAAAAGTCATGATTCTGATGTAGGGTGACAAAGGTCATCCTCTACAAACTACAAACTATTAATTAACCACTTCCTCATATGTTCACCCAAACAGAAGATTTCACCGGAGTAAGGCTTAGGCTTGCTTCTCCCGAGACCATTTTAGACTGGTCGCATGGCGAGGTAACCAAGCCGGAAACCATTAACTATAGAACACAGCGTCCGGAAAAGGACGGCTTGTTCGACGAAAAGATTTTTGGTCCAATTAAGGACTGGGAATGCTACTGTGGCAAGTACAAGAGAATTCGCTATAAAGGCATTGTGTGTGATAAGTGCGGCGTGGAGGTTACCAAATCTTCTGTTCGTCGTGAGCGCATGGGTCACATTAAGCTGGCGGTGCCGGTTGCCCATATTTGGTTTTTGCGTGGCGTGCCGTCTCGCTTGGGTTTAATTTTGGATTTGGGCGTGCAGGAATTGGAAAAAGTGGTTTATTTTGCTGCATATATTATTACGAATGTTGATGAAGAAGCCCGGATGCAGACACTGGAACAGATTGAGCGTGAATTCAAAATTAAGAAAAAAGAAATTGAAGACAAACACGAAACGTTAATTGGTAAAAGCCGCTCCGCTATTTCTCAAAAAGCCGGCAATAAAGACGCGGATTTGGTAAATGCGGAAATTGACGTGGAAGTTACCAGGCTTAAAGATGCTTGGAGTAAGGAAAATGATCAGTTAGAGACTATTCGTGACCAGGCTCGGTCAGAATTAAAATCAATTAAGAAAAATCAGGTTATTAGCGAACTTAATTATCGTGACTTGTCTTTAAAGTACGGGCCGGTTTTTTCGGCCAGTATTGGCGCCGAGGGAATTAAAGGCTTGCTTGAAGAAGTTAATTTGGAGCAGCTTTTGGCCGATTTGCAGGCGCAGGCTCCGGAATTGGAAGGCCAGGCCGAGCGCAAAATGCTCAAGCGTTTAAAGCTCGTAAAATCTTTAATTAATTCCGGCCTCCGTCCGGAATGGATGTTAATTAGTATGCTACCGGTTATTCCGCCGGATTTACGTCCAATGGTTCAGTTAGACGGCGGCCGTTTTGCTGCGTCCGACTTAAACGATTTGTACCGCCGGGTTATTAATCGAAATAATCGTTTAAAAAAATTACTTGAAATTAAAGCTCCTGAGGTAATTACGCGTAATGAAAAACGTATGTTGCAGGAAGCTGTGGATGCTTTAATAGATAACAGTATCCGTCATGGCAAGGAAGTCACTGCTTCGACAGGTCAAAAGCGTAAACTGCGCTCACTTGCTGACATGCTTAAAGGCAAGCAAGGTCGTTTTCGCCAAAACTTGCTTGGTAAGCGCGTTGACTATTCCGGACGCTCAGTTATAGTTGTTGGTCCTCGCTTACGTCTTCATCAGTGTGGATTGCCCAAAATGATGGCTTTAGAATTATTTAAGCCTTTTGTTATTTCCAAACTTATTGGCCGGGAATTTGCTCACAATGTACGCAGTGCCAACCGACTTATAGAACAGGGCAGAACAGAAGTTTATGATATTTTGGAAGAGGTTATTAAAGGTCACTATGTTTTGCTTAACCGTGCTCCAACTCTGCATCGTTTAGGTTTTCAGGCTTTTCAGCCCGTGCTTATAGAAGGTAAGGCCATTCAGCTTCATCCAATGGTTTGTGCTGCGTTTAACGCGGATTTTGACGGTGACCAAATGGCCGTGCACGTCCCACTCACGGAAGCCGCTCAAAAAGAAGCACGTGAAATTATGGTCTCCGCCCACAACTTGCTAAAACCGGCCTCCGGCGATCCGGTTATGACTCCGGACAAAGACGTTGTAGTGGGTTGTTACTATATTACCCGCTTGCGTGAAGGCGCCAAGGGTGAAGGTAAAATTTTTGCCAACCCGGGCGAAGCTATTTTAGCTTACAACAATAACCATGTTCACATTCAGGCCAAAATTAAAGTTAGACTGGAAGATGGCCAAATGATAGACACTTGTGTGGGGCGCTTAATTTTTAACAAAGTTGTGCCGTTGGAATTAGGTTTTAGAAATGAGAACTTTGATAAAAAGAAGCTCCAGGGTTTGGTGCGTGAGGCGCATCGCCTTTTGGGTAACGACCGCACCGCTGAACTGATTGATGAAATTAAGCGCACTGGTTTTTATTACATGAAAAAGTCCGGCCTTTCTTGGGGTATGGACGACCTATTGGTGCCGGACGGCAAACAGCCGATGCTAAAAATCGCAGATGAGGAAGTTGAAGGTACTTATCAGCAATTCCGCGAAGGTCTGCTTACCGAAGAAGAGCGTTATAACCGCGTTGTAGAGATTTGGGCTGATGTTAGTGAAAAAATTGCTAAATCTGTTACCGGTACGGTAACGGAGCACGGAAGCGTTAACTATTTCGTGTCTTCCGGTGCCAGAGGCTCGTTCTCTCAAATTACCCAAATGTCCGGAATGAAAGGCTTGGTGGTTAATCCGGCCGGCGATGTTATTGAGCTCCCGGTAAAGGGTTCCTTTAAAGAAGGTCTAAACGTTTTGGAATATTTTATTTCCACTCACGGCTCCAGAAAAGGTATGTCGGACACGGCCTTAAGAACCGCGGACGCCGGTTACTTAACCAGGCGTCTGGTGGACGTGGCCCAGGACATTGTAGTAAATAGCGAAGACTGTGGCACGGAAGATTTTGATATCATTTCGCTGGAAGAAAGTCAGAAAATGAACAAGGCTTTTGACAGGCGTTTGTTTGGCAGAGTCACGGCTGAGGACGTGAAGGACAAAAATGGTAAAGTCATTGTGCCTAAAAATACCGGCATAGACGATCTTCAGGCCAAAGAAATCGCTGACTTGGGTATACAAGAAGTGAAATGCAGAAGTGTGCTTAAGTGTAGGCTCTCTCGCGGGGTTTGCAAGCTCTGCTACGGTTATGACTTAGGCTTCAATGATATGGTTAAAATGGGTGCGGCCGTGGGAATTGTAGCGGCGCAGGCCATTGGTGAACCGGGCACGCAGTTAACTATGAGAACTTTCCACACAGGAGGTTCTGCTAGCGTAAAAGATATTACGCAGGGGCTTCCTCGTGTAGAAGAATTATTTGAAGCGCGCGAGCCTAAAGGTATGGCATATGTTAGTGAAATTGACGGACAGGTTTACATTGCCAAGCCGAACAACAAAGAATATATTGTCCGTATTCAAGGTGCTGACGTGCAAAAAGATGTGTACGAACTTTCCGGCACTCAATCCGCAATTAAAGATGGCAGCAAAGTTATGTCCGGCGAAACTTTGTTTATTGATGAAAGCGGTAAGTCTACCAAAGCTAAATCGGACGGGTTGGTTCGTTTGGAAAAAGGTAAAATTATTGTGGTGCACGAAGGCGATGATGTAAAAGAATATATTATTCCCGCTTCTTTATCACTCTTGGTAAAAGACCAGGACTTGGTGGTGAAAGGCCAACAGCTAACCGAAGGCAATTTAAACCCTAATCAGGTAATGGCGCTTAAAGGCATAGTGGAGGCGCAAAAATATATTGTGAAGGAAGTGCAAGATATTTACGTCTCACAAGGTCAGAATATTCACGACAAACACATTGAAGTTATAGTTAAGCAAATGTTTTCAAAGGTGCGCATTACCGATTCGGGTGAAAGTGAATTAGTAGCCGGTGAAATTGCCGACAAGGCCAAGTTGGGCTTTGTAAACGAGCAACTCAAAGCTCAGGGGAAGCGCATAGTTGAGTCCGACCAGCTCTTAATGGGAATTACCAAGGTGTCTTTAAATACAGATTCCTTTTTAGCCGCGGCGAGTTTCCAGGAAACTACACGCGTGCTTATTGAAGCGGCTGTTACGGGCAAGACCGACTATCTCCGTGGATTGAAAGAGAATGTCATTATCGGCAAACTCATTCCGGCCGGTACCGGTTATACCGAGGAAATTTCCAGGCAAAATTTGCAATTGGAAGCCGCCGCCGCCGCTAGCTCAGCGGATGCGAGCGAATAGAAAAATGATTAAAAACCCCGCCCTTACAAAGGGCGGGGTTTTTTGATAAAGTAAACCTAAGCTGAGTACGTAAGGAATTACATATTTTAATGAGTATTCGCAAGTTCGACCAGTAAAATATTGGGAAACTTGCCCGAATGAGTGGAAAGTCCTTGGGCTTAGCTTTGCCTGTGAAATTGTAATTAAGGATTGGAAGAAATATGAAAAGAGAGTATTATTCTGACACAATAGAAAAGTTTATTAATTCTTCAACTGATGAGATACTTGGCAAACTGGTTACAAGTAACGATTTTGCCTTGGAACAAACTCAAAAGGATGCATGGTTAGAAGAGATTTATATTTTGCGAAAAATTTTGAAACCCTATCAGGGTTCTATTTATTTTGAGTACTCAATTCCGCGAATGGGAAAAAGAATTGATATTGTAGTTATTATAGGCGCAGCAATTTTTGTTATAGAATTTAAAATAGGCGAAAGTGAATTTAATTCTTACGCAGTCGACCAAGTTTTGGATTATGCCCTAGATTTGAAAAATTTTCACGAAACAAGCCATGAACATTTTATTGCACCAATATTGATTGCCACAAAGGCAAAAAGCTCAATAGCTTTAGTTGCCGCAACTTCGCATAATGACAAATTACTTTTGCCAATAAAATGTAATACAGAACTATTTGGAAGAGTGATTGCTGATGTACTGAGCTTTACTGATGGTGTCGCTATCGATCCAACAAAATGGGAGGCTGGAAGATATCAGCCAACTCCAACTATCATTGAGGCAGCAATGGCATTATATAATGGACACTCTGTAAGTGAAATTTCTCGTAGCGACGCAAGTGCAATTAACCTTAGTGAGACATCTGATGCAATATCCGAAATTATCCGTTATTCAAAAGAGAAATCACAAAAATCAATTTGTTTTCTTACAGGAGTTCCAGGTGCTGGTAAAACTTTAGTCGGTTTAAATATAGCAACGAAGCACATTGATAAAGATAACGATCTTTATAGTGTGTTTCTTTCCGGAAATGGTCCTTTAGTTGCTATCCTTCGTGAGGCTTTGGCTAGAGACAAAGTCCGCCATGAAAAGGAGCAAGGACGCAAATTCAAAAAAAGTGAAGCAATGAGCGACGTAAAGATTTTTATTCAGAATGTGCACAATTTTCGTGATGAATGTCTGGTGGATTTTAAAAAGTCGCCTATTGAACACGTAGCATTATTTGATGAGGCACAAAGAGCATGGAATTTGCAACAAACAGCAAATTTTATGAAAAGAAAAAAGAATACGCCAAATTTTAACAAGTCCGAGCCTGAATTTTTAATTTCCTGTCTTGACCGTCATCCAGATTGGGCTGTAGTTGTTTGTCTTGTGGGTGGCGGACAAGAAATTAATGTTGGGGAGGCTGGAATTAGCGAGTGGATTGAATCTTTAAATCGCTCATTTCCGGATTGGCATATCTATATATCATCAAGGCTTTCAGATAGTGAGTATGGAACAGAAAAGGTTTTGGACAAAATTAAGACACATGCAAATGTGGTTAAGAAAGACGAGTTACACTTATCTGTATCGATGCGTTCATTTCGTGCTGAAAATGTCTCCTTGTTAGTTAAACAAGTTTTAGATTTAAAACTAGAAGATGCACAAAAAACATTTGTAAGTATTGAGAAAAAATACCCGATTGTTATTACCCGAGATCTTGTTAAGGCAAAACAATGGCTAAAGAAACAGGCTCGGGGTACAGAGCGTTATGGGATGGTTGTTTCCTCTCAAGCAGAAAGACTTAAGCCATATGCAATTCATGTAAAATCACCAGTTGATCCAATTCATTGGTTTCTTGATGGAAAAGAAGATGTTCGCTCTTCTTTTTACCTGGAAGATGTTGTTACAGAATTTCAAGTCCAGGGGCTTGAGTTGGACTGGGCTTGTGTAACTTGGGACGCTGACTTTCGTTATTCAGAAAACGGATGGGAAAATTTTTCTTTTGTTGGGAGTCATTGGAATCATATAAGAAAACTAGAACGCCAAGTCTATTTAAAAAATGCTTATCGTGTCCTATTAACCCGAGCAAGACAAGGAATGGTAATTGTTGTGCCTTTTGGAAATGCAGAAGACTTAACTCGTAAAAACGAATATTATGATACAACTTTTGATTATTTAAAAAAAGTTGGATTTGAAATTATATAACTTTTTAAAAAGAAAAGGTGTTAAGTATCATTATTCTGGGGTTCAAAAATTTTAAAATTAAACTTCGTTTTCATAAAGGGTGGGGCTTTTGTTTGGTGAGTTATCCATTTGACCCCGTTAGAAAGAATAAACTGTGTATAATTAGGTAAAGAATTTATGCTTAGTCTTTATTTATTGGGCTTTCTAACGGGGTTGACATAGGGTGAACGATTGGGTACTCTATATAGACATGGCAGATGACAATCAAAATCCAAAATTTAGCATTACAGAACTGCGCGGTAAATATCCTAAGATAGGCAAAAAGTGGGAGGCGGCGGAGGACGAGTTGCTTAAGAAAATGTATATAGAATTCCGCGGGAAACAGCCGGGGGATTTTGAGGGTTTTTTGGTGGAGTTAATTCAGCAGTTTGGCCGTGCTTCCGGTGGGCTCAAAGCGAGGCTGGCAAAATATTTTCCGGACGTTCCGGACTGGGATTATGGCCGGGACCAATATCGAGCTGAGCAGTTGAACAAAGAAGTACAGGAAGCATTTTTAGGCGGTAAAGATGAAATTTTACATCGGGAATATAAAGCTTATGCTAGCGGCAAGCGCGAGACGTATTTGGCATTTTTAAAAAGGGTGTCAGAAAAATTGGGCGGGGTAAAAGGCGAGCTGCTTCGCCATAAGCTGGAGCAATTAGTTGGCACGGTTGAAAAATTTGGTCGGGACGATGTAGGATTTGGTAGTAGTGGTGTAGCGCGCCGATTTATCGGCCTTAAAGAATCCAGTACAATTCCGCAATTAGACGTTTCT
Source organism: Candidatus Doudnaibacteriota bacterium (assembly GCA_038203095.1). Taxonomy (GTDB): domain Bacteria; phylum Patescibacteriota; class Doudnabacteria; order UBA920; family UBA920; genus PALSA-1336. The sequence goes on along the minus strand of JBBREH010000006.1, from coordinate 10,304 downwards.
GGTAATCCTGAGGCGCTGGAAGCTTTGCGGATTTTGGAAACAACGTCAGTTAATTTGTTTTTAACCGGCGAGGCAGGCACAGGGAAATCTACGCTTTTAAATTATTTTAGAAAAACCTCCCAAAAAAATGTTGTTGTTTTGGCGCCTACGGGCGTGGCCGCGCTTAACGTGGAAGGTCAGACCATTCATTCTTTTTGTGGCTTTGGACCAGATATTACTTTATCTGGAGTCAAAAAATTAATGCCGGGCACTTCTAAATTAAAACTTTTACAAAAGTTGCAAACTGTAATTATAGACGAAATTTCTATGGTGCGCGCCGACCTTTTGGACTGTGTGGATAAATTTTTACGTTTAAACGGGCCGCAAAGAGAACTGCCGTTTGGCGGTTTGCAAATGGTCTTTATTGGTGATTTGTATCAATTGCCGCCGGTGGAAAGAGATTTTAATCCTGGTAATGGGCTAATAAAAGAGTATCAAAGTCCGTATTTTTTTGACGCGCGTAGTTTTAAAAATTCCAACTTTGAGTACATTAATCTTAAAACAATTTATCGACAAAAAGACCAGGCTTTTAAAGACGTACTCAACGCCGTGCGCAACAATGCGGCGACGCAGGAACATTTACAGGTCTTAAATACCCGAACGCAGCCGGGAGAGAAAAAGTTTACCTTTGAGCAGTTTGCCATTTATTTAACGCCACATAATGCCCAGGCCAGCCGAGTGAATAATTTTTTCTTAGAAAAATTATCATCGCCTTTAAAAATATATACCGGCACAGCGCGGGGCAGTTTTGCGGATAGAGCTTTGCCGACAGACTTAGATCTCCAAGTAAAAATCGGCGCCCAAATTATGATGCTCAATAACGACCAGCAAAAACGTTGGGTAAATGGGACAATGGGGAAAGTGGTTGGAATAGTAAAGGCAAAAAATAATAATGAAAATAATAATAATGATGACAACGAAGTACAGTATTCTCCTCCTGACAAGGAGGAGTACTCCGCGCTAGCGGAGGGAGGTGGTAAAAATCCCTGGGATGAATCCGATGAAAATCCCTCAGCCGATAAAATCATCGTAGAACTCGAAACCGGTGAAACCGTTTATGTTAGCCCGCACACCTGGGAAATGTTTAAATTTGTTTTGGACAGCCACACCCAAAGCGTGGACAGCCAAACTACGGGCACCTTTACCCAGTACCCGTTTAAGCTTGCATGGGCCGTCACCATCCACAAAGCACAGGGTAAAACTTTTGACAAAGTGTATGTTGACCTTTCAACTGGCACCTTTGCCCATGGTCAGCTCTATGTGGCTTTATCAAGATGCCGCACGCTGGAAGGTTTGTATTTAAAACGCCCAATTACCTCGCACGATATTATTTTGGACCAAAGGATTGTGGAGTTTATGAATAATTTTGTCAAAGTTTGAAAACGGAGTAAAATATCTTTAATAGTCTGCCAAAGTTAAGTGGGCAATTAACAACAATATTTATGATTACAGAACGAGGAGGGTCAAAAGATGCCGGAAGGCCAAGGGCAATAATTGAAGCAGAAACTGTTTTGATTCTTCGTGATATTCGCGAAGTTGATAAAAAGTTGCAAGACGTTTCAGATAGGTACTATAGGGCATTGAATAGAGCAGAAATAGATAAAATACAGCGAGAATTTTTATTTTATCAAGAAAAGAAGGTAGAATTACAAGCAGAAAAGCAAAAATTGGAAGAAAATCTAGATTAGTTTCTTTTGAGTTCTTAAAGCAATATTTTTTGAATAACGATGTTCGGGTAATAGCATCCCCAGAATTAAAAGTTATCCACTTTACAAATAGTGAACGATTGTATACTATGTAGATATATAATCGTTTTTTTGTGCCGATACCAAACTTAGATAAAATAGAACAGCCCAGGGAAAAATTACAAAAGTATGGAGCGGAAAAACTTTCTGAAGCCGAGCTTTTGGCAATTTTGTTAAGAACAGGCCCAAAGGGAACAGGGGTTTTGGATTTATCCAAAAAAATTCTTAAACAATTTAACGACAGTAAATTGGCAAACGCCGGTTTTAAAGAGTTAAAAGCTATCCACGGTCTTGGAGCGGCTAAAGCCTGTGAAATCATTGCCTGCTTTGAATTGGGTAGGAGACTGCTTAAAGACAAACAGGTTAGGCTTATTTTGTCACCGCGCGAGGTTTGGGAAGCCTTAAAAGACATTCGTCAAAGCAAAAAAGAGCATTTTGTAGTTTTCTTTTTGGACACGCAAAATCGGGAAATAAAACGCGAGCTTATTTCGGTTGGTACGTTAAACGCCTCCTTAATTCACCCTCGTGAAGTTTTTGAGCCGGCAATAAAACATAATGCCGCTCACATTATTGTTGCCCATAATCATCCCTCCGGTGGCCTAGAACCCAGCGACCAAGATTTAGCCATTACCAAGAGACTTTGCGACAGTGGTAGCTTGTTGGGAATTGAGGTAATAGATCACGTTATAGTTGCCGGCACCGGATATATGAGTTTTAAGGAAAAGAATTTGCTTTAAGTGTCAGTAACCTCCTCCTTAAAAAAGAGGAGTATCCTGCGCAGCAGGAGAGGTGGTTGGAGTGATATTTTTATTAAATAATTTGGTAGTATTTAAGATGTACGCTATTATGTACACATAAGTAATTAATCAAGTTTAAGGAGATCATATGCAAAATAAAAATGTGCGCAAATTTCAAATAGAAATTTGGTTTAGCCAAGTTGCCAATAAAATCCAGTTGGGCAAGGTGACAATTTACGCGGAAACCGAAGCCAAGGCTCTGGAATTAGCAAAAGCCAGTACCGAATATTTTGTTTCGGGAGTAGATCAAGTCGCTTGGCAGGTCCGTGAGCCTAAAGCATTGTATGCAGTTTAATCCTAATCACTAATTTTAATGAACTCAAAAAATGTTTTATCTTTAACCAATACCCGCAAGCGGATATTTGAGCTGGTCGAAGAAGTTCAAAAACCTGAAGTTTATTATACCTTAACCGAAAACGGCAAGCCCAAAGCCGTGCTGATGTCCGCGCACCAGTTTGATTCGCTTATGGAAGACTTGGAAATATTGAGCGATCCCGGTTTTGCCAAACGCATGGAGTCGGTTGAAAAAGAATTTGAGCGGGGAGAATACGTAACCCTTGAGGAGTTAAAAAAGGAATTAAATTATGAAGTAAAAAAAGAATTTGTAGTCATGGAAAAAACCAAAAGGGCAAATAGATATATTGTAAATAAAAGAAAAAAATAATATGCCCGCCAGTTTTTATGTGCATATTCCAAAATCAGCAAATAAAACTATAAATAAAACTCCTTTGCCTTGGCAAGTTAGAATTTTAGACGCCTTGGAAGAATTAAAGCGCAATCCTTTTTTGGGAGAAAAAATGAAAGGCGGATATTCTGGCAAAAGAAAAATAAAAGTTTGGCCGTACAGGATTATTTATATAATCCGTGAAGATATAAAGCTTGTGCAGGTAATGGAAATTGAACACCGCGGACACGTTTCCTATGATTAAAACCATAAAATCGAAAAAACAAAAAACTTGCGTAATTTGCGGCAAGGGAATTAATGTAATTATTTACAGTAATAAGTCTTATCACGGCGGGCATTATTTTGGTAAAATACCATTACACACCAAAAAGGCTTTGTATGAGGCGCTTAAAGCAGGCTATCGTGAGGCAAAAGTGGGGAACAGGGTTGTGCGGGTTATGAAAAAAGACCCGATGGTCTATAAATATATTGAATATTGGGAATGCTCTAAGTGTTATTTGAAAAGGTAAAATTATAGTTAACTAAAATTTTATGGCAAAGTTTGAAGGTTTTGATGACTGCGAAATTTGTCGCGCAATGAAAGTGGCTGAAAATTTGGGCGTGGACTTGTCAGAATCAGGGCTAAAAGCCGCCTTTGACCGACAAAATAAAACCGGCCATGGTTTTTCCGGCATGGGTGAAGACTTGGAAAAAATGGAGTTTTGACCGGCGGTTTGATAATAAAACAAGGCTCGGTTTTTTGGTAAATAATGACGAAATTTATGAGTCTTTTAGCAATGGCAGAGTTGCTGAAAAAGAATCTAAATACGGAAAGTAGGCTAAAAGTTTAAAAGGTTGGTAATATTTTAAATTTTAAAATGGCGGAAACACGCTCAAAAATAGCCCTTTTTCTTGATAGCCAAACTTCTTAAAAAATAGTAAAATAGCCTTAGTAAGGCTATTTTTTATGGTCAATGAAACCCGGGTAAATTTAAAGCATTTATTGGAAGACATTCGTGATGCCTATACTTCGCCTCTGGAAGAGGTAATTTTAACCGAGCTGGTGGCTAATGCCTTGGACGGCAAGGCTTTAAATATTAGCTTTAATATAGACGCAAATAACAGGGTTATTAGCTGTTGTGATGACGGCATGGGAATGAAGCGCGCTCAGCTTAAGGAGTACCATAATATTGCGTCTTCCAGCAAACAGCGGGGAATGGGTATTGGCTTTGCCGGAGTAGGTGCCAAACTTTCTTTGCTTATTACGGAAAAAGTCGTAACCGAAAGTAAGGGCGGCTATGGTTCGCAGTGTGCCACCGAGTGGAGTATGACAGGGCCGTACCGTGCTCCATGGAAGTTTGTACCGTTTGCCGGCTCGGTTAAAACGTCGCGCGGCACAGCTATTAGCCTCTATTTTACAGATACCCAGGCTCATTTGCTAAAGGCTGAATTTGTGGAAGCGGCCATTGTTAAGCATTTTTATCCATTGCTGTCGCAAAAATTTTATGAGCGATTTTTAAAATATTTTTATAAAAAGCCGGTAAGCTTTTTTATTAACGGCAAAAAATTGGCATTGCCGGAAGAAGGACAGGAAGAGCTCCAGCATTGGTTTAACGTGACTATGGGCAAAAGCCGGCATCCGGCCGGTGTGGGTTTTTTGGTTAAAACCGGCATAGAGCCGACTTGGCTCAAAAAAATGCTGGGGCAAAGCGCGAGCGCCACTTCTTTGCCTTCCGGCTTATGGATTTCCACTTTTGGCAAGGTTATTAAAGGCGGCTGGGAATGGGTGGGTATTTTGCCAAAAAATTCTGAACAGCTTACGGGCCTGGTGGAAATTCCGGCATTGTCGGAAATTTTGACCACCAATAAAAATGATTTCTTGAGCGACCAGAACAGCCTAAAAAAATATTATAAATTCCGCAAAGCCATTCAGGAAGCGGTGCTACCAATATTAAAGGAACTGGGGGAAGACAGGGAAGCTGCGCCTGCCGCGCCGGAAAAATTGCTTAAGCCTTTAAATCAAACCATAACCGGAGCGCTAAATCAGCTTGTGGATGATTTTCCGGAACTTGAAAGTTTAATTGGCAGTAAGCATAGCCAAATGCCGGGTAAAGCGCGCAAGGAAAAAGCTAACGAACAAACTGTTTTGCCTGATTCGTCGGAACTGGAAAATGCTGATAAGCAGCCCGGCTTGGTTGCCGAACAAAATCAAAATGAATTTAAGGCAAAACGAGATCTTCCACCAACCGGAGTGTTTGATGAGTCAAAAATAAAAACAGTAAGGGCAAAAACTTCAGGGCTAAAATTAGTATTAGCGGAAATTACTGACACCTCGGAAATGCCGCTTGGTAGAGTTACGGAAGATGTTCTCACTATAAATACCGGACATCCGGCCTGGCAAAAAGCCAAACAACGCGGACTGGAAGAATATCATATTATAATTAGCGTGGCTACCGTGCTTGCCCAATTTTTGGAAAGCGAAAAAAATCCGCAGGACTTTTTAAACCGCCTGCTCTTGGCCTGGGCCAAAGAAACCGGGCAGGACAAAAATGGTAAACTTTTTTAATTTTTTTCTCTATGCAAAAAGATCGCAACTTGAGAAGCTCAGAGTTGGTTAATTTTGGCGCAATTCAAAGCTCGGAAGTCCACCAGGTAAGCAGCCCGGAGGCGATTAAGGCTGGATTGGAAGCGGCTTTTAACAGAAAACCAAAAGGAATGAGTAGGGAAGTTCAGTTAAGGATTGATGAATTGGAAAATAAAAAATTGGCAGTTTTATTGGAATTAAAAAATGATCTTGTTGAGCTTGCAAAAAATCCAAAATATGAAAAGAAATATTTGGGTGGCCGGTCGGTCAAGTATGATGAAATGACAAATTGTTTTGTATTGGCTAACTCCCGAAACGAATCTTTAACCCAAGGAGAAATTTTGACTGATGGCGAATGGGGCGTAGTGTATAATTTAGATGCCTCCGTTGACCGGGAAACTAGGCAACAATATTTAATTGAAACCGCCAAAAGGGAGTTAAGAAGACTGTTAGACGAGCAAATTTCAGCGGAAAAATTAGGCAATGCTTATACTGACCGTGGCCTATTTAAGGCATACTCTGCCCGTGATCAGGAACCGGAAGAAATACATGCCGGGTTGATAGCCGAAAAATTGGTTCGTAATTTATTAAAGAAGCTTTTTATAGACAGTGGCGTCGGTTATTCTGTGGAAGAAGCAAATCTTTTACAGGATGTCGAGCATAAAATGGATTTTATTATCCATCGGCCCATGCGCAGCCGGGGAGTCGGTGTTAAGGCTCTTAGGGGTATTACAGACATTGGCGTGCAGTTCACTCTTAACGAAAGCCAGAAAAATGTTGAACACAAACAACATCAAATACAAAAAGCAAAGGAGCGTCTGGGAAACGGTGGTACTATTTTGGAAATAGTGCTGGTTAGTTTGCCCATGCGCAATGTTATTGAATTGGTAAAAAATTGGCGCAAAGAACTAAAACCCGGCGGACCGGATAAATTATGGGGCAAAGACAAAAAAGAAGCAATCGTAAGAGAAGTGCTATATAAGTTATTTTCCCAGCAGGAAATTAATGAAATTTGCCAAGGTTTGTAAGCTTGTTTTTTAATTCATCATTCTCCAATTTGCCCGAATTGACGATAGATAGAAATTTATGAACAAGTACGAACGCAAGCCGGAAACAATTATAGATTTGCACGGACATACTACCCAGGAAGCAAAAGTTGTTTTAGACGAGCTGGTAAAGGAATTAAAGTATACTCACGTAAGGATAATTACGGGAAAAGCAACGTTCAGGGAGACAGGGCCGGTGCTCAAAAATTTTGTTCAGAATTATTTGGACAAGCACAATGTCAAATATCAGACCGCCAAGCTTTATAACGGTGGCGATGGCGCTTTGGAAGTATTTTTAAAATGAAAAAATCTTATTACATTGTCATTGGAATGATTGTTTTGTTTGGGGCAGTTTTTTGGCATTTTAAATCGGACAAAACCCCGATGGTAAAAAATTACCCTTCAAATGGCACAGATATTGTGGCTTTTGGCGACAGCTTAGTGGAAGGCGTAGGCGCGTCTTATGCAGATAAAAATTTTGTTTCATTACTCTCGGCCAGAATTGGCCAGCCAATTATTAATTTGGGCGTGTCCGGTAATACCACGGCAGACGGTTTGGCCAGGTTAAGCGAGTTAGATAAGTATAATCCCAAAGTTGTCCTGCTACTTTTGGGCGGGAATGATCGTTTAAAACAAATTCCCAAAGAAACAACTTTTAGCAATCTGGGCCAAATTATCCAAAACTTGCAAAGCCGGGGAGCCATAGTTTTACTGCTTGGCATAAGGGGCAGTTTAATTGGCGACAAGTTTGAGCCCGGCTTTGGAAAACTCCACAACCAGTATCAGACCGCTTATGTGTCCGATGTCCTAAACGGTCTGTTTGGCAACGCGCAGGTTATGTCGGACACCGTGCATCCCAACGACCTCGGCTACACCAAAATTGCCGACCGGGTTTACCCTGTCTTGGCTCAGCTTATAAAATAGGCGTCTTATTTGGAAGCAGGTTTTAATATCTTTATTGTGGATAACTCAATTTAGGGTTATCTTTTTAATTGTAAAATTTAAGGTGGCCACGTTAGAAATAAGTTAAATTCTTTAATAAATATAGAGCTTTTTATATTAATTATGTTTTGGAGTAAAAAAATACAAGAATAATTTTAACGGGGTTGACACTAGGTGAACGATTGTTTAATAATATAAATAGGATATCAATTACCATCAAAATGATGGAGAAACTAAAAATAAAATGAAAAAAATATTCGGTTTATTTTTGTTTGCCTGGGCAATTTTGCCCGGCGTAAGTTTGGCCACGGGTGCCAAAACTTTTACCGGCACAGTTACAAAAATTAGTGGTAGTCAACTGGTTTTTACTAATAGCACCGCCTCAATCTATTCAGTAGATATTGCCAACGCCGCTTTACAGCGCAAGAATGGTAGCAGTATGTTGTTTGCCGATTTCTTGCCGGGAGATAAAATTGAAGTTAAGGGAGTCCTCTGGCCGGACTTTAGTATTAGCGCCAGCTCAATTCGTGACATGTCGCTGTATGCCCATAGTAGCAGTTTTACCGGAAAGATTATTGCCATAAATCCTGCAGATGCCAGTTTTACTTTACAGAGCAAAGAGCATGGTAACCAAGCTATCCAAACCAATAATTTTACCGGCTTTAGTAAAAATGGCAAAAGCGTAACTTTTAAAGATTTAGAGCTAGGTTTTAGCGCTACCATAAAGGGCACATGGGATAGGAGTAGTGTGAATGTTTTGGCCACTCAAATCCAGGCCACTATACGTTTAATAGGCATTGATTTTACCGGGTCAGTTACAATGGTGAATGGCAATTCGTTAACAGTGCTTGGCAACACCAATGTAATTTACGGTGTGGAAATTAGTTTCGCAACTTTGCAAAACAAAAGCGGCAAGTCCTTAAGCCAAGGGCAAATAAAAACAGGAGACAGCCTGCGGGTTTGGGGCAAGCATGTTTCCGGCAGTGTGCAAATTATTGCCGGCAAAATAAAAGATGTATCAGTTACAAAGTAGATTTTGCTAGTAAGAGCTGTTTATTATAGTTGGTTTTCTGCTAGAATACCCTTATGAATATTACTTCAGCTAAGTTTGTTAAAGGGCTCGTGGGGCCGGATGAAATTTTAACCGACGGTATTGCACAAATTGCTTTTGTTGGCCGCTCAAATGTGGGTAAATCAAGCTTAATTAACTCACTTACCGGCCAAAAGGCTTTGGCTAAAACCAGCTCTTTTCCGGGCCATACTCAAGAAGTTAATGTTTTTAAAATTACGGCCTCGGGCGGAAAAAATGTCTATTTTGTTGACTTGCCCGGCTATGGTTTTGCCAAAGCTTCCAAAAGCGTGCAGGAGGGTTTGCAGCAGCTGATTTATTGGTATTTACTGGGTTCAAACTACGCACAAAAGGTTGTGGTGTTAATAGTAGATGCCAATGTAGGCGTGACCGAGACAGATTACCAAATGCTGCATAGCTTAAAGCAAAAAAATAAAAATGTAATAGTTGTCGCAAATAAAATGGACAAACTTAAAAAGTCGGAAGTGCAAAAAAAATTAAAGGAAATTCAGGGTGCGGTTGGCGAGTTTAAGGTTATTTTGTATTCATCGGAAAAGAAAATTGGTTTAAGTGAACTGAGCAGAGAAATTTTTAAATAATTATTATGTCGGGACAAAATCGTGAAGATATAAAAATTGGCTTAACCGTGGACGTGGTTTTAAAAGAAGACCAGCGAACCGGTCAATTAACCCGCGGCGTGGTGACAGAGCTATTAACTAACTCGGCTTTCCATCCTCACGGCATTAAAGTGCGCCTGGAGAGCGGGGAAGTGGGTAGGGTGCAAAATATTATTGAATAAATTTCCGCCTTTTTAAGCGGGCGGAATTTTGATAAATGTCTGCTTATTTGACGAGGTTTTTAAAATTGCTATTATATTTAAAAGGGCAAAATTAATTTACTCGCCAAAATTTTGACTAAAATTTAGGCGGGTTAAAAGAAACAAAATGAAAAAAATAAATATATTAGTTTTTTTAGTCATAATTCCTAATTTACTAGGTTTTGTATATGATAGGCTTTTTCGTCATGCTGGTAATTGGCTAGAAGATTATCAAAATTATTTTAAAGTAGGATTTTTAGTTATTTCAATATTAGCCACTGGCTGGTTGATTGTTCTTGCTAAAAAAGGAAAAAATTATATATGGCTTACTTGTTCGTTAATTTTACTCATTCTATTGCTGGTTTATTTATTTTTTGGCATAGCTATAATTAATAGTAGTTATTAAAAAACAAAATGACAAAAACACAAAAAATTTGGAAAAATATCGCTATAATAATATTAGTAGGACTTACGCCTTTGGCCTAAAATAGCCAAAAACAGTTAGTTTTTTAAATGATGGATTTTATGAGATAATAATAGCATAAGCATAAAAGGTCGCTTTAAAAACAAAAATACAATTGAATATATGCAAAAACAAAAA